>JAISYE010000142.1 GCA_031297485.1 Clostridiales bacterium
GTGTAGTTTTTCTTGTTGAAATTACTTAATTTTAGCACGGTACTTGTGCTATATACTATCAATAATAAACAAATTTTTTATTACAAAATTAACCGTCAAGAGTTCTTGCAGTAGACTCAAAAATACAATTTAAAACCTATGGTATGGTGCCGGCGCCCGCGCTACCTGTAAATAACCCGTCCCTTAGCGTCCGCGATACCGGATTTCCTGTAAAAATAGGTGTTAACCTGGTCGCGCCACTCGCGGGCGCAGCGGACTTGCTCCTCCAGCCTTTGGGCGACGTTTTCGTAGTCCTCGGGCCGGATTTTGCCCTTGAAGCGCTTCCATTCCTCAGCCATGCTCAGGACACGTTCAAAACCCTCAAAATGCGTGTCGTAAATGTGCTGTATCACTGTTTTGCCGGATTGCAGCACGTGTGTGTAGGGCACGTGATGAAAGAATAACAGCAAGTCGTCAGGACAAGTGGCCAGATTGTCGTACATAGAGGCGTTAGGCTCAAAGTATTGGCCGCAGAAACCAGTGCCCGTGGTCCGGGTCCGGTCGTTTCCGATGCCGTCCCTGTCCGCGAAATGGTACGTGCCCCAGCGGTCGTACTCGTAACCGTCCACATCCGGGCCGTAATGGAAGTGCGGCTTGCACATAAACCCTACCCCCAGCGGCACGGTGTATTGCTCGTAGGTCTCCCTGGAGTCTTTCATAAGGTTAAACAGCGCGTCCTCGTCCTCTGCCGCCAGCCCGAAGGTCAAGCGAATCCACTCGCGCAGAATTTCATCGGCTCCCAGAGCGGGGTCCCAGCACAGCCTGCCGAAGGCGTACCAGTTCGCCTGGGCCAGTTTATGGCCGGTCCAGTTAGCGTCGCCGCCCACCGAGCCTACCGCCGCCATACCGCCCCTGCCGCGCGGCCTGCCTCCGGCATTGCCCACTATCTTAGAAGCGACGCTCCCCTTTCCGTCTGCGTATGTGTCGAAGTCCAGCACTTCCTTCCATTGCGGCGCCAGATAGCAGATGTGCTGCTGCTGCCCTGTGTATTCCTGGGTTATCTGCATTTCAATAAGCATATTTGTGCGTGGCATAGCGCCAAACAGGGGTGAAACCGGCTCACGAATCTGGAAATCTATCGGCCCGAACTTGGCCTGTAAGATTACATTCTCCAAAAACTCCCCGTCATGAGGCTTAAAGGTATCAAAGGCCGAACGCGCCCGGTCAATGGAACGGTCGCGCCAATCCTGCCGGCAGTTGTAAACGAAACAGCGCCAGATTATTATCCCGCCAAAGGGCGCAAGGGCCCGCGCCAACATGTTCGCGCCTTCCGCGTGAGTGCGGCTGTAGGCGAAGGGGCCGGGCTCGCCTTCGGAATCCGCCTTTACAATAAACCCTCCGAAAAACGGTATCTGCTCGTAAACCTTTTTAACCGCCGCATTCCACCACTCCTGCACAGCGGGTTCCAATGGATCCGCGGTGTCAAGTTCGCCCAGTACGTAGGGGCTGGCGAAATTAACCGCCAAAAACAGCCGTATATTGTATTTTATGAAAATTTCCGCTATCCGCTTTACATTCAAAAGATGCGGCGGCCGCAGAAAAGCTATTTCCGCCCGGGACACATTTACATTGTTTATGGATACCGCGTTTATTCCAATCGACGCCAGCAGCCGCGCGTAATCCTCCAGCCGGCCGTAGTCCCCGCGGAACTGGTTCCCTTCGTAAAAAATCGACTTGCCGGAGTATCCCCGCCCACATTCGCCGCTGAATTCGTCCCAATGGTCTATCATTCGAATATCGTTGCGCGGCGCGGATGAAAGCAGCCGGCGCGCTTCCGTTTCACCCAGCGTCAGCAGGCGCGCAAGAGCGTACAGTCCGTACAGCAGGCCTGCTTCTGAGCCGGAAACAATTTCGCAGGCGTTTCCCTGAAGTGAAAGCTCGTACCCTTCTTCCGGCAGGCCGGGCTTGACGCAAAGGGAAAGGGCGCCGCCAGGGCTCCCGGTGTCCGCGCGCCGGGCGTTAAACAGCCGCGCGACTTCTTCCGCAACGCAGATGGATACGCCGCATGGAACCTCTGCGGCGCCGGTCAGCGAGAAGGTTTCAAAATTATTAAAGCGTTTGGTGGGCAGCCAGCAGTTATCCCAGAGGGCGTTCGGAATTTCCGCCGCAAAGGGCGCGGCGAAAGCGTCGCTTTGCGCCGCCCTTGTTCGTCGGGTTCTCTCCTGTCCATAATGTTTCATATTGCGCCTCCTTTAAAATTAAGCATAAAGTAACCCGCTGAATATTAAATTCAGCGGGTTTATTTTTGGAAGGGGCGAACACAGTTCGCCCCTACAAAAACTGGCTAGTCCAAACTTACCGCGTCGCCAAACACTTTTTCCCAAGCGGCTGTGCGCTCGTCGATAATGGCCTGGCCGCCGGAAGCTAAGTAATCCTGCATACCGGCGTCGAACACCGCGTCAAACTGGTCAACCGGCGCGATAACCGCCTGATCCAGCACAATGTCGCGTTTTTCCGTAAGCACCGGCCCCATACCCTCTTCGGCGGTTATCTGGCCCACCTGGACGTTTTTGCCGATACGCCCGTCATTGATGCTTATCTCATATCCTTTTTGAACAAGGCTCGCGTCCACGCCCGAATAGTTGTATGCGTAGGAGTCCATTGTCAGTTCCGGATCGCCAAGGTCAAGACCGTTAATAATTATTGTGTAGTCGATATTGTTGGGCGAGTTCATAATTTTTTCGCCTGTAACGGCAACTGTCTTAATCGCGCCATCTTCCAGCACTTCGTGAGTAACGCCTTCCTCACCTATCTGGAGGAACTTGCGGTTCTCAACCGTGCTTAACCAGTCCAGATACAGCATGGAGGCAACCGGCTCGTCATTGGTGGCGGGCAGGAATACCTTCCGGTCAATAGGTCCGGGCAGGAACTTACGGTATACGCCCGCCGCGTTCTTAAAAGGCTCCACAGAGGTGTAAACAGCGTCCTCGCCGGCTATGGCACGCAATTGGTGATGAATACCTTCCTCGCCGTTGCGGTACGGATAATCCCAGTTATGCATAAAGGAACCTACATAGCCGGATTTTATAAGGTTGTCCTCTGTAGTGTCGCCTGAGCCGTACAGCGGGAAGTCATTCCATGTCAGGCCGTCGTTGTACCACTTGTTGAGGACACGGATGCCTTCCTTTATGCCAGGCAGCAGGAAGTGCCTGTCGTCAAACCCATTGATATACACATCCTTGTCAGTGATATCATCCGCCACAAACATGGTCATAAGATGGTCCGCACGCCAGCCCACATCATAGCTGGTGGAAAATGGGATGATTTTATCCGCGTCCGCGCCCAGCAGGGTTTCCGCGTTTTCCTTAAAGGCGTACAGCATGGCCTCAAATTCTTCCAGGGTGGTGGGCTCGGCAATGTTCAGCTTAGTCAGCCAGTCCTGACGGACAAAGGTGCCTATGCGCGGGTTGTGGCGCAGCAGAGCCTCAATTGCCCATATCTCGCCCGTTTCCGGGTCCTTGTCCCAATAGATATTAGTCTCACCCAACAGGCCCCAAAGGTTTGGCAGCTGCGCCTTGTTATCTTCCAGGTACGGCGCCATATCCAGCACCGCGCCCATGTTGGCGTAAGTTTGGATGGTCGGGTAGCTGTAGGTCACGCATATATCAGGGGCGTCGCCGGCAGCCAGCAGATTGTTAAGCTGTTCCACTTCCGTCCAGCGCGGCACCGGCACAAATGTAACCTCAATATTATGGTCGCGCAGTACACCTTCTTTAATAAAGTCAGTGTAGAAATTATCCTCGGGCTTGGAACCGCCGTCGTTGCTGCGGTCAAATATCTCAACCGTAATGGATACTGGCCCCCCCCCCGCGGGCTCTTCGGGCGCGGGCGTGGGCGTAACAACCGCGGGCAGGGTAGAGGGCGTAACCGGAGGCGGCGTGGCCGAAGGCCCTCCGCAGGACGCCAGCAGCGTAACCAAGAGCAGGCACGCCAGCGCTTTAGAAATTGTCTTGCTTACTGTTTTCATTAAAAATATCCTCCTTTATTCATTTATATTGGATAATCCGTTGGGTTATCCTTTCACCGCCCCGATGGTGACACCCGAAATAAAATAACGTTGCAGCCACGGGTATACCACCAGGATGGGTACGGTGGCAAACATAACGGTTGCGGCCTTAAGCGTTTCCGACAGGCCGGGGCTTGAGAACCCCTCCTGGGTGCTGACCTCAACACTGGTGACACTGTTAAGGATGTTGTACAGCAGCAACTGAATGGGGAAGTATTCCCGCTTGTTCATAAACATAAGCGCGTCGGCAAACCCGTTCCAGCGCCCCACGGCGTAAAACAGCGCCAAGGTGGCCAACGACGGGCCGGACAGCGGCAGGTAAATGGAGACCAGGGTCCGGATGGGGCCAGCGCCGTCCAATTCGGCGGACTCGCGCAGGCTTTCCGGTATCCCGTAGAAAAAACTGCGCATGATAATCATATTAAACACGCTCAGGCAGCTGGGAATAACCAGCACAAGCGGATTGTTAAGCAAGCGTATGTCCTTCAGCAGAAGGTACGTGGGAATAGTACCGGCGCTGAAATACATGGTGAGTATAATATACGTGTTAAAAAACCGCCTGCCCTTCAGCTGGTCGTAAGTAAGGGGGTAGGCGCACAGCACGGTCATGGTCATGGAGACCAGCGTGCAGATAACCGTCAGCATGGCGGTCCAGGCCAGGGACCAAGTGTACTTGGGGTCGCCCAGCACGAGGCGGTACGCGCCTAGGTTAAACCCGACGGGAAGCAGTATAACCTCATTGCGCACCAAGGCTTCCGCCGAGCTTAAGGAGCGCGCCAGCACGTTTAAAAGCGGCGTCAGGCACAAGAATACCAGCAGCAGGCAGAAACCCGCGATAACCCAGTCTCCGATTTTCGTAGTTTTTGTTTTTATCATAATCGCGCCCTCCTTAGGACGTGTTTGAAAACTAGATTCCAGCGCGAAGCGTCGAGCAAGCTCGACTACCATTGCAGCGGTTTCATACGAAATTTCGCGCTTTTAGGAGTTTTCAAACACGCCTTACCATATGCCCCGCTCGCCGAACTTTTCGGCCAGGGCGTTGGCCGCCAGCAGGAAAATAACGCACACCACGGACTGGAACAGCCCCACGGCGGTTGTCAGGGAAAACTGCTGACCTCGTATGCCGTTAGTATATACAAAGGTTGAAATAACGTTTGACACGCTGCTGACCAAGTTGTTTTTAAGGGCGTAAGGCCGGTCGAACTCACTGCCCAGCACGCGGCCCAGGTTCATTATAAGCAGCACAATTATGGTGGGCCTCAAGCCCGGAAGCGTTATGTTCCAAATTTTGCGGAACCGGCCCGCGCCGTCCACAGAGGCGGCCTCGTACAATTCGGGGTTGATGCCTGTCAAGGCGGCCAGGTAAATAATTGTCCCCCAGCCCATGTCGCGCCAGATGCCCAGGAAAATATAGGTGCCCACCCAATGGGCAGGGTCGTTTAAAAACGGAACAGGTTCTACGCCAAATTTGCCCAAGGCAATATTCACAAGGCCCGAAGTGGGCGCGAACAGCTGCAGGGCCAGTCCGGAAATAATTATCCAGGACAGGAAGTGCGGCATATAGACTATAGTCTGCGTAACGCGCTTAAAACGTTTAAACGCGAGCTCGTTAAGCAGCAGCGCCAAAATTACGGGCATGGGAAAACCCGCCACAAGGTCCAGCATGTTCAGCATAATAGTGTTGCGCAGCGCGTAGAAGAAGTCACGGTTAGAAAACGCCTTAATAAAATGTTCGAACCCATTATTGGCGGCCCAGGGCATTTCCCAAACTGACTGAACAATGCTGTACTTTTTGAACGCTATAAGTATGTATGCCATAGGCGAATAACGGAAAATAAAGAAGTACACAACAGGCAGCAGCAATAAAAGATACAGCGTCCAGTATCTTTGCGTATAGTTCAGGAACTTTTTGCCCTTGCCTGAGGGGCGAGCGGTTTGCGCACCAAGCATAGCGTCCATTATACTACTCCTCCTATCATATTTGCTATATTGTATTTATCATGTTATTAACTTATTATGCATATTTTAAATCAGAGACAGCGGTTTGTCAAGAAGAATTTTGAAAAAAACATATATATTTCCCCGTATTTATTTCAGGCTAGCACGGGCGAACACAGTCCGCCCCTACACGCGTATAGATATACCGCGAATTTCCAACAGGTTCGGACTAGGAACGGAGTTTCCGGCAGTCCCCCCTGAGGCGTACTTGAAAATTCCTTAGAGCGCGAAATTCCGAATAAAACCACTGCAATGATAGTCGAGCTTGCTCGACGCTTCGCGCCGCGTCTAAGGCGTGTTTGAAAATTCCTTAAAGCGCGAAATTTCTAATGAAACTGCCGCAATGATAGTCGAGCTTGCTCGACGCTTCGCGCTGGAATCCAGTTTTCAAACACGTCCTATCAAGCTCGACTATTAGAATCCAGTTTTCAAACAGGTCCTGCGCGGTATATCAACGCATGGTTATCTTATTCCAATCCATATCTCTGTATTTTATACTATATATATCATATCATATCAAAACAAAATTTTCATGCAAAAATTATCTGTTTGATATAATAATTACGGCCGAATTAACAACCTCCGCAAACAAAGGTTACAAAGCCCCTTCCCGTTACACGCCTTGATACTTACCGCAGTTCCGCCTTTGTGGAATAAAGAATCTCCGAAGGACATATACCACGGTTCAGCTTAAATACCCTGCTGAAATAAAAGGGTTCGGTGAAACCGCACGCTGACGCCACCTCGTTTATCTTGTGCTCACCGCCGCGCAGCATGGTCTCCGCCTGATTAAGCCGGATATTGGTCAAAAATTGATTAAAGGTTTTGCCAGTCGCGTGCTTAAAAAAATTGCCAAAATACGTAGGGCTTAAATTCACTTTGCCGGCCACGTCACATACAGTCAAGTTTTCAGAAAAATGGCCCATCATAAATTCAATCGCTTTTTTAATACGTTTATCATAATTGTTTTCGTATTCTCCGAAATATACCAGCTTAAAAAAACGCTGCAATATTATCATATAAATTCCACGGGCTTTCAGCTCATAGCCGGGTTCCCGCATAAGCCACGCGGCGTTTATCTCATGATACATGGCGAGAATGTCCTGATGTATACCTACGTGCGATACAAATGGAAACGGCAGCGGCGTTTCCTTAAAAGTTCCGTCAAGCACCGGGCCGCTGACGCAGTAACATTCCATCAAATCCTCCGGAAATGTATGCGCGCGGCGTTCCCAGCCTTTTTGCGCGCATAACAGGTCCCCAGCCCTTACAAGGTATTTGCTGCCGTTTATTGTATATTCCGCGCTGCCCTTGATTATATACGTTATATCTGTCGACGACAGTCTCGCCTGCGCTATTTCCCATTCCGGCGTGGATTTCCTGTGACTGTAATACCCGATTCTGACAGTCAGCTCATTAAATGCTTTGTCGTCCATAAGACTCTCTTTTCAAACCCAAGACCCCTTCAGGCGCATGTCCGCGCGTCAGCCGGAATACAGAGCCAGGGGGCCGTTATTTGCGAAACGCGTTCCGGTTGATTAATGTTCATATTATCATCCCTGCGGTAAAATTTAAATATAAAAATTACAGATATAATATAGTTATTATTGTTTCAATTAATTTAAGATACGAAGGAAATTATTACAATTACAGGAGCTAAATTTTTACCTGAATTTTATGGAACGCTGCTGCTTAATTTTACAAAGCGAATTTATAAATAACGCGTATTCATTAAAAAGCCGCGAAGAAAAGTCATGGGCATATTATACGAGGAGGAAAAGAAAGAGGAAGCGGGCGGCATCGCGCAGGCTGCGGCTATGAGTCTGCTGATTCTTGTCATAAATGTCCTTGTACGGCTTTTATACGAAACGGTCGTCAGAATTATCAAAAACCACATGGAGAGTGGGTGACAAACAAATGGGTAAGATTAAAGCCGTAATTCTAGATTGGGCGGGCACCACGGTTGACTTCGGCTCTTTTGCGCCTATAGAGGCTTTTACCGCCGCCTTCAAGGCGTTCGGCATCGCGCCGACGGCGGAGGAAATCCGCGCGCCTATGGGTCTGGCTAAGCGCGCCCATATCGAAAAAATGCTTGAGGGCCCCAGGCTGTCCGCGCTTTGGCGCGATAAGCGCGGGAAGCCCCACACGGCGGAGGATGTTGACAATATCTACGCGCAATTTGAGTCCGCGCTGTTCCGTGTCCTTGAAAGGCACGCGGAACCGCTGCCCGGCGTGGCGGAAACAGTCCGCGAAATACGAGAGATGGGCATTCGAGTCGGCTCGACCACAGGCTACACAAGAAAGATGATGGAAGTCATCGCGCCGCTGGCGGCGAGGAAGGGTTACGCGTCGGACTGCCTTATCTGCCCGGAGGATACGGGCGGGATCGGGCGTCCGTATCCCTATATGCTGTGGCGCAGTCTTGAAAAGCTGGGGGTGCTTTCAATCTCCGAAGCGCTTAAAATCGGCGATACCGCCGCCGATATGCGGGAAGGCAACAACGCGGGTTGCCTTTGCGTTGGCGTGATTAAAGGCTCCAGCGTCTTGGGGCTTGGCGCGGGCGAGTTCGCGCGGCTAGGCGCGGCGGAAAAGGCCGCTCTGTTCACGGCGGCGGAACGGATTTACAGGGAAGCGGGCGCGGATTTTGTTTTAAGCGAAATAACCGAACTGCCAGGTTTAATTCGGCGGCTTGGGAGAGGATGCGCGTTATGAAAATTATGCGTTGGGCGGCGCGGCGCAGGCGAACGCAGTTCACCTCTACTGGTGTATCCGCTTATAAACCTGTCCCAGGCCTTAAGTGTGACGACTTTGAAACGTATAAGCAGACATTCCACAAAATTCTCAGCAAATTCAACTTGAGTTTTCACAAAGACCGTGGCATAATAGGTAACAATTCAACGAACGGAGGTGCGGCACCCTTGACCGGGAGCAGCAGCATAACGCTCTGCCACGGCTCTGTCTGCGCCTTCGACAAGATAGACGTGACGCGGGGCAAGCCAAACAAAGATTTCGGGCGCGGGACCTCGCGCACCGAACGGCACGCGGCCGGCATCGCCAGACGCGGCCGCAAGGTTGAACAGACGCGCTTATCAAAACTACCCGTAGGGAAAAAAGAACCATATCGGCGTGGGTGTACGCATACGAGTTTGACCTACGGGAGACGAATAACCTGAATGTGAAAGAGTTCGTCTCAGCCGGCCGCGAATGGGCGGTGTTCACCGCGAAGAATCGCCTTAGCCGGAAACGTCAGCACGACTACGATATGGTTATCGGCAAGACCGCGAACAACGACACTCGAACCGCCCGCCACCATCTATTCCGCCGGAGGCTACGGCGACCCGGAAAGTGACGCGGCTGTCAATATGTTTCTGCAACTAATCGAACCCGATAAACTGCCCCCGCAAATATTTTTCGGAACGCAAAAGGCGGCGGACTTATTGCGCTTCGTTGGCAGGAGGAAGGTCTGATATGGTGACATTCAACGAGAACACAAGCAAGCTGTTAATCGACTTGCAAGCGGCGACGCTCGTGGACGCTCTCGCCAAAGCGGAGACTAAAAACGCGACCGACTGCTTGCGCGAGTTTATGACGACTAAAACTTTTGAACTGCTTGCGGACCCCGAATCGTATCTTTGCCTCGAAAGTCCGGCGTATGTTATGGATATGCTTGACGCTGAACGGGCGGGCGATTGGGAAAGATGGCTGGAGGGTAGCCATGGTAAATATCAATCACGTTTTGTTCCTGCAAGTGCATATCGCCAGCCTTTATATGCAACGCATAATCTTACGATAGAACAATTCCGCAAGCTTGACCATGAGCGCGACATCTTAACATTTCTTGAAATCGGTTATGAGCCGTATCACCTCACCGGCGACAAGGGAGTACTTGACGAAATCGACGAAATTGTCGCGGAACAGCTCTTCGCGAAATACTCGGAACTGTCGGTTAACGCCGACGCGCTAACTGACGAAAATTCGCGATACGCCGCTAGGGCCTGTTTGAAAACTAGATTGCAGCGCAAAATTGGAGCGTTTTCACTTGAAATTTTGTATTTTAAGGAGTTTTCAAACACGTCCTAATGAGAAATTGCTGTTTACGTATTTTGGCAAGCAGAGGGTTGTGACTGCACACCGCTACGCTTTTTGCAGGTCAAGTGCCGAGCGGACGCTGGCTAAAACCAACAACCTGCAAGAGATTTGGCTTGAAAATTGCGGCAAACGAGAAGGCAGCTTTTAACTAGGCCGGAATTTTCGCCGCGTCCCAACGAACAGTTTAGGATTTGTCCGTTGGGACGCGGCGCCTGTCCGTCACCCCAAACGCTTGCCTTCACTTCAAAGGGCGCTTGGTTCATACCGGCGTCCTTTCCTATACAAACCCATAAATCCGTGGTATACTCAAAAGGTAATAATTATCGTTTGGAGAGTCGTCAATAGCGGCATACGAAAAGGTTGATTTTATACAGGATATTGAGTTCAACGGCAGCGGCGCTTCTATCGGGCGGATTGCCATCCGTAAGCCGCGGGAACCCCATAGGCGCGAACTTAAAGATTCAGAAAAGGTCAAAAACGGAAAACCTTTAGGCTAACGGTCATTGGCGCGAACTTAAGGCTTGGGAAAGGTCAACATGTTTGGCAAACATATTCGTTCGCAAGTATAAAAGGGCGCAAGGTAAGGCGCAATAAAAAAACAGCAAGGGTGGTAAAAGAAATGACGCTTAACGATGTGAAGGAAATATTGGGCGCGCGGGCGCTGGCTGGCGAGGAGTACTTAAGCCGCGAGGTGGCGTCTGCCTGCGGCGCGGATTTAATGAGCGACGTACTGGCGTTTTCGAAGGAGAAAGTACTGCTGCTTACGGGCCTGGTAAACCCGCAGGTAGTGCGCACATCCGAAATGATGGATATCCGCGCGATAATGTTCGTGCGCGGGAAAATTCCCGGTCAGGAAATAATAGACCTTGCGCGGGAAAAATCCATAGTAATAATGGCCACGGAACACCCGATGTATATAGCGTGCGGCCTGCTGTACGCCAACGGCCTGCGCGGGGGAGAAGAGAATGCGCCTTCATTATGACGTTTCAGGCGGCGAATTTTTGCGGGCGGGCGAGGCTTCCAGCAGCCTGAAAAAGGTGCTGAAACAGCTGGGCGTTTCCTCGGATGTGATACGAAAAATAGCCATAGCAATGTATGAAGCTGAGATAAACATGGTAATACACGCCAACGGCGGCGTGGTTGACGTGGACATAGACTCGGAAGCGGTGCGCATCAAGCTGGAAGACACAGGCCCCGGCATACCGGATATCGCGCTGGCAATGACAGAGGGCTACTCCACTGCGTCCGACGAAGTGCGCGACCTTGGCTTCGGCGCCGGCATGGGGCTGCCGAATATGAAAAAGAACGCGGACTTTTTAAACGTTATGTCGGAAGTAGGCAAGGGCACTACTGTTGAAATAAAAGTGAACCTGTAAACTGGGGGGATTTCTCTTGGGAGACTTCGTACACTCTGTAGAACTGGACAAGGAGAAATGCATAGGCTGCACGGATTGCATAAAGCGCTGCCCGACTGAGGCTATACGCGTGCGGAACGGCAAGGCGGTCATATCCGGTGAAAAATGTATAGACTGCGGGCTGTGCATCAAGGTGTGCAGACAGCGCGCCAAAAAGGCCACGACCCAGAATATGAGCATAATCCGCCGGTATCCCTATAAAGTGGCGCTGCCGGCCCCGTCGCTTTACGCCCAGTTTAAAAACCTGTCGAACGTCAACGTTATTCTTACCGCGCTTAAAAGGCTCGGGTTTGACGATGTTTGTGAGGTCGCCTCCGGCGCGCAGATGGTTACGGAAGCCACAAAAAAATATATATCCGAAAATACGGGCGCGCGGCCCCTGGTCTCCTCGGCCTGCCCGGCGGTGGTGCGGCTCATAGTTATGCGCTTCCCGTCTCTTATAGAAAACATACTGCCTATTATCGCGCCGGTAGAAGCCAGCGCCGCGGCTGTACGGGAATACGTAATGTCCCTGGGCGTTCCCCGTGACGACATTGGCATATTTTTTATATCGCCCTGCGCCGCCAAATGTTCCTATGCCATAAACCCCATTGGCTCGGAGCGTTCGGACATAGACGGGGTAATATCCATGCAGGACATATTTATGTCAATGCGCAACGGCATAAACGGTCTGACGGACGTGGAAAAGCTCGCGCAAAGCGGCGTTACGGGCGTGGATTGGGCGGCGGCGGGCGGGGAAAGCAGCGGGCTCGCCATAGAAAACGCCATTGCAGTGGACGGCGTGGAGAATGTTATTCAAGTGCTGGAAGAAGTGGAAAACGGCCAGCTGCAGGACGTGGACTATATAGAGGGGCTGGCATGCACCGGCGGCTGTATAGGCGGGCCGCTTACAGTCACTAACAGCTTTGTGGCGCGCAACCGCCTGCGGCGCGTACAGCGCGAAATGCGCGGCATGTCCCCGGAGGAACGGCGGCCCCTGCCCCTGTCCTTTAAGCATGTGGACTTTTTCATGCGAAAGAAGATAGAGCCTGCCCCCGCGCCCAAACTGGACGAGGACATGACCGCGGCCATAGGCAAGTTGGAGAAAATAAACAGAATATACGCCGAACTGCCCTGTATCGACTGCGGCTCCTGCGGGTCGCCAACCTGCAGGGCTTTCGCGGAAGATATTGTGCGCGGCCAGGCCAATATTGAGGACTGTATTTTTATGCTGCGCAACCGTGTACGGTACTTGGCCGAGGAAATGCTGGACCTTTCTGCCAAACTGCCGCAGACCTTCTCGCAGTCAGCGCCGTTTGTCGCGCAGCCGGCAGTCCGCCAAGCAAAACGTTAAGAGGAGCGGTAAGCATGACAGTATCGGAAGCCGCGGCTAAACTCAATCTCAGGCCGATAGCCGGTTCCAAGGGTTTGGAAACGGAAATAAACGGCGTGTACTTGGGTGACCTGCTAAGCTGGGTTATGGGCCGAGCGAAAGAAAGAAACATCTGGATAACCATACAGGGCCATGTAAACGTAGCGGCTGTGGCACTGCTGACAGGCGTAAGCTGCGTAATAGTCGCTGAGGGCGCGGAGATCGGGGGCGAACTTGCGGCAAAGGCGGACGCGGAGGGCATCCCGCTGTTTGCGTCTGATATGGACGTTTTTACCCTTGTGAAGCTTATTGTCGGGTTGGGCATAGCTTGAACCGGGTGTTTTATGACTTTCATATCCATACGGCCCTGTCTCCGTGCGGCGACGAGGATATGACGCCTAATAATATAGTAAACATGGCACTGCTAAACGGGCTTGACGCAATTGCCATAACGGACCATAATACCTGCGGCAATGTCCGGGCTGTGGCAGAGGCGGCCGCGGAGACTGGGCTGATGTTTGTGCCGGGCATGGAGCTTGAAACCTCGGAGGAAGTGCATGTAATTTGCCTGCTGCCGGACCTGGACACAGCGGAACGGTTTTCCGCCCATGTGGACAATTGCCTGCCAAATATAAAAAACAAGCCGGAAATATTCGGGCGGCAGATTCTGTTTAACAGCCGCGACGAAGAAGCGGGCGAACACGGCAAGCTGCTGATTACCGCCACAAGCATTGACCTGTACACGCTGGTGAAACTGGCGCGGGACTACGGCGGGGTCCCCATACCCGCCCACGTGGACAGAAGCTCGTACAGTATAATATCCAACCTGGGCTTTGTGCCCTGGGATTTGGATATCCAAAGAGTGGAATTCTCCAAGTACGCGGAACCGGAAAAATACATGGCAGACCACGCCGGGGCGTTTCAGAAGAAATTGAAATATTTGCGCTCCTCTGATGCCCATTACCTGAAGGATATTGCCGAAAGGGAAAATTTTTTGGACCTGGAAGGACCTGTAAACGCGAGGAGTATTATAATGATGTTAAGGGAGTAACGAACAAATTATTGTTAAGGGGGCGAAGGTTAATGATTGTCCGCGCGGCAGAACTGCTGACTGACTTTTTGCGACGGCTGGCGCGGCGCGTACTGGACGGATGGGCGCCGCCCCGCGGTCCGAGCGGGCATGTAGATAAATGTTCGCGGGAACTAAGCGCGCTGTACAGACTATATGGGGAAATAGAGGACGAACAGGCGTCCGAAGCCCTGGGGCTCGTTTGCGACGCCGCGGAGAAGATTACGCGGCGGTTTTCGGAATTTTCGCCGCCTAACTGTGATTTGTCCTCTGGGACGCGGCGGAAACGGCGCTTGTTCGCCGGTTTCTTTTATGAAAAGCCGGCGGCCGGGCCGGACCCGCCGCTTCAAAAGCAGGCCGCCGATTTCGCGGATTATTATCTGCCTTCCCTGGTTGGGATTGTCCAGCGGTACGTCCGTTTAGAGCACGACAGGGTTTCCACGCCGGATTCCCGGGAGTTTCAAGCCCGCGCAAACGCTTTCTTCGAGGATGTCGCCCAAGCCTTTAATAATCTGCTGGAATCCCTTTATGACGCCGACGTGCTGGACGCATCGGCCGACATGGCCGTACTTAAACAAGTGCTGGAACGCGACGGGTACAGGGGAACGCGCTAAAATTACAAGAAACTTCGTGTCCATTCATTCCCACAAATAAGCGCGAATAAAAGAAAGACTCGAATTATGAAAAAAAGTGAGGCAATAATAATGAATATTTTAACAATCTGCGGAGCCGCGAATAAAACCCGCAATACCGCGTCAATGCTCAGAAGCGCCTTTAATGGCGCGATGAGCGTGCCGGACACCACCGGGGAATTTGTTTACCTGTATGACCTTGACTTTAAGGGGTGTGTCGGATGTCATTCCTGTAAACTGCTTGACGAAAGCAAGTTCTCCCGCTGCGCACTAAGAGACGGCCTGACTCCGGTTTTAGAGAAGGCCGTAGACGCGGATGTGATACTTATCGGCTCGCCGATATATTTCAGCGACATAACAGGAGAGACGCGTTCATTCCTGGAGCGTTTCTTCTTCCCCGCCACTACCTATAACAAGGACCGGGCACCCACATATCCGAAACGCCCCAAAGTAGGCTGGGTATTCACAATGAACGCGCCCGGCGAGTTTTACAAGGATTTCCTAGGCGGGCTCGTCAGCATGACAAGCCGCATAATCGGCGAGTCCGAATATGTTATGGCCTACCAGACGCAGCAGTTTCAGGATTACTCTAAGTACGCCGCGACAATGTTTGACGTTGACATGGTCAAGAAACGCCACATCGAACAATTCCCAAAGGATTGCGAGGCCGCTTTCGCGATGGGGAAACGGCTCGCGGGGAAATAAGGCGCGATGTAACAATAAGGTTTCAATCCACATCTGGGTGGGAGCCAGATGACCTTAATAAATTGCATATTAAGGTTCATCGCTATAATAGCAGAATGGTGCCAAAGTTACAAGAGTTTAGCATTTTAGGACGTGTTTGAAAAAGTGGTGTATCCGCTTATAAATCATAGTAGGGGCGAACCAACGGACAAATCACCGCAACGGACAACCCACCGCAACGGACAACCCACCGTTAGGGTTCACCCGCATTCCCGCTACATTTGCAGTTGAAACTGCTGTCCGAAAATATTTATTTCTTCTTTAAAAATATCGACGGATACACCTCTAGCCTCGGTTGTGGATTCTTAACGGTTAAGTCAACGTTACACCAGACGTTCCGGCCCCGCCGAAAGTGAAGCCTTTTGGCGTTACAAATATCGAGCAAGCTCGGCTATCGGGGACGAGTCCCCAGCGGGGCTTGGAGCCAACGAACAAACCATCGTTAGGCCCCTAACGGTGAACTGTCCGTTGGTCTTAATCTTTTGACCTTTCCCAAGCCTTAAGTTCGCACGTATGGAAGAAGGAGGACACATAATGAAGATGGAACTGCGTAACATAGAAAAGAGTTTTGGCCAGAAAAAGGTTTTGGAGAACGTAAGTTTTTCGGCTGAAGGCGGGCGTGCGCTGGGTTTTCTTGGCCGTAACGGCGCGGGTAAGACTACGGCTATACGCATTATTATGGGGATTTTTCTTCAGGACAGCGGCCAGGTGCTGGTGGACGGCGCGCCCATAGCGCAATCCACCGCGCGGATAGGTTACATGCCGGAGGAACGGGGTCTGTACCCTAAAAAAAAGATATGGGAGCAGATAGTCTATATAGGCGAACTGCGCGGACTGACAGCCCCCCAGTCCAAGAAGCGGGCGGAGTTCCTGCTGGATAAGCTGGAGGCGTCGGAGTACATTGACAAACGCCTGGATACCCTGTCCAAGGGCAACCAGCAGAAAATACAGCTTGCTATCGCCTTAATCCATGACCCGGAGATTGTCATACTCGACGAGCCCTTCAGCGGTCTGGACCCCATAAACGCGGCCATTTTGAAAAGAACCGTGGAGGAACTTGTCGGCTACGGCAAAATAGTGATGTTCTCAAGTCATCAAATGGGATACGTGGAGGAATTCTGCCGCGATATCTGCATATTGGATAAGGGCGCTATAGTGCTTTCCGGCGACCTTGACCAAATTAAGAAGAGCTACCCGCGCAGCAGGATACGCGTCGTGCCTGCCGGCGTGCCGGAAGCCTTTCGCGAAAGGCTTAAGACCGCACCCTTCAGTAATATACTGGAAGACGTGACGGAGGAACGCGGCGCGTTTTTCTTAAAACTGCGCGCCGCCAAGGACAAACGCGCCTTACTGGCCGCGCTAAGCGACTTTGACGTGGACTCTTTCCTGGTATTGGAACCCACGTTGGAAGAGATTTTTCTTGAAAAGGCGGGTAATCAGAATGAAGCAGTTTAAGACGATTTTTTTATTTGAGTTTGGTTCATACCTTAAGAACAAAGCGTTCCTGATAATAACCGCGATAATCCTGCTGGCGGTGATCGCCGTGCCTTGCGTGCCCACTGTGGCGGGGCTTATCAGAAAGCCGGAAAGCGAACGGGAAACGTCGGACACCCGTAAGGCGGCGGTAGTCAGCGATATTCTTACGCCGGAAATTTTGGCGCGGTATTTTTCCGGAACCAGCTTCGAGTTCATGAGCAACGCGGACCAGGCGGAGGAAATCATGGAAAACGGCGGGTACAAGTTCCTCCTGGAGGCTGATGAGACTGATTACACAATCTATATGAACAATGTGAATATAGATTCCTTCGCAATGCTAGGCAATGTGGAAGACATGCTCAGGGAACTGCGCATGAAAAGTTTAATGAAGGAATACGGGCTTGACGAGGAAGCGATAAACGACATCTATTCCATAGAAATCACAGGGCGGGTGCGTACCAGCGAGGGTGCTGCTGACGAGGAAGGGTATTTTCAAAATTATATCTACGCCTATGTCCTGCTCTTTTTGCTGTACATGGTAATGGTGCTGTACGGCCAGCAGATTGTGGTGTCCGTTGTAACTGAAAAAAGCTCCAAGGCTATGGAGATTCTCATTACCTCCGCCAAGCCGCTGCAGCTCATGTTCGGAAAGGTCTTTGGCGTGGGTTTGGCGGGGCTGTTGCAATTTTTTTCGGTTTTGGCGGCAGGTGCGGTCTCTTTTTCAATAAATGGAATCTTTTGGGCTGACATGTATTTCGCCGATGCCTTGGACAATGTCCAGGAGGTTGCGGCGGCAAGCGGTATGGAGGAATTTGTGAATATACTTGCCGCTCCTGTGTCGCCCATGCTGTTTGTGTATCTTGGCATATTCTTCATATTGGGTTTCTTTATCTACGCGTTTCTGTTCGCGGCTTTCGCCTCCACCGCAAGCCGGATAGAGGAGGGCAACACGGTTGTCGCTGTTCCGATGTTACTTATTGTGGTCGGATTTATGGGCGCAATCTTTGGCATGATGGTTCCTGGCGCTATGTTTGTTAAAGTGCTTTCCTATATTCCGTTCACATCCTCCATGGTGATGTTTATGCGCGTGTGCATGGGCAGCGCTGGAGCGCTGCAGGCATGGATTTCTATTGTTATTTTGGCTGTGTCTGTGGTTTTATGCGCTTATTTAGGCGCCAAGGTGTACCGCACGGGCGTGCTTATGTACGGTAAGCCCCCTAAGTTCGCGGAGATTTTTAAGATTTTTTTGAAGGCCAAGGTGTAAGGACTACGCGGACGAATGCGTTTGGCAAAGACCTAAGACCTTGGGGCTCTGACCAATCGGCGCGAATTTAAAGAATGGGAAGGTCAAAAGATTAAGACCTTGGGGCCTAACGATGGTTTGTTCGTTGGCCCCAAACCCCGCTGGGGACTCGTCCCCGATAGTCGAGCTTGCTCGACGCAGACCCCTTCTCAAGGGCGGCGAGCGCGACGCTTTTTAAGAAAAGGAGAGGATAAATTAATGAAGGCGTTATTCATCGGCGGCACGGGGACAATCAGTTCGGCGTGCGCGGAACTGGCGTTAAGGCACGGGTTTGAGCTTACGCTATTGAACAGGGGCGCCACGACCCCAAGCCGGCCGGCGGCAAAAGACGGGAAAGAACCGGAAGTAATAAAGGCCGATATATCTGACGAGCGTGAAGCGGCGCGGCTGCTTAATGGCCGGAAGTTCGACGTGGTGGCGGACTTCATCGCCTTTAACACTGGACATGTGGAGCGGGATTTGCGTCTGTTCGCCGGCCGGACAGAGCAGTACATCTTTATAAGTACGGCCTCGGCATACCAAAAGCCCCTCTCTAACGAGATTATCACGGAGAGCACTCCTCTGGCCAACCCATACTGGCAGTATTCCCGGGACAAAATCGCCTGCGAGGAGCTGCTGGTAAGCGAGTACCGCAAAAGCGGGTTTCCGATAACCATTGTGCGCCCCAGCCATACATACGGGGACAAAGCCATACCCGTGGCGCTGCACGGCGCCGCCGGCAGCTGGCAGGTAGTGGACAGAATCCTGCGTGGCAAGCCGGTGATTGTGCCGGGGGACGGCCTTACCTGGTGGACTTTGACACACAACACGGATTTCGCCAAGGCCTTTGTGGGGCTGATGGGCAATGTGCACGCCATAGGCGAGGCGTTTCACATAACCAGCGACGAGCGGCTGACCTGGAACAGCATTTACGGAATAATCGGCCAGGCGCTGGGGCACAGGGCGACACTGGCCCACGTGGCGTCCGAAACCCTGGCGGGCTTCAATCCGGACTGGTGGGGCGGGCTTATGGGTGATAAAGCACATTCAGTGGCTTTTGATAATACGAAGATAAAGCGCGCGGTTCCGGGTTATACAGCTGCGGTGCGCTTTGACCAGGGCGCCCGGCGGACGCTTAAGTACCTTTTGGAGCACTCTGAGACGCAGCGGCCTGACCCGGAGTTTGACGCGCTGTGCGATAAGATTGTCATGGAAATGGGGAATCACATTGGAGATAATAGAACCGGGGATTAAAATATTGGACACAGTGGACGGTGCGGCTGTGCTAAGGAAGATAGAATTTGCCGGACGGGTATGTTACAAAAGTGAAAACACCATAACGGATGAATCCGCCAAGGCCTTTGTTGCGGCCCGGATCGCGGACGGCCACGAATCCGTAATCGAGCACGAAAAAATAAGCGTGCTGGTCACCTGTGACAGGGGCGTATCCCACGAGCTTGTGCGGCACCGTATCGCGAGCTATTCCCAGGAGAGCACCCGCTACTGCAATTATTCCAAGAAAAAGTTCGGCGGTGAAATTACGGTTATAAAGCCGTGTTTTTGGCAGGAAGGCTCCCGGGAGTTTGGAATATGGCTTGAAAGCATGGAGCGGGCGGAAAAAAGTTATTTCGCCCTGCTGGAGGCGGGCGCGAAACCCGAGCAGGCGCGGAGCGTACTGCCCAACAGCCTGAAAACGGAAATAGCCGTCACCATGAACCTGCGCCAGTGGCGGCATTTCTTCAAGCTGCGCACAAGCCCGGCCGCCCACCCGCAGATGCGGCAGGTTGCCCGCATGATACTGGAGGAATTTAAAAGCCTAGTGCCTGTGGTGTTTGACGATATTTAACGCGGGGTCAATGGAAGGGAAAATAATATATGCGAGTTATGGTATTTGACAGTGACATAGAAACCGCAAAAAACTTCCAAATGTATATCAAACACATGTTTCCGGAGATAAAGGACGTCAGCCTGTGCCGCGACCCGTCCGTAAATGTGGCGGGGCTGGTCCGGGAACTTGCCCCGCGGCTTATTTTGGCTGACGCGCGCTTTTTTGGCGCGGCCGGCTGCCAGGTGCTGCGCGACATATACGAATGTCATCCGGATACGCGCTTTATTTTGTACGGCACGTACAATGACACGGATTACATGCGCCGCAGTCTGGAATTTGGTGTGATGGACTACCTGTTTAAGCCCGTTAAGCCCGCTGATTTTCAGCGCGGCTTTAAAGGCGCTTTAGAATATTTTAAAAAAGAGGATGAGCGCAAGAAATATTTGGAGCGGATTACAAACCAATATCGCGCGGATATGCCGCGGTTTGAGGCGGTGTTTGCCACAAGCCTGCTGCACGGCCTTATCAACAGCGAGAACGAAATAAAGAACAGCCTTAAGTATTTTGGGCTTGACCTGCCGCCCGGTTACACGGTTTTTTTGCTGCGCATAGATCACTATAAAAAAATTATCCTTACTTTGGATGAAATTGAGAAGCAGCTTCTTTCATACAAGATTTCAATGATTTTAAAAAGCAGGCTGGAAAGCGTTAAGCATACGGTCTGCATGGAAAGCCTTAACTCCTTTGCCGTTATTGTGGGCGGCGGCGTGGACGCGGAAACGCTTATACCTTTATGCGAGGGTCTGCTGGCCGCTGTGTACGAGGAGACCGCCATGCGGGCCACTATTGGCGTCGGGCGGTCCTACGACTCGGCGGCGGACATCACCGTATCTTACAGGGAAGCGATAGGCGCGCACAGGTATCGGTTCTTGGCGGGCTACAACAGCGTTATACACATCGACTACGTAGAGCCGGAAAATATTATTACCTACCGCTATCCCCTGGAAAAAGAGGAACGGCTTGTGTATTCCGCCGCCATAGGCGAGTACGAATACTGCCGCAGGCTTTTGCGGGAACTCTTTGACGCTCTTAAGGAATCCGAGCCGATCCCTAAAAATTTAATTTCCAAAATAATCATGGACATTCTTATATCAATAAACAGATATTTAAGCGAACAGAAATCCACCCAGCAAAACCAGCTTTCGGCGTTCTTCCCAGCCAAGGAGGTCTTGCAGCTGGAGAGTTTGGCGGAAGCCTTCACCTTTATGGACCAGGCGCTTAAAAAATTCTGCGGCAGTGTGCTGGCCGATGTTAACGCGCGCAACAGCCGGATTATTGCGCAGGTAAAACAACATATAGATGAAAAGTATTATCAGGACATTTCCCTGTCCAAGCTGGCCTTTATGGCAGGAACTACGCCCGGATACCTGAATAAAATTTTTATGGAGTCGGAATCCCGCACTGTTATGGACTACCTGCTGTCTGTTCGCATGAGCGAGGCCAAGCGCCTTATGCGTGAAACCACTGCCGACGACGAGCTGATCGCCATTAAAGCCGGCTTCGGCAGCGCCAGGCGTTTCCGCGCCGCCTTCAGGCAGACCGAGCGCCTTGGCACGGCCGAATACAGGCTGCATGGCCGGGGTTAGGCAGGGCGTAACTGATTAAGACATTGCGGAACCTATGTGCACTATTTGCTGTGAAAATCAATCAGTATACCCATGAACGTTGAAATTTGCCACATTGAAATCACCACACTTCACGCGCTTAAGCTGGGGCGAGTCACATAGGCGTGAACTTAAGGCGAAAGTAAAGGCAAATCAGACAAAATGGAAGTCAAATTATTAGGTGCGGGCGAACGCAATTCACCCCTACACGGTAGTACGTCTCTACAACATAAATCGGCAGCCATTGTAAGGGCGAACTGTGTTCGCCGCATACGATAGTACGCCTAAAGTGGATTGTTTATTTTTTTCGGGTCTTTCAAAATTTGGGTGGGAGCCAGAGAAATTATTTCTTGTAATCGCCGAGCAAGCTCGGCTATCGGTCATTCGGGTCCCACCTGAATGTGGATTGAAACATTAGTGAAGGAAGAAAACTTTTTGAGGCATAATTTATAACCGCATACGCACAGGAAATGTGAAGGCTTCAACCCATTTCCGAAAAAAGCTTGATGTCTTTATCTTTCGTCATTCCTAGGACGTGTTTGAAAACTGGATTCCAGCGCGAAGTGTCGAGCAAGCTCGACTACCATTGCAGCGGTTTCATTCGAAATTTCGCGCTTTGAGGAATTTTCAAACACGCCTTAGGGTGTCTATTCAGAGTTCAAAACCTTAAAACCTTGGGGCCTAACGATGATTTGTTCGTTGGCCCCAAACCCCGCTGGGGACTCCGCCCCCAGACCCCTTCTTAAGGGCGGCGAGTGCGGCGCTTTTTGATGCAGGTACAGTCTTTTTAAGAAAAGGTACGGGTTATTTTTTTCTTAAGTTCACGCTTATGGGACTCGTCCCCAGACCCCTTCTTGCGCTTCGCGCGCACTCATTAAGGAGAACTCGACGAACAAGCGCCTTACACATCTGAATAGACACTCGCGCGCCGGCATGGCAGCGCGGCGTTGGCGACTGCTCCCCGCCGCCGCTTCAACCGAGGCGGGAGCGTTGGCGGCTCTTGCGACGGTGTGAGCGTCCCAGGCGATGTCGCGCGCGGCTTGGCATTTGACCTCTTTGCGCAGCCGTTTCCTGCTCACAGCGCGGTTCCCTTCAAAGCTGATTCATGCTTTCCTCCATACCGCAACGGCTATCGGCATATTACCGCTAATAACTTCATATCGGCTTGGCGGCAACCCTATCTCGCATAGAAACTGCCCATAGCTGCCAGCGTCGAACTCTCTTTTGGGGGCTAAACCGAAAAATCGCCATATGCCAACTGTCGGTCTTATGAAAAATCCGCGAAGTCCTTTGAGCAAAGGCACTGTAGTGATAACAGAATTTTTCGATACTCGCTTTAATTCCTCGGCGGCTTTCTGCGGTTCGTCAATGAGGTGGAGAACCTGTGAAGCGATTGCGACATCATAAGCGCCATCAGGTTCGCCTGTATCAAAAATGCTTCTCGCGCTAAACGCAATATTCTCCAAATTGTGCATTGTCGCTTTTTTGCGGGCGACGTCCAGCATACGCTCGGAAATGTCTGTGCAAAGCACACTTCTTGCTTTATCCGCTACAAACACGCCTATTGCGCCCGTGCCGGACGCGGCCTCAAACACGCTTGCGCCTTGCGGCGTCAAATCACGAAGCAAGCGAAGCATAGCGTTATAAGCTGTATTGGTCTTTTCCGCCTTATCATAGAATGGAGCGCAAAAATCCCAAAAAGTCATAGTTATCAGCCTTTCTTTTCGGCACAGAACCCGACAATTGACCCCACTGTCCAAAATTCTTTCACGCTATAGTCTTTCGCCAGCCGCTGTTTAATTTCGTTACAAGTCGAAAATGGCGGCGTAAACCAACCTTTGGAGACATAAATGTGTTCGATAAACCAGTCCGTTCTCTTGACTTCACCCGTGATATAGAAGCACGCGATAAATTGGCCTCCGCGCTTCAAAACACGATGAATCTCACTCCACGCCGCATTTTTGTCAGGAAACGCATGAAACCCGTTCATAGACAGAACAACGTCAAACTCTCCGTCCTCAAATGGCAGCGCGCCCACATCACCTTGCTGAAACTCCACGTTAGCTATTCCGGAAGCGGCGAAACGCTCACTCGCCTTACCCAGCATACCATCAGAATAATCAAGACAAGTGATGTCGGCGTTGGGCAGGCTTTTATATTTGCCGCAGGTAAACAATCCCGTGCCAACCGGGACATCAAGCAGTTTGCCGCTAAAACCGCTAGGCGGACGCGACAGCAACCGGCCTGCGTATGCCGCATCCGGGAACCCCCATACGAGCTTGCAGACAAGTTTTGCCCACATGCTTTGGAGTGATAGCATTGAGTCATAACCGTTCGACAGACTGTTATATTGTTCACGAATTTGCTCTTTCTTCTGCATACTCTGTTTGCTCCTTTTATTTGTTCCCATTTCGACGCATACTCTCTTTTTTAGGACATGTTTGAAAACTAGATTCCGGGGCGAAGTGTCGAGCAAGCTCGACTATCATTGCAGCGGTTTCATTAGAAATTTCGCGCTCTAAGGAATTTTCAAACACGCCTTAGTTCATTTATGTTCCTGTACCTCTTTTTCACATCTTACCAATTATTCTGCTATATTACAAATTTTATTTTTTTGGCGCTGAATAGTACCATAAGCTCAGCCGTGTCTTCCACACTCCGACCTTCTTGCGGATGCAAGCAGAAAGCTTATAAAAACCGTTCCGCGCTTATTCTTTGCGCCTTTTAGCCTGAACGCGTAGCCCTGAAAATCGAAAGATATGTTCCGCTTTCCTAGGACGTGTTTGAAAACTAGATTCCAGCGCGAAATTGCAGCGGTTTCATTAGAAATTTCGCGCTTTAAGGAATTTTCAAACACGCCTTAGGATGTGTTTGAAAACTAGATTACAGCGCGAAGAGTCGAGCAAGCTCGACTATCATTGCAGCGGTTTCATTAGAAATTTCGCGCTTTTAGGAATTTCCAAACACGCCTTAACGAGCGCCGATGTCCCGGACATTTTTGAGTTGTCAATTTCTTGTTTACAAGCGCGTGAAAAGAAAGTATGATGTGCATTAAAGTAAACCATTCATTGCACGGGAGTGAGAACATGGGTAAAAGAGCGGCGTTGCGCGTGCTGCTGGTCAGCGGGGCGGTGTTAATATTATTTTTCAGCTTTGGCTCGCGGATCCCCATGCCCGGCGCCGGCGCCGCGGACCTGGTGCGGCTGCAAGAGACGGATACCAGTTTGGAATATAATTACGACGTGTTCGCCGGATTTTGTGTAAACCCATCCACCACACCGACTCAGGGCGGCGGATTCTTTTTCTACACAAAGGACGGGATAAAGTATATGACGGCTTCGGGCGAGGTGTGGCTGGATGTTCCGTATTCAATGACGCGCCCTGTGGCGTCCGGCGCGGGAGGCGTCGCGGCGGTGTCTGACCGGGGAAAGGACTTGTATGTTTTTGATACCAGGGGACTTTTGTACAGCAAGCAATTTGAACACACGATTGTGAACTTTTTCGTAAACAGCGCGGGGGCGAGCGCCGTACTGCTCGACGCGAAGAATTTGTACCGTTCCCAGATATTCAGCGCCAAGGGCGAGGAAGTGTTCACATACGAACATCGCGATAAGAATATTTTTCCAGCGATTACGAGCGTATCAGATGACGGGAAGATTTGTGTTTTAGGGTTTTTGGACATAAATGGCACGGAGATTACATCCAGCCTTTACTTTGGTGATATAGAAAACCAGAGGATTTTTTCCTCCCTGACCCTTGACAAACAGATGCTTCTGGCTGTTAAGTTTTTAGGGGACCAGCTTATAGCGGTAACTGACGCCGGTCTGTCCGGCATAACGCTTGACACGCGGGCAGGGGAGACCCGCGTGGAAACCTCGGTGCCAATTAACAACCGGATAGATATGCTGAGCTTTTTCGGTGAAAAGGGTTTCGTAATAGCGCTTGGCGACGCCCTGCCGGGCCAAGAGCAGGCGGCGGCCCGTCCGTCGGGGACGCTGCTGTTTTTTGACGCGCAGTGCTCTCAAACAGGGGAGTACAGCCTTGGAGCAAAGGCGGCGCTTTTACGCGCGGCGCCCGGCAGGGTAATCGCCGGGGCGAACCATACCTATTACGCCTTTAACGCCAAGGGCGAATTAAGCTGGCGCTACGACGCGGTAAGCGACCTTAAGGACCTTTTGCCACTGGACGCGGATACTGTGCTTGTTGTGACAGACACAGGAGCCAAGGTGGCTAAAGCCGTCCAGGGGTAGATTACAGTTTGGAATGACGAAAGTATAAGTGACCACACTTTTTCGGAGATAGTCAAGCTTGCTCGACGAAATGCATTTCGTCGAGCCGCGCACGACTATTCCTGTGAAAAAGTTTGGCGTTTAATTAATCGTCATTGAGTATCCACGGAAACAATTTCTGTAACAAAAGCGCACAAATTAGCTTGCGTAATATTTAAACAAAAGTCGAGATGATGCTCAGCGATTTTTGTGGAGGCGATAGAGTTATCCGCAATTCGTGAGCTGGCTCTACAAAAAGGTTTCGAGTTTCCGTGGAAACTCTCATTCCTTAGGAGGTGTTCTTCCATTATAAACATTGGGGAAATTTATATGAATCTTGTGGACGTCATAATTGTCCTTATGATAGGAATATTCACGATTTACGGGCTTAAGAAGGGTTTTATAATGTCGCTGTTTAAACTCTGCTCCACCTTATTGTCCCTTATTATAACCGCGCGTGTCTATCCTATCGCCGCAGGGCTGCTGAAAAAGTCGGAGAATTTATGCGACTTTTTGCGCCAGTCCATAGCCAGCACGCTGGGGCTTGACCGTTTGGCCGCGGACGCCGGACGTGGTTCCGCCGCCGGGCAGGCCGCCGTCCAGTCGCTTAAAGCCCAAACAGAATTCATAAACGGCTTGAAACTTCCGGAATTTTTTACAGACGGGCTGCTGACCAATAATAATTCCATGTTGTATGAAATCTTGGACATATCACGGGTAGAGGACTACATTGTCGAATTTATCCTTAACATATGTCTCAATATTATCGCCATTATATTGGTTTTCGCGCTTGTCAGCCTTGTGCTCAGCCTCGCTGCCCATGTGCTTAACGCCGCGGTTAAGCTGCCGGTTATATCATCCTTTAATAAAATCGGCGGGATGCTGTTCGGCGCGGTCAAAGGGGCTGTGGTTGTCTGGCTGTGCCTTGCCGCGCTGTCCTTCTTCTTTTACAAGCCGGAGTTTTCTTATATATTTGATATGATTGAGGCTTCTTCCTTCGCCAAATTTTTCTATATTCATAATATTCTGCTGAATCTTATTATGAAAATTAATACGTGACTTCCAGCAGCACAAGGCCCTGGGGCGGCGCGGTCTTGCCCGCCAAGGTCCTGTCACGCGAACGCAGGGCCTTTTCCACGTCCCAGAGAGCCGGCTGCGAGGAAAAAGGCATTAATTTTCCCGTTCCGACGTACATCAACGTGCCCGCGATTATCCTGACCATGTTGTATAAAAAACCGGACCCAGTCACAGTAAGTGTGACAAGGTCCGGTTCTTCTTTTATGTCTGCGGCGTAAATTTCGCGCACATGAGACCTTGCCGAGCCGTGGGACGCGCAAAACGCCGTAAAATCATGGCGGCCGATTAAGCATTGGGCCGCGTGTTCCATTTTAACGATGTCCAACCGTTGCGGCACATGCCACGAAAAATTGCGCAACAGCGGGTTGGGGTATTGGGCATTGTTGTACACATACCGGTAGGTTTTACGCTTCGCGTCGTAACGCGCGTTAAAAGTATCAGGCACATATTCCGCCTTGCACACCGCGATGTCTCCGGGGAGACGGGCGTTAATAACCCGCGGCAGTTTTTCCACGGGTATCTTAAGCTCCTCAATTTTAAAGCCCGCACGCTGGCCAAGGGCGTGAACGCCCGCGTCCGTGCGGCTGGCGCCCGTAAGCCGCACGGACACCCCTGTCAGCGCGGCAAGGGTATCCTCCAGCCGCTGCTGCACAGAGACGCCGTTTGCCTGGCGCTGCCAGCCGCAGTAGTTTGTGCCTTCATACGCAACCGTAAGAAGAATATTCATGGCGTCAGCTCGCCGACACTTTGCGCGCCCGCCTGCGCCTGCGTTTATGAAGAATGGGCTGGCGGTTTTCATTGTAGATTATTTTCGGCGGCTCCCTGTTTACAACTGTTTCACGGGTTATTACCACCCGCTCTACCGTCTTGTCAGAGGAAAGGTCGTACATTATGTCCGTCATAAAGCTTTCGATTATGGCGCGAAGCCCGCGGGCGCCTGTCTCGCGCGCGATAGCCTGGTGGGCGATGGCCAGCAGGGCGCCTTCCTCAAATTCCAAATACATATCGTCCAGTTCGAACAAATACCTGTACTGCTTTGTCAGCGCGTTCTTGGGCTGGGACAGAATCGCCAGCAGACTGCGCTCGTCCAGGGGCGAAAGCGTGACTATAACCGGCAGGCGCCCGATTATTTCCGGTATCAGCCCGTACTTGTGCAAGTCCTGGGGCAGAAGTTCCTTTAAAATATTATCGTTTAAGCGGTCGGCTTTTGTCTTAACCTCCGCGCCAAAGCCAATGACCTTCTTATTCAGACGCTGCTCGATTATTTTGTCAATTCCGCCGAAAGCCCCGCCGCAAATAAAGAGTATGTTGGTGGTGTCAATTTGCAAGAAATCCTGGTGCGGATGCTTGCGTCCGCCTTGGGGCGGCACAGAGGCCACCGTGCCTTCCAATATCTTTAAAAGCGCCTGCTGCACGCCTTCGCCGCTTACATCACGGGTAATGGACGGGTTATCGGACTTGCGCGAAATTTTATCAATTTCATCCACATATATGATACCACGTTCCGCCCGTTCGATGTCATAGTCGGCCGCCTGGATTAATTTCAGGAGAATATTCTCCACGTCTTCCCCAACGTATCCGGCCTCTGTCAGACTGGTGGCGTCAGCTATCGCAAAGGGCACGTTCAGCATTTTTGCCAGGGTTTGCGCCAAAAACGTCTTGCCAACCCCTGTGGGGCCGACTACAAGGATATTGCTTTTTTGAAGCTCCACGTCGTCGCCGCCGCTGCCCATTACAACGCGTTTGTAATGATTGTACACGGCTACGGACAGGGACTTCTTCGCATCGTCCTGCCCTATGACGTATTCGTCCAAAAATTCCCGTATTTCTTTCGGCTTAAGAATTTTGAAATCGTCCGTGCGGTTACCTATAATATCCACGCCTTCCTCCTCCAGGATGTCGTAGCAGAGGTCCACACATTCGTTGCAGATGTACACGTTCGGACCGGCTACTATCCGCTCCACCTGGTCCTGTGACTTGCCGCAGAAATTACAGCGCAAAAATTTCTTTTCATCGTATTTAGAAGTCATTGTACTCTCCTGTCTTAATTATTTTTTTATACTCACGAATGTTAAGATTTACCGCCTTAGAACCACCGCGCTTCACACGCGAGAGATGGGGTCTGGGGACGAAGTCCCCAGCGGGGTTTGGGGCAGAGCCCCAAGTAAAAAACCTCGGGGCGCTGCCCTAAAAGCCTTACAATCTTGTTATTAAGCTTATTCAGTCACCATTAAACCTTCCTGGAAGTTGTTTTTCAGT
>JAISYE010000143.1 GCA_031297485.1 Clostridiales bacterium
ACGAAAACATCTGCGTCGGGCTTCGCCCGACTATCTCTAAAAATCTTTCAGTGTTTTCGTGTGTGAGCAACCAACAACCGGCGTGAAAAGTGCATTTCTTTTCGCGCCTTAGTATAACATTTTTTTGATTACTGTGCAATTATTTTTTAGTGTACTTCTTTCGACACCCACGAGCATTATACACAAACCGCGGCTTGGTAACAACTCATTTAAAATAAGCATAATATATACATATGCGAAAACTATGTTCCAAGCCGCGCAAAGACGCGGTAAAGCTGGTACGGAGGTGTTTTTTATGGGCGCGTATCGTGTTTGCGGCGGAAAGAAAATTTCCGGCGAATTGACCATTGGCGGAGGCAAAAACGCTATTTTGCCGATTCTCGCGTCAGTAATTTTGAACAGTGGCGTCAGCGTACTCCATAACTGCCCAAGAATAGCGGACACTTTTACTTCAATAGAGATTCTAGAAACAATAGGCTGCAAGGTTGCAATGGAAGGGAATACGCTGATAATTGACTCCTCAGGCGCGGACAAATGTGAAATACCGGAAAAATTGGTGGGCAAAATGCGCTCCTCCATTATTTTTATGGGCGGAGTGCTGGGAAGGTTCAGGACGGTTAAAATAAGTTACCCAGGCGGGTGTGAGCTGGGCCTGCGGCCAATAAATTATCACCTTAAGGCGCTTACCCAGCTTGGCGCTGAAATTACGGATGAGCATGGTTTTATTATCGCCAAGGCGGATAAACTGCGCGGCACAAAAATTAACCTCGATTTTCCCAGTGTGGGCGCTACGGAAAACACTATGCTGGCAGCCGTGTTTGCGGAAGGGGAAACGATGATAGTAAACGCGGCCAAGGAGCCTGAAATAGCAGACCTGCAAAATTTTTTAAACGCTTGCGGCGCGAAAATAAAGGGCGCAGGCACAGACGCCATAACCATACGCGGAGTACCGAGACTGCATGGCGCCGAGTATACCATAATGCCGGACAGAATAGCCGCGGGAACGTTCCTGGCAGCCGCCGCTGTTACAGGCGGAAGCGTGACCCTGCGCAATGTTATGGCGGAACACCTGTACCCAATTACCTCTAAATTGACGGAAACCGGCTGCGGCATTCAGACCCGGCCCGGTATAGTCAGCCTGACATCCCCAGGGAAACTCAGGGCACTGGATAGGCTGCGCACGTGCCCCCATCCGGGGTTTCCCACAGATATGCAACCGCAGATGACGGCGCTTCTGTGTACAGCCAACGGCACCAGCATAGTAGAGGAGACGATGTTTGAATCACGTAACAGGCATGTAAACGAGCTTATGCGCATGGGCGCGGACATTATTCTTGCGGAAAGCGGCAGAACAGCCATAATTAAGGGTGTAAAAAAACTAAAGGGCTCTACGGTTTCATCCAAGGATCTGCGGGGCGGTGCGGCGCTTATACTGGCCGGGCTCGCGGCGGAGGGAACGACAACGGTTACAAACTCGGAGCATGTGGAGCGCGGTTACGAGCGCATCGAACACGCGCTTACACAGCTGGGCGCAGACGTCGTTCATTTATGTTCCGAGTCACATTTGGGTGAATGACCGCATAATTTGGTTTCAATCCACCTTTGTAACGTCAAAAGGCTTCGCTTTCGACCGGGGACGGAACGTCCGGTGTAACGGAAGCTTCACCCTTAAGAATCCGCATCCGGAGCGCGGCTCGGATGACCATTTACCTATTTATAATAACAGGATGGCGTCAAAGCGTCGAGGCAAGCTCGACTATTATTGCAATAGGCGGCGCCCCTGCACCCAAATTTTGAAAGACCCATAATTTGAAATTGAAAGACCGTTGCAAAAAAAGCTGGGGCTAAGCCCAGCATACATACTTCATAATATTTACGCCATGAATATAATTCAAGTCATTTTCAAGGCAAATCTTTTCTCCAGCCAAGCCTGCGCTAGTTCGACCCAGCGGGCGGCGTCCCTGTTCAAATGGCCTGGGCTGCCGGCCGTAGCCTGGTCAGCCAGACTTAATCCGTGGACCCCATTTTCAAAAATATGCGTTTCAAATGGAATATTTTTATCCGCAAGAGCCTGCGCCATAAGCAGCGTGTTTTGGACAGGCACGAGCGTGTCTTCGGCAGTCGCCCATAAAAACCCGGGCGGCGTATATTCGTTTACGGTGCGGGTTGGGCTTACTTCGGCCATTAAACTTTCGTCAGGGTCTTTCTTGCCCATAAACACTTCCCTGGCCTGGGCCAGAACACGCTGGGCATCCCCGTCCAGGAAGCGCTCGCGCCCCATCATGTAGATAATATCCGTCAAAGCGTAACCCAAGATCATTGCCGCGGGCTTGAACATCTCCGGCTGCGCGTTAAAAAATTCGTATATAACAGGGGTATGCCAGCAATTGGCATACAACGCACAGTTGTGCGCTCCGGCGGAAAACCCGCACAACGCTATTCTGTCCGTGTCAACCAGCCAGTTGTCCGCCTGTTCTCTAATCATAAGGAACGCCTTGCCGGTCTCCCTTATCTGAACAGGATAACTCTTATAAACAGAATAGCGCAGCACAAAGGCGTGATACCCCATTGCGGCAAAGCGCAGCGCCACTGGTTCCGCTTCCCTGTCCGAACAAAATGTGTAGCCGCCCCCGGGGCATACCAGAACAGCAGGGCGCTTCCCACCACGGGTTAGTTCCGCCGAGTCCGCCGGCAGATAGGTCGTAAGCGTGACATCCTCCCGGTCAGGGTATAACTTTAAAATTTCGGTGCGCATAACAGCCTCCTCTATCGGTCCGTCCTCAATGGATACCGCTTCATATAATCAACCAGTTCGTCAATTGTGGTAAAGGCCACCGAGGTTACAGTGTCGGCGCAGCCATAATACAGCGCTATCCTTCCTGTGTCCGCGTCCGTAAGGGCCGCGCATGGGAATGTGACATTGGGGACATCGCCCACACATTCGTAAATTTCTTGCGGACCAAGTATATAATTCTTCGACCGCAGCAGCACCTTCCAGGGTTCGTCCAAATCCAGCAGAGCGCAGCCTATTCTATACACAAAGCCGTTGCAGGTGTTAATCACCCCGTGGTAAATAAGCAGCCAGCCCTCGTCCGTTTCTATGGGCACAGGGCCTGGGCCAATCTTTTTCGACTGCCAGGCCGAATCGTCGCTGGCAACCGTTCCCATCACAAACCGATGCCTGCCCCAGAAGGTCAAGTCCGGACTTGTACTGTAAAAAATATCGCCGAAGGGTGTGTGGCCGGTATCGCTGGGACGGCTTAACATGGCGTAATAACCGTTTATCTTCCTGGGGAACAGGACGCCGTTGCGGTTGTATGGCAAGAAGGCGTTTTCCAGCTGGCGGAAGGTTTTAAAATCCTCTGTATACCCTATTCCAATAGTAGGCCCGTGATACCCGTTGCACCAGGTAATATAGTACTTGCCTTCCAGAAGGCAGACCCGCGGGTCGTAGCGGTATTCCCGCTTTATAACCTCCGCGTCCCCTTCAAATTGAATAGGCTCGTTGTTTATGCTCCAATTCAGCCCGTCGCTGCTGGCGCCCGCGAAAATGTCCATGCTCACTGACTTGGAATCGCACCTGAAAACACCGGCGTACCCGTCTTTGTAGGGTATTACTGCTGAGTTGAAAATCGAGTTGCTGTTTGGCTGCGCGTCCCGCTTTATAATCGGGTTGCGGCTGTAGCGCCATACAGGCGCGGCGCTGCCCGTAGGTTTTTCCTCCCAGGGCATTCCGCCCAGGGAGGCGCTTATTATCTTACTCATATTCTGTCCTTTCTAGGATGTGTTTGAAAATTGGATTCCAGCGCGAAGCGTCGAGCAAGCTCGACTATCATTGCAGCGGCTAAAAGATTAAGACCAACGGACAGTTCACCGTTAGGGGCCAACGAACAAACCATCGTTAGGTCCCAAACCCCGCTGGGGATTTCATCCCCGATAGTCGAGCTTGCTCGGCGCAGACCCCTTTTCTTAAGGGCGGCGAGTACACGCCTTTTAATGCAGGTACAGCCTTTTTAAGAAAAGGGACTGGTTATTTTTTTCTTAAGTTCGCGCTTATGGGGACGTGTCCCCAGACCCCTTCTTGCGCTTCGCGCACTCATTAAGGAGACCCGGCGAACAAGCGCCTTGCACCTTTGAATAGAGAGGGAAACGCGAACGCTTCAAGGCATTTCGTCGAGGAAACTCGGCTATCTCCGGAAAAGTTTGGGGTCTTTATCTTTCATCATTTTTAGGACGTGCTTGAAAATTGGATTCCAGCGCGAAGCGTCGAGCAAGCTCGGCTATCATTGCAGCGGTTTTATTCGAAATTTCGCGCTTTGAGGAGCTTTCAAACACGCCTTAATATTTTCCGAAATCTGTCTTTGCGAATTCCCCTTCGTCAGAGTAGCTGGAATACACAACGGCCTTATTTGCCCCGTTGTTTTTTGCGGCCGGTTTTTTCTCCGCCGGCTTGGCTTTAACAGGCGGGGGCGCGGTTTTAACGGCGGGCGGTCTGGCCGGCGGCGCGGCGGGTCTGGCGGCTTCCGCCTTAAACGCCGTGTTTTTGGCCGCGGTGCCGCGATTATCCTTCAAACGGAAGCGCGACACAAGGTTCTTAAACACTTCCGACTGGCTGGAAAGCTCCTGGGCGGAAGAAGCCGATTCCTCCGATGTGGCGGTGTTCATTTGCGCCACCTCGGAAATTTGGCTTATGCCCTGGCTTACTTTAGATATGGATTCGCTCTGCTGGTTGGACGCCTGGGACACGCCGGCCACAAGCTCGGATATATTGGCGATTTGCCTGACTATGGATTCCAGCGATTCGGCTGTTTTCCTGGCTATTGCCGTGCCCTCGGTTACCTTGGCCACAGAACCTTGTATTAACACCGTGGTTTCCGACGCGGCGTTTTTGCAGCGCTGGGCCAAAGTGCGCACCTCGTCCGCAACCACCGCGAAACTCTTTCCGGACTGCCCGGCCCGCGCGGCTTCCACAGCCGCGTTAAGCGCCAGCAGGTTAGTCTGGAACGCGATTTCGTCAATAACCTTAATAATTTTGGAAATATTTAAGGAAGCTTCGCTTATTTCATCCATAGCGGTCAGCATACCCTTCATCTGCTGGTTGCCCAACTGCGCCGAGTCGCTGGCGCTGGTCGCCAGATTGTCGGCGGATTCTGCGTCCACGGCGTTCTTGCGCGTCTGCATTGTTATTGTGTTAAGCGCCTGCACGAGGTCCTCCACCGCGGAGGATTGCTGAGTGGCGCCCTGGGCCAGCCCTATGCTTAACTCTGAAATTTGCCGCGCGCCGGACGCCACCTCGCCCGCCGAAACATTTATATCGCCCAGCACTGTGTTTATCGTGGAGATTATGCGGTTGGTGGAGTCCTTTATGGGCTGGAAGTCGCCGATGTAGTCCGAGGCTATTTCCATGTTAAAATTCTCCCTGGACATTTCATCCAACACCCGCGAAATCTCTATAATGTAGTTCGCGATAATGCTGAGGGTATTGTTTGTGGCTTCCTTCATAACAGCGTAGGCGCCCTTGTAATCGCCCTTTATGCGCACTTCCAGGTTGCCCTTGGACATAGCTTCCAAAACCTGAATAGCTTCCTTTATGGGCCGCGCGCAATTGGTAAGCAAGTCGTCCAGGGACTTGGCCAGTTTTGCCCAATCGTTTTGATACTTGCGTTCGTCTATGTGCGCGTCCAGGTTGCCCGCGGAAGCCTCGGACGCCAGCAGCTGCACGTCCGCGTAAAAATCCTTTAAATTGCCGGCCAGCTTATCTATGGCTTGGTTGGCGACAACCTTCTTGCCGGGGAACTGCTTTACCGGCTTGTTAAAATTGCCTTCGGAATAGGCGACAATGCAGTCCAGCAAGGAAAGGGTATCGTTTACAAGGTCCGTTTGCAAGACGTTTATTTCGTTGGCCACATCCCTGTATGCCCCGCGATAGTTGTTAAGGTTCATGGCCGCGTCCAGGTCTCCGTCCACTCTCATCTTGTGGGCGGTTTCCTTTATTTCGGCTATAAGGCTTTCGACTGTGCTGACAATAGTAGCGATGGCGTTGGACAGCATGGCTACCTCGTCCTTGTGGTTGCTGCCCAAACGGGCGTCCAGCTCGCCGTTAGCCACATCCACGGCGGATTTCACCAGGCCGGATATGGGCCTCGTTATGCTGGCCGATATGATAGACGCCAGAATTAAGGACACGACAAACGCCAAGGCAGTAAACACCGCGAAAATGAGGATATTCTGATTAACCGCGTCTGTTGTGTTGCGGCTCATGGTCTCCACAAGCGTGCGCATATCGGTTGTCACTTCCGTCAGGTTATCCATTATCTGCTGGGAAATAGGCGTCGTGCGCGTCTGCAAGATATCCACCGCGTCGTATATATGCCCGTCGTATACTGTTTTGTATATCTCGTCTATAGCTGTTTCCAGGTCTGTCAAACCGGTGTCGATGCTGCTAAAGGGGGTAAGGTCCGCCCCCGGCAGCTGCGCCATCAGCAGTTCGGCGTTTTCCAGGCTGTTTTTAAACTGCTCTATAGAATTCTTATAGTCAGTATAACCATTGGCTAAATCATCTGGATACAGCCAAAAATTACGGACATATATTCGCATTGTGCTGTAATTGTTACCCAGCTCGGCTATGGTTTCATACATTCTCATGCTGTATTCCAGCGCGTTGGCATATGTGCTGTTTATAGCCGACATATTCAAGCTGCTCATTACCCCGATTATTACGGTAAAAGCCACTAAAACAAAAAAGGTCACTAAAATTCTAGCGCGGATTTTAAAACTTCTTATCCATTTCATTTCCCATCACCAAAGTCCAAATGTTCCGCAATAATCTTCCGTATTTCCGCCTCGTCGTCAGAGGGCACGCGCGGTTCCTTGTATATTTCCCAATCTTCCGAGTGCAGCACAGACTCGCCGGGGGCCAGTATCACATAATGCCCCAGCGATTCCGCCTCCAGCATTTTTTCGTTGGTGTACGTCTCATATGTGCAGCCGTCGTCCGGGTATAATTCGTCCAATTCAGGCTCAAAATGCTTGAAAAACACCTGACCCTTGTTAAAAATCGCCACCCAGCCGTCTTCGTTGTTCAGACCCAGTTTAAAGGGCTGTGCTGTTCCCGGGTCCTGGGTAAGGGTAATAAAATCCTTGCCCCAATACACCCGATGGTCGTTCATTTCGCTGTAATCCCACAGCGCTATATGCCTGTTGCTTAACAGCCCGGTGGAGCGCGCGGGCATGGGAATTACTTCCTTACTGCCTGGCGCCATCATGGTAATGCACCAGGGGGCAAGCTCTATCTCCCACAGTCCGCAGTTCTTTATCATATGTTCCAGCCGTACGCCGTTAGAGTCCGCCTCAATTGTTATACTCATTTTTTTCTGAATTAGGTTGACTTTTTCCACTGGAGCTGTAAAATCAACCGTAAGCGTGTCCTCGTCCTCGTATGTCTTTTCCCAATTGACAGGCGCGCTGTCTGGGTAATAGCAGCGGGGCAGTATTTCCGGGCTTATCCATATCCGGTGGCCGCCGTAAAGTTTAAGAGTTTCACCGCCAAATTCCGGCTGCGGGCTGCCTAACGCTGAAAATGAAAGGTCTTGGTAAAATAAATTTTCGTAGCCCGACAGCGAGCAGCTTATTACGCGCGGGCCAAAGTCCACTGTTACGAGCAGTTCGACAAGTCCGTTCGTAAGTTTAACACAGCTGCCAAATACAGGGTCGGAAATTTTAACAGCTTCTAATTTGTTCATCGCACACACTCTCCTAGAATTTTTAATTTGTAAATGCCAAAAAACCACAGGTTTTTAACATTCACAGATTGTATTATATTATAATATCTAAATTATTACAATACACGGAGGAATATATTTCGATGATAATAAGTAATTTTGTAAGATACGCGATTGTTCTTACTTGTTTGTACATTGCGCTTTCCTATGGAGACTGCGCGTGGAACCGGCGGGACGCGTTTTTAATGCGCGCCGGTATTTTTCTTACCGTACTGGCCGACTATTTTCTAATTATTGACGGACGTTTTTTAATTGGTATTGGATTATACATAGCCGCGCAAGTATTTTACAATTTGCGGATAAACTGGACCGGGCGGATATGGCTGCCGGCGTTTAAATTCGCGGGCGGGGCCGCGATAGGGCTGTACCTTTTATTTGGGCAAAACCTGGACCTTTTGACAACAGAAGCGCTGGTATACGCTTGGCTGTTCGGCTGGTATCTGGCGGGCGCCATCCATACCTTCGCGGGGAAAAAAATGCCGCCAGTCAATGGGCTGCTGCTGCTCCTAAGCGCCATTACCTGCTTGTTAGGAGATATTGTCATTTTTACTATGAACAGCGGCACAGCCTTTAGCACAAGGTATCTGCGCCCGCTCTCCATTATTCTGTGGGTGTTTTACGGGCCGTCCCAGCTGCTGCTGGCCCTTAGCTCACGCGATTGGAAACGGGAAGGGCAGGGGACGTAGGGCATAGGCGAGGGCGAACCAACGGATAAATCACCGTTAGGTTCGCCAGCGCCTATACGCGTCACAGCCTGCGTAAGAACGCCGCACTTGACGCACAAAAGAAGGGGTCTGCGTCGAGCAAGCTCGACTATCGGGGGCGAAGCCCCCAGCGTGGTATGGTGCGGAGCCCCAAGGTCTTAATCTTTTGACCCTTCCCAAGCCTTAAGTTCGCGCCAATGGGGCGAAGTCCCCAGCGGGG
>JAISYE010000144.1 GCA_031297485.1 Clostridiales bacterium
CGTTACCTTACCCTGCGGCGCGGTAAAGGACACGCCGGAGAGCGCCTCCACCTCCTTATCCTTCTCATAGGAAAACGTCACGTTGGAAAACGCCACATCATAGCTGCCCGCGATTTTCGGCTGCCGGCAAACAGGGATTTGCGGCTGGGCGAGGATGCCGTCCATTGCCTCAACGTTAGCGTCTATTCGCATCGCCACTCCGTTGGCGTAAATCACTTTTATCATTATTCCGCCCACAGCTTGCGCGAATATGATATAGAACAGGGTATCTGTTATAAATTTGACGTAATCGCCTGTTTGCACCGAGAGAAGCGCCGCTACGGGCAGCACAAAGAGATATACGTTATTTATAATTACTACCGCCGCGGAATAGGAGCTTTCCCAACTAAGCGTAAAGGATGTTATAAACTCTGTGTAGCGTTTGATGGTGCCGTGAAGCCTGCGGAACGAGTAGACGGTCTGCCGGAAGGCTTTTACCACCGATATGCCGCGGATATACTCCACAGAGGCGTTGTTCATATCCTCCAGCGCCTGTTGGTAGCGCGTCATTGATTCCTTGGCGCCCGCGTTGCCGTAGGAGCCGAAATAGCCGACCAGGGCAGCGGCCACGCCAAGAACAACAGCCAGACCATAGCGCCAATCCACAGCGAACAAAATAACGAACATGACAATGGGCGCCACGACTGCCGCCGTCAGGTCCGGCAGCTGATGAGCGATAAAGCTCTCTATTTTCTCAATGTTCTCGTCCATAATTTTGCGAAGCTTACCGCTGCCAACCAGCACATGAAAGCCAAGCGGCACTTTTGCCAGGTGTGTCGCGAAATTGACCTTCAACTGATAGAGCGTGCCAAAAGCGGCGTAATGCGAGAACATCAGGGCGCCGAAATACAAAAGAATCTGCCCCACCGCGCCGCCGAAGGCGATAAAACCGTAACGGACCGCCAAAGCGGCGTTGAGTCCCCCGCCGGACATGCTGCCGACTATTTCCCGCACAATCATGTAGATTGCGTAGTACGGCACGAAGCTGACAAGGGATGCCAGCGCCGAAAGAACCATGGCGCTGATTATCAGAGCCTTCTTTGTCATCGCCAGCTCCATAAGCCGCGTGAAGCCCGTCTTGCGCGCTGTTTCTTGTTTGTTCAAAATATTTCCCTCCTTAATACAAAATAGTAAGACCAACGGACACATAACCGTATGGGGCTTTGCCCTAAGTATTACGGTAAATTGATATCCATAAATGTTCTATGATTCAAACATTGTATCACGCACACTTTGGAATGTCAACACGCTGGAGATATAATTTGTAATGGAGGTGGAACTGGTTGGGGTAGAAACCACAGACTGCGGAAATGCCTTGAAGCGTTCATATTTCCTGTGAAAAAGTTTGGATATTTAATTATTCGTCATTCCTATTATCGAAAACCTAATCCCTGTAGGTGAATTGTTGTGGTTTCAATATGGCAAATCTCAACGTTCATGAGTATAATTCCGGGCGGGTGGGCTGTTGCAGGGCGGACTTAACCACATTGGCGCGAACTTAAGGATAGGGAAAGGTCAAAAGATTAAGACCTTGGGGCTCTGCCCCAAACCCCGCCGGGGATTTCATCCCATTGGCGCGGACTTAAGGAATGGGGAAGGTCAAAACCATAAGACCTTGGGGCTCTGCCCCAAACCCCGCTGGGGACTTCATCCCCAGACCCCTTCTCAAGGGCGGCGAGCACAACGCTTTTTTGATGCAAGTACAGCCTTTTTTAAGAAAAGAGATTGTTTATTTTTTTTCTTAAGTTCGCGCTTATGGGACTTTATCCCCAGACCCCTTCTTTTGCGCGTCAAGTTCAGCTCTTTTAACATGAAGAAAGCGATTATTCAGTTCCCCACGCTGACCTCGCCGTTAATAACGGCAGTGCTGATGTCCGCGCTGGCGCTGATGGCCTGTGACGCGAAAATCAGGTTGCCGTCCAATATGGTGCCGGTCAATTGAAAACCATGAGCGTTTACGTAAATGTCGCCTCTCACAGTTCCGTTCTGGATTCTAAAATTTGGTGACAAGACATTTATCCTTGGCGTAATAAGGGTATAGTTGGCAGTCACATTATGGTTCGCGTCCTGAGCGTACAGCGCCAGCTTGCGGTATACAGGCGCCGCAGGGTCGTCCTTGTCGTGGAAGGTGCCTTCCACGTTCAGCTCACCTTGCATGTGCACATCGCTCAAAATAGAAAGAATCCAGTACCCGTCCTCTGAAAGCGCCTGGGCCATGACGCCGGGGTCAGAGGTTTCCTTCGGCGAGGCGCTTGTTACGGCGTCAATCTCAAAAGGCGGCGATACGTTTGCCGTCGGAACAAATGGGATTGGTTCCGGTATTAGAATCGGCTGGTAACGTATGCATCCGCATAATACTGCAATGGCAAGTAATAATACCGACAAAACTTTTTTCATAGCTTAAACCCCCATTTTTGTTTTATGCTAAGGCGTGTCTAAAAATTCCTAAAAGCGCGAAATCTCGAATTAAACCGCTTCAATTTCGCGCTGCGTCAAGCAAGCTCGACTATCGGAATCCAGCTTTTAAACACGTCCCAGGGAATGACGAGTAATTAAAGCCAAATTTTTTCACATGAAACGCGGACGTTTCAACACGTTTCCGAAAAAATTTAGTAACTTATACTTTCGTCATTCCTAAATATAATATACTGTTTTATAATCTTTGTCATTTATCATTTAATGATAGTCGAGCTTGCTCGCCGCTCGGCGAATCACAATCAACCGGAAAAGGCAATCTGTTCCCCTTGATTTCACCGCCGCTCTACTATATAATAGCACCCATACAAAAACCCAACAACAAAGGAGAGTAACCACATGCAATTAATGATAGTAACCTTGGTGGCGCTAGTATTCTTTTGCGGCCTGATGGTCTGGATAGGCATATACACGCGTCGTCACTCGTCTACAATCGACGGGTTCCTGATGGGCAACCGCAATATAGGCGCCTGGATGTCGGCGTTCGCCTATGGCACGGCATATTTCTCCGCGGTAATCTTCATAGGCTACGCGGGTAAGAACGGCTGGGATATAGGCATGGCCAGTATATGGATAGGCATAGGCAACGCGGTAATCGGCTGCCTGCTGGCGTGGCTGCTGCTGGCCAGACGTACCCGCGCCATGACCCGCAGCCTGGATGTCAAGACTATGCCGGAATTCTTCGAGGGCCGCTACGGCGTCAAGGGTATGAAGCTCTATTCCGCGCTTATAATCTTTATCTTCCTGGTGCCCTATTCCTCCGCTGTCTATAAGGGGCTCGGCTCTATGTTCACAACCATTTTCCCGGGCGTAAGCGTAAACGTATGTATGCTGATCGTCGCGGTAATTACCGCTGTATTCCTTGTGCTGGGCGGATATGTGGCGGCGGTTTATACGGACTTTGCCCAGGGTGTCATCATGATTGCGGGTACTTTAACTATGATCCTGTTCCTTACATATAACCAAACTGTAGGGGGATTTTCAGCTGCGTTGGACAAACTGGCAAGTCTGGACTCCGGCCTTGTGGATGTTTTCGGCGGCGGCAACTGGCGGTTTCTGCTGCTTAATATCTTGCTGACCAGCTTTGGTACCTGGGGCTTGCCGCAAATGGTAAGTAAATTTTACGCGGTGCGCGACAACGCCGCAATAAAGAAGGCTACCATTGTCTCGACATGCTTCGCGCTGCTTATCGGGTTTGGCGCCTACTACACCGGCTCGCTGGGAAGGCTGTACCTGGACAATACCCTGCCAGCCAATTACGACTACGTGGTGCCTGCTACCCTGGTGGCGGCCTTCGGTTCCACGGGAATTTTCGCCAATATTGTGCTGGCCGTGATTATGGTGCTGCTGCTTTCGGCCTCTATGTCCACGCTGTCGTCCATTGTCCTGACGTCCTCCTCGGCCATATCCGTGGACCTGGCGCCATTTGTCATAAAGGATTATACAAAGGAACGCCAGATGCTCTTAACCCGCCTGCTGTGCCTGTTGTTCGTGGCGCTTTCGTACCTGTTCGCCACTCTGCAGATTGCTATAATCGTTTCCATTATGAGCTTCTCCTGGGGCGTTGTCAGCGGCTCGTTTATCGGACCCTATGTGCTGGGCCTGTATTCCAAGCGCATTACCAAGTACGGCGCCTGGGCGGGGATGTTGGGCGGACTCCTTATAGTGGCGGCGTTTACTGTATACAAAACCGCCCTGGCGGGCTTTGACGCCGCGATCGCGGACGCGCCCCTGTACGGCGTGCTGGCAATGGCGGCTTCCTTCGTGCTTACCTATGGTGTCAGTCTCGTAACGCCCCCGCTGAACAAGCAAATAATTGAAAAAGCATTTTTAATAAAGGAGAAGGCTTGATGATCTGGAATAGAAAAATTGAATGCGCCACACAATCTGAAATAGAGAAGCTCCAATTGGATAAACTGCGCAAAACACTCGCCCATGTGTACGATAAAGTGCCCTTTTACAGGACGCGGCTTGATTCCGCGGGCCTGGCGCCTGGGAATGTGACCTCCCTTAAAGACTTGGAGCGTATTCCCTTCACCACAAAGGAGGACTTGCGGCAAAATTACCCTTATGATCTGTTCGCTGTTCCGCTGTCCAAGGTTGTGCGCATACACGCCTCCTCGGGTACCACGGGCAAGCCCACTGTAGTGGGCTATACCCGGGCGGACCTGGATATGTGGAGCGAATGTGTCGCACGCCTGGTTTTAATGACGGGCGGCGGGGAAAGCGACATCGCGCAAATTTCCTTCGGCTATGGACTGTTTACCGGCGCTCTGGGCCTGCACAACGGTCTGGAAAAGGTCGGCGCTTCTGTGATTCCCATTTCCTCCGGCAATACGGAGCGCCAGTTAATGGTTATGCAGGATTTTGGCACCACTATCTTGGTATGCACACCTTCCTACGCGCTGTACATGTCCGACGTGGCGGCGGAACAAGGGATAAATCCGCGGGATTTACCCGTGCGCATAGCCATGTTAGGTGGTGAAGGCCACACTCTGGAGATGAACGCAGAAATAGAGCGGCGCTGGGGCGTAATAGCCACGGAAAACTACGGGCTGTCTGAGATTGTGGGGCCCGGGGTATCTGGGGAATGTGTCCATAAGACCGGCCAGCACTTTAACGAGGACTTTTTCCTGCCGGAGATAATCGACCCCCAGACTGGCCGGGTACTGCACGAAGGCGAGGAAGGGGAATTGGTCATTACGACCATTGACAAGGAAGCGTTCCCGCTGCTGCGCTACCGCACAAAGGATATCACCACCCTGTTCAGGGATACCTGCCCGTGCGGGCGGACGAGCCTTCGCATGGCCAGGGTAAAGGGCCGTTCGGACGACATGCTTATAATAAAGGGCGTCAACGTGTATCCATCCCAAGTGGAGAGCGTGCTGCTGACCATGAGCGGCATAAGCCCGTATTATCAGATTGTGCTTGGCAAGAAGGGCTTTGTGGATACGCTGGAAGTCCATGTGGAACTGGTCGACCCCAGTGTGCTGGAGGTCTACAGCGAACTGGAAAAGGTGGAGCGCCAAGTAGCCGCCAAGCTGCATTCCACATTGGGCCTGGAATGCAAGGTGCGCCTGCGCGAGCCGGGCGCTATCGAACGGACCGCCGGCAAGGCCAAGCGGGTGGTTGACAATAGAAACGCATAGGAGAGATGTTCGTTGGTATTAATGTTAGGCAATGAGGCGGTGGCGCAGGGCGCTTATGAGGCCGGCGCGGCTGTGGCGTCGTCCTACCCGGGCACGCCTAGTACGGAGATAACAGAGGCGCTGGCAAGATATACCGGAATATATTCCGAATGGGCGCCAAATGAAAAGGTGGCCGTAGAAACAGCCATAGGCGCGTCCGTAGCAGGCGGGCGGGCGTTTTCCGCCATGAAGCACGTGGGCCTGAACGTAGCTGCCGACCCGTTGTTTACAGTATCATACACAGGGGTAAACGCCGGCCTGGTAATCTGCGTGGCCGACGATCAGGGGATGCACTCGTCCCAAAACGAGCAGGACAGCCGCCACTACGCCCGGGCCGCCAAGGTCCCCATGCTGGAGCCTTCTGACAGCGAGGAATGCCGCGTGTTTACGAAAAAGGCCTATGAACTGAGCGAGGAATACGACACGCCGGTTTTACTGCGGCTTTCCACTCGGGTTTCCCATTCACGGAGCCTGGTTTCGGGCGGGGGCGCGGAACGTACCGCCGTGGCTATAAAGCCTTACGTTAAGAACCCCGGCAAGTATGTAATGATGCCGGCGATGGCCCGGGGCCGGCACGTATTTGTGGAGGAGCGCACCCGCAGGCTGCGGGGGTATTCCGAGCTTAACACGGTGACTTATTCGGAGGACAGGAAAATTGGGATAATTTCCTCGGGCATAGCCTATCAATACGCCAGGGAAGCCCTGGGCGACGGGGCGTCCTATTTGAAGCTGGGCATGGTCTGGCCACTGCCGGACGACTTACTGCGGGAATTCGCAGCCAATGTGGAAGAATGTGTGGTCATAGAGGAGCTGGACCCCTTCATAGAGGAACACTGTAAAAGTCTGGGCATTCCTGTAAAGGGCAAAGATATGTTTTCACCTCTGGGCGAGTACAGCGCGAACGCCATAGAAAAAGCGCTGCTCGGCGGACGGGACGCCGCTTTATCCGCCCGCCCGCCCGGAACCCACACTCAAGCGGCCATGCCTTCCCGGCCCCCCGTACTCTGTCCCGGCTGCCCGCACAAGGGAGTGTTTTACGCCATAAAGCGGCTTGGGCTGGCGGTGTGCGGCGACATAGGCTGTTACACGCTGGGGGCGCTGCCGCCGATACAGGCTATGGACACCTGCGTGTGCATGGGCGCCAGTATAGGCATGGCCCACGGCATGGGGAAGGTTCGGAAGGATTTAAAGACCGTGGCGGTAATAGGCGACTCGACCTTTCTGCACAGCGGCGTGACCGGGCTGATAAACGTGACCTATAACAAGGGCGCGGCAACCGTGATAATCTTGGACAATTCCATTACAGGGATGACAGGGCACCAGCAAAACCCAGCCACAGGCACTACCCTGATGGGCGAAAAGGTTCCTCCCGTTGATTTACAGAAGCTCTGCGAAGCCATTGGAGTGCGCCGGGTGTTTGTGGCGGACCCCTTTGACCCAGACGCAATGACCAAAGCCATTAAACGCGAAACAGAGGCCGCGGACGAGCCCTCCGTAATAATCGCTCGGCGTCCTTGCGCGCTGCTGCCTGTGTTCAAGCCTTCCAAGGGCCAGAGGATCACTGACAAGTGCAAGGGCTGCGGCATGTGCCTAAAAATAGGATGTCCGGCCATAAGCAAGACAGGCGGACAAAACGGCGTCGATCTCATGGCCATAGACCCCCAAATATGCGTGGGATGTGGTTTCTGCCAAAAGGTCTGCAAGTTTGGGGCTATAAGCGCTTTGTAAATATATTCTCTGGGAGGCCGTATATGCGTGAAGAAATTTTAAAGATTCTGACGCGCGAGGAAGTAGAGTACTATACCAATCTGGGGCTTAACTTAGACAGCGATTTACTGGACCCTAAAATCGACAGCGTATTCAAGGCGATATTTACAACCGGCTCGGATGAATCGAGTATTGCCTTGACGAGTTTTTTAAGCGCGGCTACAGGAAGGGAAATAACGAGCGTCTCAGTACGCAATAACGAGCTTGCCAGGTTAGGCCTGATAGAGAAGCAGACGGTTTTTGACGTGCATGTCAATTTCGGTAAAGGTGACAATGCGGATATCGAAATGCAGATGTGGTTAAACGACGACCTGGAGGTCAGGGCCGAATACAATCTAGCGTCACTGTTCTGTTCGCAGCAAACCAAGGGCAGGGATTACAGACAGCTGAATGAGTCCTATACAATCTTTGTGCTGAACCAGATATTGTTTCACGACACAAGCGAATTTTTTGACAAGTATGTGTATACGGGCCTGAACGGCAGACGTCTGAAGGGAAGGACAGCCATGATTTTCATAGAGCTGTCCAAGCTGGAGGAAATATTAAAGAAACCGGTCTACAAGATGACCGCAATGGAAAGATGGGCGATTTTCTTAAAATATGTCAACGTCCGTAAAAAGCGTGGTATAATATATGAAATAATGAAGTACGAGGAGGGCATACGCATGGCTGTGAAAGTATTGGAAAATATAAGCCGTGATTATGACGAGCGTATAGCGCATTATTACAGGCTTAAGCAAGAAAGGGACAGAGAGTCCCAGCTGATTTACGCTAAAACACAAGGTATCGCCGAGGGCAAGACTCTTGGCATTTCCGAAGGCAGGACTCTTGGCATTTCCGAGGGCAAGACTCTTGGCATTTCCGAGGGCAAGACTCTTGGTATATCCGAAAGCAAGATTACCCACGCGGTCAGCATTGTGCGGAAATTAGGGATAAGCGTGCCGCAAGCGGCAGAGATTTTAGAGCTTGACGCATCCCAGCGTGTAAAATTGGAAGCGGAATTGCAAAAGCTGAATATATCCCCTGAGGAATAGTAGTGTATCAGCTTATAAATCATAGTAGGGGCGAACCAATGGACAAATCACCGTTAGTGTTCGCCCGGTTGCCCCGCGGCATTTTGAGGATGGCATACGTATGGCTGTGAAAGTATTGGAAAACATAAGCCGTGATTATGACGAGCGTATCGCGCATTATTACAGGCTTAAGCAAGAAAGGGACAGAGAGTCCCAGCTGATTTACGCTAAAACACAAGGCATATCCGAAGGCAAGACTCTTGGCATTTCCGAAGGCAGGACTCTTGGCAAAGCCGAAGGCATATCCGAAAGCAAGATTACCCACGCGGTCAGCATTGTGCGGAAATTAGGGATAAGCGTGCCGCAAGCGGCAGAGATTTTAGATCTTGACGCATCCCAGCGTGTAAAATTGGAAGCGGAATTGCGAAAGCTGAATATATCCCCTGAGGAATAAAAGTAAAGGCGGCAAAAGCATGACCAAAAGCATATTAATATCCGGGGTAGGCGGGCAGGGCACCTTGCTGGCCAGCCGGATACTGGGCGCGGTGGCTATAGGGCGCGGATTTGACGTAAAAGTGTCCGAGGTGCACGGGATGAGCCAGCGAGGCGGAAGCGTGCTCACATACGTAAAATATTCCGACATCGCGGTGTATTCGCCCATAATAGACGAAGGCCGCGCGGATTACCTGTTGGCCTTCGAACTGCTTGAAGCGTACCGCAGCCTCAAATACCTCAAGCCAGGCGGCAAAATGCTGACCAGCAGGCAGCAGATTAACCCCATGCCGGTCATAACCGGAGCGGAGACATATCCTCCCAGCATAGAGGAACAAATCGCCAACCTAGGCGTAGACATAACCGCCTTGGACGCGTTGCAGCCAGCCTTAGAAGCCGGAAGCGCCAAAACTGTCAACGTGGTGCTGCTAGGGGCCTTGTCCGGTTTTTTGGGGTTCTCCGAGGCAGAGTGGCGGAACGCCATACAAGCCACAGTAAAACCACAGTTCGCGGAAATAAACCGCAAGGCTTTCGAGGCCGGCCGTGCCAGTGTTATAAATATACTGTAATTAAAGTACAAAGAGGTGTATAATAATATGGACAATAATTTTTGGAACCCGTCGGTAGAGCGAATGTCCCGTGACGAGCTGCACGCGGTCCAGACCCGGCGTCTCAAGGAAACGGTAGAGCGAGTGTATTCCAATGTGCCCTATTATCGTGATAAAATGCAGCGTAAGGGGATACTGCCAGGCGATATAAAGACCCTGGAAGACCTGGAATCGCTCCCCTTCACAACCAAGCAGGACCTGCGTGAAACCTATCCCTTTGATATGTTCGCCGCCCCAATGGAGAGCATAATCCGTATACACGCGTCCTCGGGCACCACTGGTAAACAGACCGTAACAGGCTACACCCGCAGGGATATAGACATGTGGGCCGAGTGCATGGCGCGCTGCCTGACAATGGCGGGTGCCACCCGCGCGTCCAAGATACAGGTGGGCTACGGCTACGGCCTGTTCACCGGCGGGCTGGGCGCCCATTACGGCGCGGAGCTTATCGGCGCCGCGGTAATACCCGCCTCAGCGGGCAACACCATGCGGCAGATAACCATGATGAAGGATTTTGGCACCAATTTCCTCTGCTGCACGCCCTCCTACGCGCTGTACTTAGGGGAAGCGCTGGGCGAGGCGGGCTTTACAAAGGACGACTTGCAGATAGTGGGCGGTATATTCGGCGCGGAACCCTGGAGCGAGAATATGCGCAAGGAAATAGAGGACATACTCGGTCTCCGCGCCTATGACATCTATGGCCTAAGCGAGGTAATGGGCCCGGCGGTTTCCCAGGAATGCTGCCGTCAGGACAAGCTGCACGTGTGGGAGGATTTCTTCATACCGGAGATAATCGACCCAGTAACCTGCGAGGTCCTGCCTGGCAAGACCCAGGGCGAACTAGTGTTCACCACGATATATAAGGAAGGTTTCCCGCTTATACGCTACCGTACCCGGGACATATCCTCCCTTTGCTACGACGAGTGTGGCTGCGGACGCACCCACGCGCGCATGACCAAGCCCGACGGACGCAGTGACGACATGCTGATTATACGCGGGGTAAACGTGTTCCCGTCCCAGGTGGAAAGCGTGCTGCTGGAAGAAGGGAATGTGTCGCCCCATTACAGGATTATTGTGGACCGCAAGAATAACCTGGACGCCATGACGGTAGAGATTGAGATGTCCGAAAATATCTTTTCCGACCACGTGAAGGGCATTGAGGCCACGGAGAGCAATATCCGCAAGAAGATCGAAAGCGTGCTGGGCATATCCTGCGGAGTGCGCCTGGTGGAGCCCAAGACAATCGCGCGCAGCGAAGGCAAGGCGAAGCGCGTAATTGATAACCGAAAGATTTAAGGAGGCGGTAGTATGTTTATTAAACAAATTTCAGTGTTTATAGAGAATAAACCCGGCCGGCTGGCGGAAGTGACAAAGTACCTGGCTGACGCTGGCATAAACATTTTAGCTATCTCCATGGCCGACACCACGGATTTTGGCATATTGCGCCTTATAGTGGAAGACCCCGGCAAGACCGACGTCACGCTTAAAGCCCATAGCCTGGCGGTAAAGACCACGGACGTCATAGCCGTGGCAATGGAGAACCGGCCCGGTTCCCTTGCGGGAATTTTAGCTGAGCTGTCCAACCATGAGATAGGCATTGAGTACATGTATGCCTTTACAACCCGCAATACCGACCATGACTCTATGGTAATCCTGCGTCTTAACAACCAGGAGGACGCCGTAAAAAAACTCGAAAACAGCCAGAAAATACGTATGCTGACTTCCGAAATGGTGGGTCAGATAAGAGGTTGAGGTAAATGGACAAACTTTGGGAAATAACCTTGGGCGGCCTGATAGATTACATGGCGGAAAAGTTCCCGAATAACGACTGCGTAGTTTATACGGACCGCCCATTTCGCACTACTTATTCGCAGTTTCGCCGGCTGGTGGACGAAACTGCGAAGGGCCTTATGAGTATTGGGGTAACAAAGGGCAGCCATGTCTCTATTTGGGCCACTAATTACCCCGAGTGGATTTTGACTATGTTCGCCACGGCAAAGCTCGGGGCTGTAATGATAACGGTAAACACAAACTATAAGATTTACGAGGCCGAATACCTGCTGCGCCAGTCAGACACAGATACCCTTATCCTTATAAACGGGTTTAAGGATTCCGATTACCTCGAAGCAATAAACGAGCTTGTGCCAGACCTTGCCGCTTCCAGCCCAGGGCAGTGGCAGTCCGTGCGTCTGCCCAGACTCAAAAACATCATATATATCGAAAGTGGTCCGTCCGCACCCCTCGGTATGTATAATTGGTCGCAGCTGGCGGAATTCGCCAAAAATGTGCCGGACTGGCGGCTTGCGGAAGCCCAGGCCGCGACGGGTATCCACGATGTGGTAAACATGCAGTACACCTCCGGCACCACAGGGTTCCCCAAGGGTGTAATGCTTACCCATTATAACATCGTAAATGACGGTTTCTTCATAGGAGAAAGCATGAGACTTACCCATCGGGACAGGATGTGCATACCTGTTCCCTTCTTCCACTGTTTTGGCTGTGTGCTGGGGATTATGGCGGGCATAACCCACGGCAGCACCCTTGTGCCAGTAGAGCATTTCAACCCGCTGCGGGTCATGGGAGCCGTGCAAGAGGAGCGCTGCACGGCCTTGCACGGCGTGCCGACAATGTTTATAACCATTATGAGCCATCCGGACTTTATAACCTACGACCTTTCATCCCTGCGCACAGGCATAATGGCCGGTTCACCCTGCCCCATAAAGGTAATGCGTCAGGCGGTGGATGAAATGCACATGCGCGAGATAACCATCGCCTACGGGCTGACGGAAGCCTCGCCCGTGTGCACGCAAACCACCACGGAGGACACCATAGAGCGCAGGGTGACCACGGTGGGGCGTTCGCTGCCCTTTATGGAATGTAAGGTGGTTGACCCCGCCACCGGTGAGGACTGCCCCGAGGATGTGCCCGGCGAATTCGTGGTGCGCGGCTTTAATATAATGAAGGGTTATTATAACATGCCGGAAGCCACCGCCCAGGTCATAGTGGACGGCTGGCTGCATTCCGGGGACATGGCCGCCAGGGACAAGGACGGTTATTATAAAATAACCGGACGGATTAAGGATATGATAATACGCGGCGGGGAGAATATATATCCCAAGGAGGTAGAGGACTTTTTGTACACCCATCCCCAGGTGTCCGACGTGCAAGTGGTGGGCGTGCCCAGCCGCGAGTATGGCGAAGAGGTCTGCGCGTGCATAATATTAAAGAAGGGTGGAGAGGCCGCGCCGCTTCCGGACGACTTCAAGAATTTTGTGCGGCAGAACATGGCGCGGCACAAAGTCCCGAGGTACGTCATCTTCCTGGACGCCTTCCCTCTTACTGCCAGCGGCAAGGTTCAGAAGTACAGGCTGCGGGAGGACGCGGCGGCACTGCTTGGGCTTGCGGAGGAATGATTTGCCCGCCCGGATTTTTGTATGGGCAAACCAACGGACAAATCACCGTTAGGTTCGCCCGTTAGGAGGTCGTTTTGTGAAGTATGGTTTTTCAACACTGGGATGCCCGGACTGGCAATGGGACGACATCCTGACCGCCGCCTCTGACCTAGGTTTCGACGGTATCGAGCTGCGTGGTGTGGGCAAGGAGATTTACCTGCCGAAGATAAAAATCTTTTCAAAAGAGAATATCAAGGCGGTAAAATCAAACTTGAAAAGACTGAACCTGGTTGTGCCCTGCCTGGCCTCTGGAGCGTTCCTGTTTGACCGCTCGCTGATGGACACGGCACGGCGCGAGGTTTTGGATTTTATCCAACTGGCGGGGGAACTGGAAACGCCCTATGTGCGGGTATTGGCGGACCGTGACCCTGCGCCCGGCCCTGTGGACGAGGAAGCGGTGGAGGAAAATTTAGCCGCCCTGCTGCCTGCCGCGCGGCAGGCCGGCGTAACCTTGCTGGCGGAAACAAACGGCGTTTATGCGGATTCCGCCAAGCTGCGCACTCTGTGCGAAAGGTTCCGGCCCGACTTGGGCGTGGTGTGGGATGTGCACCACCCCTATAGGTTTTTCGGCGAGACAGCTGAGCAGACCTACGGCAATTTGTCCAAATTTATCAAGCACGTCCACGTAAAGGATTCTGTAATAACAGACAACACCGATCCGCCTGCCCAGAAGATAATTTATAAGCTGACGGGCTGCGGCGACGTTCCGATTTTCAAGGCTCTGGAACTGCTTAAAAGAGATGGTTTTGCCGGATTTGTGGTGCTGGAATGGGTTAAGCGCTGGAACCGGGACCTGGAGGAACCGGGTATAGTGCTGCCGCATTTTATAAACGCCATGAAAAACTCATGAGCGCGCCGTTTAAAGTAATCTTCGCCACAAGGAACGAGCATAAACTGCGGGAAGTCCGGGCGATTTTCACGCAGACGCCTATTCTTCCTGTTTCCATGGCCGAGGCAGGCATAGACCTGGATGTTGTGGAGGACGGAGCGACCTTTCATGACAACGCCGTAAAGAAATGCGTCGCAATTGCCGCTGCCGCGGACCGGCCTGTCATGTCCGACGACTCCGGCCTAGAAATAGACTTTCTTGACAAAGGGCCGGGGGTATATTCCGCGCGGTTTCTTGGCGAAAGTACCCCTTATGATATTAAGAACGCGGAGATTCTGAAAATACTGCGGGACGTGCCCTGGCAGCAGCGCACCGCCCGTTATGTGTGCGTCATAGCTTTCGCAAGGCCAGGCGAGAAGCCTGTAACAACGCGGGGCACGCTGGAGGGCTTTATCGCCTGGGAGGCCAGGGGCAGCGGCGGCTTCGGCTATGACCCGGTGTTCTTCCTGCCGGAATATAACCGGACGGTGGCGGAAATCCCGCCTGAAGCGAAGAATAGAATAAGCCACAGGGCTGTGGCGCTTTCACTTATGAAAGAAAAACTATTGGAGATTAATGTATGATGAAAATTTTAGTTTTTGCCGACTCTCATGGTCTTACAGGGCCAATGCGTGAAGTATGGCGCG
>JAISYE010000145.1 GCA_031297485.1 Clostridiales bacterium
CCCGCCGCCCTTAAGAAGGGGTCTGCGTCGAGCAAGCTCGACTATCGGGGGCCAACGAACAAACCATCGTTAGGTCCCCAGCGGGGTTTGGGGCAGAGCCCCAAGGTCTTAATCTTTTGACCTTCTCCAAGGTCTTAATCTTTTGACCTTCCCCAAGCCCTTAATCTTCTGACCTTCTCCAAGCCCTTAATCTTCTGACCTTCCCCAAGCCTAAACTCCGCGCTAATGGGGGGCAGACCCCGCGGCCCCGTTGGCGCGTATAATCCCGTCCGCAAGTAATATCCGCGCCTATTCGCGGTATATTAGAATCACTCGCCCCAGTATTGCGCGGCAATCCTCTGACCCTGGTCAATCTTTGCCCATTGTTCGGCTTCGGTCAGTTCGTTGCCGCCGTCGCAGGAAGCGAACCCGCATTGGTGGGAAAGGAACAGCCTCTCCTTGCCGATTATACCAGAAGCCGCGTCCAGTAGGGTGATAACGCGGCCTTCGTCATCTAAGGCGTTGGTCTTGCTGGAAAGTAAACCAAGCACAATTTCAGCCTCCGGCTTATCCGCGAATACCTTCAGCGCGTCCAGGGACCCCGCCCGTTCGTCGTCCCACTCAAGGAAAAACCGATCGTATTTAAGCCGCTTTAAAAACGATTCGGCAATTTTAATGTACGAACCGCCGCCCATGTTCCGGGAACTATAATTGCCCCGGCAGTTGTGGGTCCACATCTTGAGCTTCAACCGCCGGCCAAAGTCAATCAGTTCATTGTTAAGCCCAATAAACTCGTCCGCCAGCGCCTCGACCGCTTCCTGGTTGATATTTTCACCCGTATACGGCGAGTTTGGGTTGTCGTCCGCAAAAATTTCCCATAGGCAGTCGTCAAATTGCAGGATTTTACCGCCGGCACCCGCGTATTCCGTCACAAACTCTTTGTACGCCCGCGCCAGCCCGTCTTTCAGCTCACGCGCCGTGGCGTACACAGAACCTTTGCCGCCTATATTGTCCGACCAGGAGAGTTCCCCGAATATATGGGACGGAGAGGGCACGCACAGTTTTACGGGCCTGCCGCCCACAATGGCGCTCAACCGCTGGAAAACCTTGATAAAGTGATGGCTTTTGCCGCTCAATTCCCCTGTAATACGCAGTCCAATATCACGGCGCGTTTCATATTTCGCGGTCTCGTCCTTATCTCGGAAAAAATACCCGTGTTCCGCAATGTAGCGGCTTATCCCATCCAGACCCCATACAAAGTCTAAATGCCACAGGGCCTTGGAAAATTCGCCGTCTGTAAGTATCTCAAGGCCGTGCTGAATCTGCTTTGCGACAACGCTCTTAGTCGCCTCAAACTCGCATTGCCTGTACCCTTCAAAGTCGTCGTAAAACGGGTACGTAATATCGCCGCGCCGCTCAATCTCGTTTTTGTAACTAAGCAGTTCCGCCGGACGCAGCAGGCTGCCCACTGTCTGAAATCTCTTGCTCATTCAAAAACCTCCTAAAATGTGATGCCCGAATCCTATCATAAAAGGGGGCTATATACTAACACCAAAAACCTATACGCAGGTATAGCTTTTTAATATACCTACCCGTTTATTTTGACGCCATATTCTGCCACTACCCGTCTTAATTCGTCAATATACATCAAGGCCAGTTTCGTAAGTTGAACCGGGTCGTGGGCAATCCATCCGACTTCCATATAATCCTCAACCATAAGCGGTACCGCGGTAATGCCGTCCCCATTCAAATCCGCGCTTAGGATGCCTGTCGAAATGGTGTAGCCGTTTAAGCCAATCATTAGGTTAAAAATAGTCGCCCTGTCGCTTACCCTAATACTCTTTTTGCAAAAGGCAGTGCTGAGGATTTCCTCTGAAAAATAAAAGGAGTTGTATTCGCCCTGCTCAAAGGATAGACACGGATACTCCTCCAGGTCTTGGGGCGTAACAAATTCTTTCGCGGCAAGTGGGTTGGCGGCGCTAACGAAGATGTGCGGCTTAGCGGTAAACAGCGGATGAAACGCCAAACCGCTGTCGCGCAGCAGTTTTTCAATTACCTTCCTGTTAAAATGGTTCATATAGAGTATACCGAGTTCGCTTCGCAAAGTTTTCACGTCCTCAATAATCTCATGGGTACGTGTTTCACGCAAGGTAAACTCATATTCCTCCGCGCCGCTTTTCTTAACCATATTCACAAAGGCGTTAACCGCAAAGGCATAATGCTGCGCCGATATAGAGCACAAACGCCGCGACGGCTTTTTGTGCAGGTAGCGCTGTTCCAAAAGGCCCGCCTGTTCGGCTACTTGTCGGGCATAGCCCAAAAACTCCGCGCCGTCCGTGGTAAGGGAAACCCCCCGAGGCGTTCTGTTCAGAAGCTCGACGCCTATCTCGTTTTCCAAATCTTTCAGCGCGTTTGATAAACTCGGCTGCGCGACAAAAAGGCGTTCCGCCGCCTTACTGATGGAACCGCTGTTTACGGTTTCTATAAAATATTTCAGCTGCTGCAATGTCATTGTAATTCCTCCGGTTGCGTAATTTCAATATCTGTTTTATAATCCTAGTGTATATTTATCCTTAATTCTTATTATTGGCAAGCCCTGATTATATATTATATACTGCGGCCTATGTACAAATAATTAGAGTTTTATATTTGGGTAAAGATTTGGTATATCCGGGCGGGATGGGTTTAATCAGACTATTTTTTGTTATAAACAGTATATCTTTAAGGAATGTTCAGATATTCTTTAAACAAGACATTCTTTAAACAAACTAAAATTTTGGAGGCGTTTTATATGAATCGGAAGTCCAACCAGGCGCTTATGGGTTTAATGTTGCTGATTATAGGCGTGCTTATGGTAACGCAAAGCAACGACGTCCTTGGCGTTGGCGCCGGGCAGTGGCTTACCGCGCTTGTTGTGGGTCTCGCGCTGCTGCTGCTGTACTGGATAAAGAGAAAAACCCTGGCCCTTATCGCCGGCGCCTATATGACCTTATTCGGCGCCGCCAATATAGTTAACTCCCTTGGCATAGGCAAAACAATAGGCTTTGACAAAATATTCCCTGCGATAATTTCAGGCTCCGTTTTCTTCCTAATACCTGGCATCATATTCCTGCTGCTGTATTTTCAGAAGAACAAGCGCGCGCTGCTGCTGCCCGGCTTCCTGTTTTTGTGGATGTACGTGTACTTTATTCTCTTGCGGGTCCCATTTTTCGCGCGCAACAGCGTCGCGTTCTTTTTGATGTGCGTCGGGCTGGGAGGCGTGTGCGCGTGCTTTATTGGCCGCGGGTTTATAGGCGCCAGGCCGCGCTACGTTTCCATATGCGTAACAGCGGCCGGCCTTGCGGGCCTGTTAAACCTTAAGCCGCCCGAGCTTCCCTTTGGTAGCCCGTCGAAAATAGTGCCCTTTATACTGATGGGGGTCGGGGTACTGGTTATAATAGCCGCCCGGAAAAAATAATACGCGCGTATTAAAACAACTTTACTTGTCAACCATATTGAGGTATAATCTTTAACAGTAACCATCAAACAAACTATAAGGAGGACACCGCATGTCTAAAACTATGAAAACAATGGATGGTAATTCCGCCGCCGCGTATGTTTCCTACGCTTTTACAGAGGTGGCGGGTATCTATCCTATTACTCCGTCGTCCCCAATGGCGGAGCACACCGACGAGTGGGCGGCCAATGGGAAAAAGAATCTTTTCGGACAAGAGGTAAAAGTTGTGGAAATGCAGTCGGAGGCGGGCGCGGCAGGGGCAGTGCACGGCTCGCTGGCGGCAGGGGCGCTTACGACTACATACACCGCGTCGCAAGGCTTGCTGCTGATGATTCCTAATATGTACAAAATAGCGGGCGAACTGCTGCCGGGCGTTATGCACGTAAGCGCCCGGGCGCTGGCCAGCCACGCTCTGTCTATTTTCGGCGACCATTCCGACGTTTGCGCCTGCCGTCAGACTGGCTTTGCTATGCTGGCGTCGGCCAATGTCCAGGAAGTAATGGACATGGGCGCTGTAGCGCACCTTTCGGCCATAAAGGGAAGGGTGCCGTTTTTGCATTTCTTTGATGGCTTCCGTACTTCCCACGAAATACAAAAAATCGAAACCCTTGACTATGAGGACCTGGGCAAGCTCCTGGACTGGGACGCCATAGCCGCTTTTAGGAAGAACGCCCTTAACCCCGAGCACCCTGTCCTGCGCGGCACGGCGCAAAACCCGGACATTTTCTTCCAGGCGCGGGAGGCTTGCAACCCCTTCTACCTGGCGGTTCCCGGTATAGTAGAAAATTATATGGCAGAAATAAACCAGCTTACCGGACGGGACTACAAGCTGTTTAATTATTACGGCGCGCCCGACGCGGAGCGTGTTATAATCGCGATGGGTTCCGTATGCGACGCCATAGAGGAAACCATAGACTACCTGGCGGCAAAGGGCGAAAAAGCAGGGCTTGTAAAAGTGCGCCTGTTCCGGCCGTTTTCCGCGGAGCGCCTGTTGGAGGCCATACCCTCCAGCGCGAAGAAAATAGCCGTTATAGACAGGACGAAGGAACCCGGCGCCCTTGGCGAGCCGCTGTACCAGGATGTGTGCACCGCGTTCTTTGAAGCCGGCCGCGCTATGCCGCCCATGATTGTCGCCGGACGCTACGGTCTTGGCTCCAAGGACGTGACTCCCGCGCAGATTTTGGCAATTTACGACAATTTGAGCCAGGACGCCCCCAAGAACCATTTTACGGTTGGTATAACCGACGACGTGACAAACTTTTCGCTTCCTGTAGGGCAGGAAGTGGACGTAACGCCGAAGGGCACCACCAGCTGCAAGTTCTGGGGCCTAGGTTCAGACGGCACTGTGGGCGCTAACAAGAACTCTATTAAAATAATCGGCGACCATACGGATATGTACGCCCAGGCTTATTTTTCATACGACTCCAAGAAGTCGGGCGGTATAACCCAGTCCCACCTCCGTTTTGGGAAGGTTCCCATCAGGGCCACATACCTTGTAAAGACCGCGGACTTTGTGGCGTGCCATAATCCGTCCTATGTGGACAAGTACGATATGCTTTCCGATTTAAAAGACGGCGGCGTGTTCCTGCTGAACTGCCTGTGGTCCGAAGACGAACTGGATGAAAAGCTCCCGGCTGAAATGAAGCGTTACATCGCCAAACATAATATAAAGTTCTACACAATCGACGGCACGGAAATAGCGAAGAAAATCGGGCTTGGCAACCGCATTAACACAGTGCTGCAGGCGGCGTTCTTTAAGCTCACGGAAATTATCCCCATAGGCGACGCCGTAACGTTTATGAAAAAGGCCATATACGACACCTATGGCAAGAAGGGCGAGAAGATAGTCAACATGAACTACGCGGCTGTGGACGAGGGCATAACTGGCGTTGTGCGCGTAAGTGTACCAGCGGCCTGGCTTGACGCTGACAAACAAGCCAATCCCGTTTCCAGCGCCGAGGAACCGCAGTTTATCAGGGATATTGTCCACCCCGTAAACGCCCAAAAAGGCGACCTGCTGCCTGTAAGCGCGTTTAAAGGCCGTGAGGACGGCACCTTCCCACAAGGCACGGCGGCTTACGAGAAGCGCGGCATAGCAATAGACGTTCCCTGCTGGCAAGTGGATAAGTGCATACAGTGCAACCAATGTTCCTATGTCTGCCCCCACGCGGCCATCAGGCCGTTTCTCGCCGCGGCGGAGGAACTGGCCCAGGCGCCCGCTTCCTTTGAAACTAAGCAGGCCATTGGCAAAGGTTTTGAAAAATATAAATACAGAATGCAGGTTGACGCTCTTGACTGTTCGGGCTGCGGAAACTGCGCGCAAGTATGCCCCGCCAAGGAAAAGGCGCTGATTATGCAGCCCATAGCGTCGCAGCTAGGCCAGGCGGAAAACTGGAATTTTGCCTTAAGCCTGGAGCGCAAGCCAAACCCGGCCAACCCGGAGACGGTAAAGGGCAGCCAGTTTGAACAGCCGCTGCTGGAATTTTCCGGCGCGTGCGCGGGTTGTGGGGAAACGCCTTACGCCAAACTTCTGACTCAGCTCTTTGGCGACAGGATGTACATTGCCAACGCCACGGGCTGTTCGTCCATTTGGGGCGGCAGCGCGCCCTCTACGCCGTACACCACTAACATTAACGGTCACGGCCCCGCCTGGGCCAATTCCCTGTTCGAGGACAACGCGGAGTACGGCTTTGGAATGTACCTTGCTGTAAAACAACGCCGCGCAAAGCTGGCGGACGTCATGAAAGCGCTTCTGGCCGAGGACCTGCCGGAGGAATGGGGCCTTAAGGAAGCGGCCCGGGAGTGGCTTGACAATATGAACGACGCCAAAGGCTCCAGAGGCGCCGCGGAGAAAGTACGCGCCGCGGTTAAGACGGCGGTTGTGGAATGTGGGTCCTGCGGGTGCTCCTGTGACGCGCTGTACAAGCACATTGTGGATAACGACGACGTACTTGTCAAGAAATCCCAATGGATTTTCGGCGGCGACGGCTGGGCCTATGACATAGGCTACGGCGGACTTGACCATGTGCTGGCCTCCGGCGAGGATGTAAACGTGCTGGTGTTTGACACAGAGGTTTATTCCAACACAGGCGGGCAGTCCAGCAAATCGACCCCTACCGCGGCTGTGGCCCAGTTTGCCGCGGCAGGCAAGCGTGTGCGCAAAAAGGACTTGGGCATGATGGCTATGAGCTATGGATATGTGTATGTGGCTCAGGTGGCTATGGGCGCCAACCAGAACCAGCTCATAAAGGCGCTAACAGAGGCGGAAAACTATCACGGCCCGTCCCTAATTATCGCCTACGCGCCGTGCATTAACCACGGCATAAAGCAGGGCATGGGCACGACGCAGCTGGAATCGAAGCGGGCTGTGGAAGCCGGGTACTGGCACCTGTACCGCTACAACCCCCTATTGGAGTCCGAAGGCAAGAATCCCTTTGCGCTGGATTCCAAAGAGCCCACGGCTAGTTTCCAGGACTTCCTGGGCAGCGAAACGCGCTATACGTCGCTTAAAATTTCCTTCCCACAGGTGGCGGACGAATTGTTTGTGGCCGCGGAAGGCGACGCCAAGCGCAGGTTGGGTTCCTATAAGAGGCTGGCGCAATAACGAGTTTTATTTAAGGCGTGTTTGAAAATTTTTTAAAGCGCGAAATTTCGAATGAGACCGCTGCAATGATAGTCGAGCTTGCTCGACGCTTCGCGCTGGAATCCAATTTTCAAACACGTCCTATATACGCTTTAAGACGTAACGGACTAAGTTGATGAATGATAAAAGCAATAAAGCTGTGGGTAATAATTTAAAATTCTTCTTCCTTGCTTTCTCCTACAATCCATATATGAAAGAGTTTAAGGAAATGTATACTAAACTCAA
>JAISYE010000146.1 GCA_031297485.1 Clostridiales bacterium
CTTTTCACGCCGGTTGTTGGTTGCTCACACACGAAAACACTGAAAGATTTTTAGAAGATGTTTTCGTGTGTGAGTATAATGATGAACCTTAACACGCAAATCTGTTAAGGTCATCTGTGACTCACACGGATGTGGATTGAAACTTTTTCGCCGCCTGAACCCTGTAGGCCGTAATCTCGGCAATCAACCCGTAGGGGATGGGCTTGTCGTAAGGGAATTGAATGGCGCCCTTGCTGTGGCGGTAGTCCGCCAGTTTGTCCTCGAAGGGGGTAAGGGTAAGGTCGCCGGGGTAGATGCCGAGGTGCTTCTTAAACGCGGCGAAATGAATCAGATTTTCGCCCTGCCAGTAGGTTGGCATCCTCCAGGATATTTTTTCGGCGGCGTCAGGCGCCGCGCCCCTGATGGTTTCGCGTACCTTGTTCAGCAGCGGGCGCACATCCTCCGGCTGGGCGGCGATGTATTCGTCGATAGCCGCGGTCGCGTCGCCGCAATAATGGTCCTGATTAATATTTTTAAATTGCCGTCCGCATTTTTCACATTTCCACATAAATTGTCGCTCCTTTTTTTGTGAATTTTTTGTCTATTTCCGTCTCTGATTATACGCCTGTATCGACAGCGCCCAAAAAGCCGCGCCAATGCCAACGCACCAAGCGAGCGCAATCCATAGGCTGCCCGCCCGGGGCCGCCCCAAAAACAAAGCCCGCACGCAGTCCGCGATAGGCGTCATGGGCTGATACTTCGCAAAGGCGGCAAGAGCGGCGGGCATAGTACCCACGGGTACAAAGGACGAACTGGTGAACGCCAAGCCAATAAGCAGATAGGAGAACACGCTGGATGTTTCCGTCGATTTTGCAATCAGTCCGAAAAACACGCTGACCCAGGTCATGGCGGCGATAAACAGCAGGATAACCGCCGCCGCCAGCAAGAGCCCCACAAGACCGGCTTGCGGACGGAAACCGACAAGCAGCCCGGCAAGAACCAAGGCGGCTGCCGAAACAGCGTTGCTGATAACGGAAGTCAGCACATGCCCGCCCAGAATACTTGACTTTGCGATTGGCATAGAATGGAACCGCTCAAAAATGCCCTTTTGCACATCATTGTTAAGCCTGAACGCTGTGTACGCGATACCGCTGAGTACGCACATAAGAATAATCCCCGGCAGCATATAATCCGCCGTGCCAATACCGCCCAAATTCATCGCGCCGCCAAACACAAACCGCATGGCAAGCAGCATCATAATGGGCATAATCAACACCGTGATAACCGTGTCCGGGCTGCGGAGCATTTGCTTCAACACCCGGTCTGTCATAACCACCGTGTCGCTTATTGCGTATTTAATGTTCATTTTGTCCCCTCCTTGATAATTGACAGGAACGCTTCCTCAAGGGTCGGCGGTTTTTGGGCAAAGGCCGCCGCAATCCCCGCGCTTTCCAGTTTGTATAAAATTGCCGCGGCTTGTTTGACACTTCCGTCCGTCATTACCAAGAGCGTCAGGGCGCCGGCTTCCGTCTGATATTCCGTAAGAATTTCCCGCGCCCGGGCCATATGGGTTTCCTCTAAAAAGGAGAGCTCGAGTTTCGGAGGCGGCGCGAGTTTCTTGAGTTCCGCCGCCGTTCCCTCGGCCGCGATTGTACCCTTGTGCAGTACCGCGATTTTATCCGCCAGACTGTCCGCTTCCTCAAGGTGCTGCGTGGTCAGGAATATGGTTGCGCCGGATTTTGACATCTTGCGGATTGTATTCCAGACAGACAGGCGGCTTTGCGGGTCCAGCCCTATGGTGGGCTCGTCGAGGAACACAACCTGCACTCCCCTACCCTGCGGATTGGACAGCCCCCGCGGGCCGCCAACCATGCTCATCGCCAAATCCAAGCGCCGCCGCATACCGCCGGAATAGACCGAAAGCGGTTTGTCCGCCGCGTCGGTCAGGCCGAAGGCTTCAAGCTGTTTTTCCGCTTCTGTTTCAGGGTCGGGCAGATGGCGCAGCTTACCTACCATAATCAGGTTCTCGCGCCCAGTCTGAATGTCGTCCACCGCCGCGAACTGACCTGTCAGGCTTATGCAGGCCCGCACCTCACGCCCCTGTTTTCTGACGTCAAAGCCGCAGACCTGGGCAGCACCTTCGTCAGCGCGCAGCAGGGTGGTGAGGATTTTGACGGTAGTAGTTTTGCCCGCGCCGTTGGAACCCAGCAGAGCGAATATCTCACCCCGCTTTACGTTAAAACTCACGCCGCCTAGTACGGCTTGAGCCTTAAAGGACTTGCGAAGTCCCGACACGTTAATTGCGTTCATTCCTTCAATGCCTCCAATTTCCTATGGATTCTCTCGTTAAACCTTTCGCGGACTTTACCTTGCCATGTACGGCTCCTCCACTCCTGGAGCAGACCGTCGCAGAATCCCAAAACGTCATGCCCTGTAATCTCCAGGACGTGTTTGCCGTCCGCCGCGCCGGTTTCAAAAAGCGTTATTATGTCTGAAAGCACATCAATCAGACCGTCCAGGGCAAAATTCCAGATATATTGCTCCATCTCGAAGAACACGACGCGGTATTCTTTGGGCAGCGCTTCGGCGCGTTTGCGGTACTCGCGGAACAACCGCTTTTCCGCCGAAATTTTCGCCCATTCCTCGAAAATGTTCATAAAAGGCTTCCCTCCTGTAATTGATTTATTTTGGACGTAACAAAGGCCCATTTTTCCCAAAAAAGTTTCAGTTCCCGCCGCCCCTCCTCGGTAAGCCTGAAAAACTTGCGCGGCGGCCCCATATCGGAGGGCCTTTTGGAAACCTCGACGAGCTTGTTCTTCTCCAGTCGCACGAGAATGGTATAAACCGTTCCCTCTATCACGTCGGTGAAGCCGAGCGCGTTCAGCTTCCGCGTAATTTCATAGCCGTAGGTTTCCCCCCGGCTGATGAGTTCCAGGACGCTGCCCTCTAACACGCCCTTCAGCATTTCAGTCAGGTTTTCCAATAGACTTCCTCCTTTCAGCTCAGTAGTATGCGCCAATGGTATGCGATTCTACCGACTACCGCTATATTGTAATACACATTAGATTGGGTGTCAAGAGGTAACCCGACGAACAATAACCCGCAAACAGTCCGCCGTTAGGCTATGTCCGTTGATGAGCGGCTAAGCCGCGTCTCAACAGACAAATCAACGTTAGGCGGCGAAAATTCCAAAGGGATTATAACGCCAAAAACCTATAGTTACCAACTATTTTGTTCCTGCCGCCCGTGGGGGGAATATCGGACATCACGGCGTCCATGCCTTATCAGCGCGATAATCTTCAAGCGCTGCTATTTCAGCAGATAACGGATTTGCCGCGCGGTATCCATTGAGTGCTTTGATTTCTTCAGGAGATAAAGCGTCTTCATCTATATTTCTTAAGGCCTTCTCTCTTTCTGATTCTGATTCCTCAGGACTAACTTTGCGGAATTCATCCCAGCCGCCATCAGCAGATTCATGATGAATTGTGATGGTATAGCCATATTTTCTAATTCGTTCCGCGTGTGGATTTTTAAAGCCTTTTGAAAAATCATAAAAATCTTTCATTTGTCAAGCCCTTATTCTATTCGGCGCGGTATTCTTCTTCCGGCGGACTGACAGGCGGCGCGATTTCTTCCGCCGCGATCTTGCCTATGAAGCGCATAACAGCGCCCATATCCTTTTCGTTAAGTTCAACGAAGGCTTTAATAATACGTTTAGCCATGCAGGGCAATTTATATCGCTTTGCTAACTTTTCTATTTCCTCTGAGGGCACGTCATTGAACATACCGCCGTTTCCCGTGCGAAGCCATTCCTCATTTACATTGAATTCACCGCAGATAATTTTAATACTACGTTCCGAAAGATTTTTTCGTTCTTTCTCCATGTCTGAAATATGACCGTTTGTCGTTTTAATTAGACCGGCAAATTCCATCTGTGTTTTATTGAGAGCTTTCCGTAAAGACCGCAGCCGTTCGCCGTAACCGTTGTTTACTTCATTCGTCATGCCCTCACCTCCATAAATAATATTATACCATATGAATTTTCACTTTGCAACAATTTTTTTAAGCCTATTGACAAATATAGTAAGATGATATATGATTTTCACATAGCAACAATTTATTGAGTTTGAAGCAGTCAATACCCGTCCCGTATACTGAAAGGGGGTTTAAGTTTGAAATACAATGCCAACAGGTTAAGCGGGCAAATCTCAACATTCGCAAGTATATTAGTGTCTATTCAGAGGCGCAAGGTTCTTGTTCGTCGGTTCTTTAATGAATGCGCGCGAAGCGCAAGAAAGGGTCCGGGACCTACGATACACACAATATCGTAAGGGCGGGATCAGCCCGCCCGTTTGCCCCTAACGGTGATTTGACCTCTGAATAGACACCATAAGGCCGCGCGGGAAATTCTTATTGACGCTGAATATTTAAACCGATATAATAATCCACATGTGAAAATTTTTACCGGAGTGTTTTAAAGCGTTTAAAGCACTGGAAAAGGTAAGTATTACGAGGAGGACTTCTGAAAAATGAAGGCGAAAAGTATAGGTATTCTTGTTTTGTTGGCCGCGGCGGCGGCCGGGCTGTGCTGCTTGTCCTTTTTTGGGCTGGGGCCGGATAAACTGCTGGGAGCGGCGAATATAAAACAGGGGCTGGACTTGAAAGGCGGCGTAAATATAGTTTACGAGGCCGACAAAGAGTCCCCCACCCGGGAGGAGATGTATTCCGCCATAGCCCTGATACGCGGGCGGCTGGACAACCTCAATTACACCGAAGCGGAAGTGGGCCAGCAGGGAGACAATCGCATACGCGTGGATATTCCGGGCGTGGCTGACGCTGAAACCGCGATAAAAGAAATAGGGCGCACAGCGCTTCTGCAGTTTGCGGACGAGGAAGGCAACGTGCTTCTGACAGGCGCGCAGGTGGTAAACGCGGTTAAAAGCGCGGGGACGGACCCGCAAAACCCAAACGTGACCCTACCGCAGGTTTCCTTGGAATTCAGCGAGGAAGGCCGTCAGGCGTTTTCGGAAGCGACTAAGAATAATATAGGCAAGCCATTATATATTCTTCTGGACGACCAGGTTATAAGCGCGCCTACGGTCCAGTCGCAGATAACGGAAAACAGCGCCGTTATAACAGGCAGCTTCACAACAAAGGAGGCGGAGGACCTGGCGGGTCTTATTAAGGCCGGCGCCCTGCCCTTTAACTTGAACGTTATAAGCATGAACAACGTGGGCGCGCGCCTGGGCGCGGATTCCTTAAACTCCGGGCTGCTGGCCGGCGCCATTGGCTTTGCGATGGTTTTTGTGTTCATGATTGTTATGTATAAAGTCTCCGGCGCCGCGGCCGGGCTGGCGCTCATTATCTATCTCGGCCTGGAGCTTGTGCTGTTGAGTTTAATGCGCGTTACGCTTACCCTGCCGGGTATCGCGGGCATAGTCCTTTCCGTCGGTATGGCGGTGGACGCGAATATAATTATTTTCGAACGCCTTAAAGAGGAACTGCGCAGCGGCAAGACATTGCGCGCCGCCTTGGACGCGGGTTACCACCGCGCGTTCCCCGCTATATTGGACAGCAATATAACCACTATTCTGGCCGCCGCTGTTCTGTTCTGGCTGGGGACAGGCCCGGTCAAAGGCTTCGCCGAGACGCTGGCCATTGGCGTGGTGCTGTCTATGTTCACAGCGCTTGTAATAACGCGGTTTATTATGAAAAGCTTGTACGGCGCGGGCGTTGTTAATCCAAAACTTTATGGTTCGAAATAGGGGAGACGTTTATTATGGAGATTATCACAAATCGTAACAAATGGTTTTTAATTTCGCTTGGCCTTATTGTCATTGGCCTTGCTGTAATGCTGGTAAACGTCGCTTTGGGCAGGGGCGCTTTTAACTACGACGTGCAGTTTAAAGGCGGCACGGAGTTTACTATAACATTTAACGAAGACCCTGACGTTGACAATATACGCGCGATTGTCACGGAATTAACCGGTCAGCCCAACCCCCAAGTAGTTAAAATTTTGGGCGGCAACGAGGTCAGTATAGTTATCCAAACAGTGGACCAGTCTGTCCGTGAGGAGATTATCGCTAAACTGGTGCAGACTTATTCCCTGCCAAAGGCCAACATTAATTATCAGGACATCAGCGCGACAATAAGCGGCGAAATGCAGCGCTCGGCTGTCCAGGCCATTCTCGCGGCCTGCGTTATTATACTGGCCTATGTCTCTTTCCGGTTTAAGAATATTGTGGCGGGCGGCAGCGCTATAATCGCTCTGGCCCATGACGTGATTATTGTTGTGTTGTCTTACGCCGTATTCAGAATACCGCTTAATTATTCCTTTATCGCCGCATTGCTGACTATATTGGGCTACTCGATTAACGCCACTATTATTATTTTCGACCGCATACGCGAAAACCGCTCGCTTCTCCGGCGGTCCACCAACGAGGAGACGATTAACGTCAGCATTACCCAGACGCTTAAACGCTGTCTGTATACTTCGATTACAACCCTATTCACCACTGTCACGCTATATATCTTCGGCGTTACCTCCATTAAGGAGTTTATGCTGCCGATTATTGTCGGCATAGTATGCGGGACTTATTCCTCTATTTTTATCTCCGGCTCGGTTTGGTACGTACTGACCGTCGGACCCAAGAAGGCTTTCGCCCGGGCACGGTAGACAACGGGTATGGCTTGAAAGGTCAAAAACTAAAACCTTGGGGGCTCTGCCCCCCCACCCCCAAACTCCCGCAAGGGGTTCCGCCCCTTGACCCCATCTTTCGCGCGTCAAGCGCGGCATTCTTATGCAGTATGCAATTTTTCAATAAATAAAATTGAAAAGACTGTACCTGCATCAAAAAGCGTTGTACCCGCCGCACTTAAGAAGGGGTCTGGGGGCGAAGTCCCCAGCGGGGTTTGGGGCAGAGCCCCTAACGGTGAACTGTCCGTTGGTCTTAATCTTTTGACCTTCCCCTAACGGTGAAGTGTCCGTTGGCCTTAAGTTCGCGCCTATGGGTCACGCCCCTAGGTGTTTGTTTGTGTTTTTTAAAGCCCGCGCCTGTGGGAACCATCCTGCCTAGGCGCGGACTCGGAGGTTTTTTTCATGAGTAAATGGCTTGTAGAAAAGCAGGAGGCTGATATCGGCCTTATGACCAAGGTGTTGAAAATACACCCGGTCCTGGCGCAGGCAATGGTAAACCGCGGGGTGCGCACAAAGAATAACTCGCTGCGCTACCTGCACCCGTCGCCGGCGTTTATGCACGACCCAGGCGCAATGAAGGACCTGCCGAAGGCTGTTGAAATCGCCCTGGCTTCGGCGCGGTCCTTTGAGAAAATAGCCGTGTACGGCGATTACGACGTGGACGGCGTAACAGCCACTGTTATCCTCTATAAAATTTTGAAAAAATTTGGAGCGGACGTAACTTATTACATACCGCACCGCGAGGACGAGGGCTATGGCCTTAACAGCGGGGCGGTGCGCGACCTCAGGGAGTCCGAGGTGGATCTAATTATCGCCTGCGATAATGGAATAGCCGCCCACGAGGAAGTGCGGGAGGCAAAGGAACTTGGCCTAAAGGTAGTTGTGCTCGACCATCACGAGCCAAGTTTCCTGGAGGATAACGGTCTCCGCCGCGATGTGCTTCCGCCCGCTGACGCTGTTGTGGATCCCAAACAGCGGGACTGCACGTACCCCTTTAAATTGCTTTCGGCTGCCGGTATTGCCTATAAATTCGCGGAACTCTTTTGCAGAACCGCGGATATACCTTTTGATGAATCCGACGAATTTATGGTGTTCGCCATGCTGGCCACATTCTGTGATATTGTGGACTTGCTGGACGAAAACAGGATAATAGTGAAAACCGGCTTGGATATTTTAAACCGCAATAAGCACATTAACCTTGGCCTGGGAATGTTAATAGATGAAAAGGGCTTCGCCGAAAAGCAGATAACAGAATATGTGGTAGGCTTTATTTTAGGGCCGTGTATTAACGCCACGGGCAGGTTGGAACGCGCAACCCTGGCCGTGGAATTGTTTTTGTGCGGCGACCCTGACCAGGCGCGGACCCAGGCGCGCAAGCTGGCCGAGCTTAACGAGGAGCGCAAGAGCATGACCTCCGCGGCCGTAACGCGTGTGCTTGGCGGTCTGAAATCTGACATCCCCAATGTTATTGTGGTGTATGATGAGGAAGTGCATGAAAGCATCGCCGGAATAGTAGCCGGGCGTATAAAGGAAACCCTCTGCCGCCCCACAATTGTGCTTACCCGGGGCGTGGATTGCGTTAAAGGCTCCGCCCGTTCCATAGAAGGCTATAATATTTTCAGCGAGCTTTATAGATGCCGGAAGCTCTTTTTGCGGTTCGGCGGGCATCCAATGGCGGCGGGGATGTCGCTGCGCCGGGATAACATCGAACCCCTTAGGCGCGCGCTTAACGAAAATTTTACCCTTCAACCCGAGGACTTAATTCCCGAAATAAAGATTGACGAGGAGTTATCCCTGCGCGACGCCACTTACGAGCTAGCCGACGCGCTGCGCGTTATGGGACCCTTTGGCAAGGGAAACAAGTCCCCGCTTTTTTTAACGCGCGGCCTTGCGCCCGAGCAGCTTAAAGTATATGATGACAAAAACATGCTGACGTTTGCCTTCCCCGTGCCGGACTCGCCGCGCCTAATACGCGCCGTGGGCTTCGGGCTGCTGGATAAATTCCAGGAGCAGGTGCGCGGCTTATACGACGCTTACGAAGCAAACAAAATATTAAACGGCGTGCTGCGGAGCGCGGGTTTATCCCTTGATGTTGTTTACTCGCTGGAGATTAACGAGTATAATAATCAGGTATCGGTCCAGATGAAGCTGAAGGATTTTTTAGTAAAGAACCCGGCGAACTAAGGCGTGTTTGAAAATTCCTCAAAGCGCGAAATTTCGAATAAAACCGCTGCAATGATAGTCGAGCTTGCTCGACGCTTCGCGCTGAATCCAGTTTTCAAACGCGTCCTATGGCGGCGCGCGACAACGGGCAAACCGCCGTCAGGCCCTTGAGGCTTCGCTAAAATTCCGGCGGCAGATGAACAGAAAGAAGGTATAATCATGGATTTAAAGGAAAAGATACGTTCAATACCGGATTTTCCGGAGCCAGGCATACTGTTCCGGGACATTACCCCTGTTTTGCAGGACCCGTCCGCGCTGAAGCAGGCGATGGACGAAATGGCGCAGAAACTCGCGAGTATAGAGTTCGATTTAATAGTCGGCCCAGAATCGCGGGGTTTTATTTTTGGCGTGCCTATGGCCTATAGGTTCGGCAAGGGTTTTATACCCATACGCAAGGCCGGGAAACTGCCGTACAAGACGCTTAGCAAACAGTACGGGCTGGAATACGGCACGTCGGTTATTGAAATGCATACCGACGCTATAAAGCCCGGCCAGCGCGTCGCAATCGTGGACGACTTGCTGGCCACCGGCGGGACCTGCAAGGCACTGGCGGAACTGGTGGAAGAAGTGGGCGGCGTGGTATGCGGCATGGTGTTTTTTATCGAGCTTGCGGCCCTTGGCGGCAAGCGGATTTTAAGCGGTTATGACGTTCAATCGCTATTGGTCTATTAACAGAGTCAAATATAGGAGATATTTCAATGGTAACGGATATAAACGCGGATTCTACATTTGGCCAGCTTGGCATAATAGCGTTAAAAAGCGCCCATGAACTTGGCGAGAAGGTAAACCGGCGCATAATAGAACGGCGCAGGAACAATATAGATTTTCAGCATGACGCCAGACCTCAGCCAGAATCGTACATGGTGGCGGCGGAAGAGGTGCGCTTTTCCAACGGAGAGGGCAAGGTCAAGCTGCGCGAGACAGTGCGCGGCAAGGATATATACCTGCTTTGCGACATAGGCAATTACAACTGCACCTACGATATGTACGGCTTTACTAACCATATGGGCCCGGACGAACATTTCCAGGACGTTAAGCGCACAATATCCGCCATAGGCGGCAAGGCCAGACGCACCACGCTTATTATGCCGCTGCTGTACGCCTCAAGACAGGACAAGCGCAAGGGCCGCGAATCCCTGGACTGCGCTATGGCCTTACAGGAGATTGCCAATATGGGAGTAAATGACATCGTGGTTTTTGACGTACACGCGACCAGCGTACAAAATTCGATACCGCTGGTTTCTTTTGAGAACCTCTACACCACATTTGACATAATAAAGGCATTGCTGGACAACGAAAAGGAACTGGCTTCGGCGGACGACTTAATTGTAATAAGCCCTGACACCGGAGGTATGGAACGGGCTATATTTTACGCTTCAGTGCTGGGCGCGGACGTGGGGCTGTTCTATAAGCGCCGCGATTATAAGGTGGTTGTGAACGGCAGAAACCCGATTGTGGCGCATCAATACATGGGCCGCTCGGTAGAGGGGCAGAACGTCCTGATTGTGGACGACATGATCGCTACCGGCGACTCTATAGTCGAACTGGCGGTTACACTGAACAAGATGAAGGCCCGGAGGATATTCGTGGCGGCGGCATACGCCCTGTTCACGGAAGGCGTCGCCCGGTTCGACAGGCTGTGCCGCCAGGGTCTTATCGACCGGGTGTACTCCACTAACTTAAGCTATACGCCGCCGGAACTGCGGCAGCACAAATGGTACAAGGAGGTGGACATGTCCGACCTGCTGGCGCGGCTTATAGATTTTTTGAATTATTCAAGGTCCCTCGCGCCGCTCCTGGACGCCAACGAGTCTATTAAGGAGCTTTTTCACACAAAAACCGCCGGCCTTATTTAAGCATGTGATACCGTTCCATTACCGCCACGATTTTTCTGCCGTAGGGCAGCGCCAGCATGTCGGATCTATGTAAGCCTTTCAGCATTACCAACATGCCGATATAAACCGCGATGCTTATCACAATGGCGGCCAGCAGCGCCACGGCGTTTACGGGCAGCATATAATAGACCACGTAATAGGTAACGTAAGTGCAAAGGCCCATAACACCGGCGCTTAAAGCGGGCTTAAGCAGCACGCCGGCCAGGTCCGGCTTAACGTACATTGTGCGGCTAAGCATCCCCAGGTCTATAAGCGAGGCTACGACGTAGCAGGCGATAGTGCTGATAACCGCGCCTTTAATGTTTAAATCGGGTATTGCGATAAGAACATAGTTAAGCGGAATTTTTACAAGCGCGCCGCACATAGCGGCCAGGGCCGGAATTTTTATGCGGCCGATGCCCTGCAAGATACCGGTGGAAATTTGTGCCAACGCCAGAAACACTATGCTTACCGCGCCTATGCGCAGCAAATCGCCGCCATCCCTGTAACGCGGGAAGAGCAGGGCGAGAATCTGGTTGCTCAGGACCCCTATGCCCATTGCGGCAGGTACGGAAAACAGCATGGTCAGACGCAGGGCGGTGTTGGTCTTTTGGTGAACCGCCGTTGTGTTTTTAAGTGTGACAGAGGCCGCCACGTTTGGCACGACAGCTGTGGCAAGGGCGGTAGCCACGGAAACCGGCAGGGTGGTCAGCAGGACGTACTTGCCCGTCAGCTGGCCGTACAGCAGTTCGGCCTGGCTGTGGGCCATGCCTATGCTTTCAAGCCGGTGGTATACCATCGTCATGTCGATCAGGTTGGAGAAGCTGAACACAGCCGTGCCCGCGATAATCGGCAGCGAAGTGCGCAAAAGTTCCGAGGCAATGGCCCCCACAGATTCGAACCCCTCGTAGTCCCTGTCGTGGCGGAACTTCTTCAGTATCAGCGGGCGCGCCAGGCGATACATGAAAAACAAGCAGACGCAGCCCGCCAGCGCGCCTATGCCCGTTCCCGCGGTGCCGCCCGCCGCGCCGAACTCTATGCCTTGTTTCACCAGCAGGGCGGCCAGCAGTACACTGGAGACGGCGTTTACCACTTGCTCGACAATCTGCGATATGGCTGTGGGCACTGTGCTGTGCATTCCCTGAAAATACCCGCGGTATACTGACATAACCGCCACAATGGAAACAGTGGGTGATAGGGTTAGTATGGAGTAATAACTGTAAGGGTTCTTAGTTATTTCGGAAAGAAAGCGCGCGCCAAATCCGAGAATAAGCGTACCGGCAAGCCCCATGGAAACCGCGACAGCCATTGCCACGCGGAAGACCATGTGGGCGTTCCTGTGCTGGTTAAGGGTAATCCGCGAGGAAACCATTTTAGAAATTGCCGCGGGCATTCCCGCAGACGACAACACAAGAAAAAATGTATATAGGTAATAGCCGTTGCTATATATAGCGTTGCCGTTATCGCCGATTAAGTTCGTAAGCGGCAGGCGGTAAACAAAACCGATAAACCTGACGATTAACCCAGCGGCCGCCAATATGGCGGCCTGCTTTACAAATGAGGCTTTTTTCTCTCCCATGTCTTTTCTTCCTTTATAGTTAGCTTTTTGACGTTTATAAACCGGCTCCGGGATAGCCGAGCTTGCCCGGCGCGCGGGTAATCTATTTTCGTCTGGCACGTATTCGCGCCGTGGCGTCGAGTATTTTCTTGCGCATACGCAAATTTTGAGGCGTTACTTCCACCAGTTCGTCGTCCGCTATAAAATCCAGCGACTGCTCCAGGCTAAGGGCCAAGGGCGGCGAAAGCCGCTGGGATTCGTCCGAGCCGGCGGCGCGTATGTTCGTCAGCTGTTTCTTCTTGCAGACGTTTACTTCCATATCGCCGCTGCGGGCGTTGCGCCCCACAATCATACCGGCGTACACGTTCACCCCGGGGCCTATGAACAGTTCGCCGCGCTCCTGGGCGTTGTACAGGCCGTAGACCGCCGACTCGCCGGATTCAAAGGCGATAAGCGAGCCTTCCTGCCGCTTCTGAATATCGCCCCGGTAAGGCTCGTAACCCTTGAATAGGGCGTTTAACACACCGTTGCCCTTGGTGTCTGTCAAAAACTCGCCGCGATATCCTATAAGCCCCCGAGAGGGTATGGAAAAGCTCAAGCGCGTATATCCGCCGCCGGGCTGTGACATTAATTCCAATTCCGCCTTGCGCCTGCCCAGTTTTTCTATCACAACGCCGGCGAACTCGTCGGGCGTGTCCACAATTACGGTTTCCACAGGTTCCAGCCGCTGGCCGTTCTCCTCACGGAAGAGCACCTCCGGCTTGGATACCTGGAACTCGTAACCCTCGCGCCGCATAGTTTCTATTAATATGGAAAGATGCAGCTCACCCCTGCCCGAGACCTTAAAGGCTTCCGTGGAGCTGGTTTCGGACACGCGCAGGCTTACGTCGGTGTTCAGTTCTTTAAACAGCCGCTCCCGAAGGTGACGGCTGGTAACAAACTTCCCTTCGCGCCCCGCGAAGGGGCTGTCGTTTACAATAAATGTCATTGCTATAGTCGGTTCCGTAATTTTAACAAAGGGAACAGGGCAGGGGTTATCCGGTGAGCAGACCGTATCGCCTATAGCAAGGTCGGATACGCCCGTAACCGCCACAATGGCGCCGCAAGCGCCCACAGGCGTTTCGACCCGGTTAAGGCCCTCGAACTCGAATACCTTGCCGATTTTAAACCTGCGGAGTTTATCCGGTTCGTGGGCGTTTACAATAACCGCGTCCATGCCTGGGTATATGGCGCCGTTTTCCACCTTGCCTATGCCTATGCGCCCGACATATTCGTTATAATCAATAGTGGATATTAACAATTGCAGGCCCGCGTCAGGGTCGCCCGCGGGCGCGGGTACGTGGGACACAATAGCGTCGAACAGCGGCTCCATGTCCACACCGTCTTGACCAAGCTCTATAAAAGCTATTCCCGTTTTTGCCGATGTATATACAAACGGCGAATCAAATTGTTCGTCCGGCATTTCAAGTTCCATAAACAGCTCCAGCACTTCATCCGCCACTTCCGACGGACGGGCTTCCGCCCTGTCCACCTTGTTTATGCACACGACGACAGGCAACTGCAAATCTATGGCGTTTTTAAGCACAAACCGCGTCTGTGGCATAGGTCCTTCAAAGGCGTCCACTACCAGCACCACGCCGTTCACCATTTTAAGCACGCGCTCCACCTCTCCGCCGAAATCCGCGTGGCCTGGCGTGTCCACTATATTTATTTTAATCCCTTTATAAAACACTGCCGTGTTCTTGGATAAAATAGTTATTCCGCGTTCGCGCTCCAAGTCACTTGAGTCCATTACTCGTTCTTGCACAACCTGTCCCTGCCGGAAGGTGCCGCTTTGTTTCAGCAGCTCGTCCACCAGCGTGGTCTTGCCATGGTCCACATGAGCTATAATCGCCACGTTGCGCACATCGTTTCTTTCTGAAATCACAAATTTACCCGCTTTCTAAACCCAACGGCATACCCTGTTTTTCCGTTGTGCATAATTTTTGACATGTTTTACACCATCGCAGTATACACGAATCTTATCAATTTTGCAAAAAAAAATGCAGCTCTCCGCGTCTCTGAAAGGTAAAAATTGAATACATAACCAATTGAGCTGAAGAAATAGATGCCGAGGAGTTAAAGGAACTCTTAAAAAAGTATGATGAAATACCAAAGGGAGAAGAATCGGAGGGTGGAGCAGCGACAGAGGGAAAGGAGAATATTTCAGCGTACAGGGATGAATACAATTTGATAAAGAGGCTTGTAGAATATAAGGTAGAGTCTACGTTTTCTGACAGATTTTGTGGTACCGTTCGACAATGATGGAGCGGAGCGAGACGCGCATATTCAAAGGGAAACTCAAGCCGCGGCGGGATAGTGTTTGGGCACAAGACCGCCCACATGCCCCGCGTCAATCTTCGGAATTTTCGCCGCAAAAAAACGCGGCTTTGCCGCGCACTTGCTCGTCGGGTTCTTTGTTGGACGCGAACAGGAATGCAAACCTTTCCGGAAAAGCCGCGCCGAACAAACCTCGTGAGCGGCTGGTCCTGGTTCGAGTTCGACACGCTGAAAGGAATCGGCTGCGAGCGCTCAGACCTCGCCGCCGCGGTGCCGGCAGGCTGAGCGGCTGCCGCGAAAACAGCCGCGCCCATACAATTCAGCAGCCGCGGCAGCAAAACAGGCAGAGAATCTGGGCAAGCGCGAACTGCAAAAGCCCCCGGCCCGCCTCTCGCATACCAAAGCCTTGATTCCGCCCCGTTTGCCGGTATGCGTAACTCCCTTGCTGGAGTTGATCTAACAGCCGCTGGTATTCCGAATTGCCGGGGTCCATACGCACCGCGTCTTTCGCGTGGTTCAGCGCCGTAATCCTGCTGCCCGCCGCGGCGTTGGCAATGGCGCTGAGATAATGCCATTCCGCGTTACGTCCGGGTATTTGCGAAAGTATATGCAAGGCCCTCTGGTATTGACGGGTTTGTATGTACCATCGGGCCTGTCCGATTGGCTCATGGTTGTACCGGGGACCATAGCTTCCGAAGATGGTTCCGAAAATGTCCTCAAAGTCAAACCCTTCAAAAGGACCGTAGCCCCCATAGGCATAACCCCCGCCAGGACTGGTACCGTATCCGTCAGTCTGTCCATAAACGGACTTGCCGTTTTTTATCATTTTGATTTGCTCGTGCGCCGCGTTGACTTCGCGCATTTTTGCTTCCGCGGTTTTGTCACCTGGATTTACGTCAGGGTGATATTTTTTGGCCAGTTTTCTATAGGCCGCCGCAATCTCCGATTCAGCGGCGGAAGGGCTGACGCCCAACACCTTGTATGGATCGGCCATTTACCCATCAGCACCTTTCTTGTACCTTGCCCTGTACCTTTGCCAGACACCGGTATACAGATGATTCCGCAATATACCCCAATCCCGCCGGACAGGCAGTTTCTCAAATTCCGCGGCACATTCGGCAATAATCAAGGTGAGCATAGGCGTAAAGTCTGTTTCCATCTGCGCCACTAAAGGGTTGTACCGCATCTTTTTTATGTCGGCTTTCAGATCATTCGCCGCGTCCAGCAGGTAGACAAAGCGGCCAAGGGCCGCTCCCACGCGGCGCAGTCCGTCGGTATACTCGTCCTGACGCCAGGTAAACAGTTCGCCCATCAGTTCCCCAAAACAATTGGCAGGACAGTCAGGGTTAAGTTCATTTGCTTCCTCCATTGCGTCAAGCTGTTGGAGCCTGCCGGCGATCGCCCCGCTCTGGAGAGGGTACGCGTCTTTTATGCGGGCCAAGCGCTTTTCCAGCAGTATGCCCCTTGCTCTGGCTATAGGGTTGCGGTCGTCCTTCCAATCGTCCCGGCACTTATAATAAGTCAGCAAAATATTCATCCGCGCCGCATAATCGGTGGCCTCCGTCAGCACGTAAGCGCGCGGCTTAAAAGGATGCCGGCAGCAGCGCTTATAGCCAGGAGTCTCGTCCAGTTCGTACAGAGCGGACAGCAATATAGACAAAAAGGTCATATCATAGGTTAGGGTGGCGCTGCCGGTCCAACCATATTGAACGTCCAGCTGATGGCACAGCCCGCAGTAAAATTTCGCGTATCGGACTCTTTCCTCTTTCGACATTGCTCCGAAGTCCGCCGCAATATATCCGAACATTCAGGTTTGCCTTTCAAATGAAGTGCCGCATTTCGGGCAGCGGATTTCGAGGCGGCCTTTCCCCTTCGGCACCCGCAAGGTCTGCGCGCAGGACGGGCATTTATAAAACCGATGAGTTTTTCTCTGATGAAACCGGGTTTCTGACTGCCTGAGTTTTCGCGCGGCTTGATCCTTCACTTGAAGAAACGCGAGGTTTTCCCGCGCGCGCTTCTTTGTGTCGCGGGAAAACATGCGGAAAGCGCAGGATGACATTGGTATCAATGTTAAAACATAGAATGCCGGCCATTGCGTAAATAAAGACACAGTCAAAAAACATAAAGACAAAACCGGCAGGGCGCGGTTCAGGTCGTCCTGCCCATGGCGTCCGCTCATAAAACGTTGCAGCCACGCTTTCATTTCCAACCCTCCCAGACCCATATGCGCCAAAGAGCTGGCCTTACGCTTTCTGTGCGTCCGCGATGATCTTAGCCGCGAAGGCCTTGGCTTTGTTTAAATCATCCTCTGTGGGGCAGCCTTTATTGCCGAACGCAGAAGCGCCTTTGCAGAAAAATTCCGTGTCAGATACTTTGATACCCTTTGGCTCCAAAATGGACTTAACTTCCGCCAACGCGGAACCCGTACCGCTGGCGGAGGTGGAAAACACGGCTACCAGCTTCACTTGACTGGGGTCGGCCTTTTGCAGCAATTTGCGCAAGGTACCGTCGATTTTGCCGCTGGAGTTGACCTCGCACCCGGCAAACAATATGTTCAGGTCGGATATGGCCGTGTGTTCCTCCACAGGGTCTGCCGACAGTCTCGCGCTGCCGGCGACGGCATCCGCGACTTTTTTCGCGTTCTCGCTCTTGCCTTTGGACACATACAGCACTCTGTTCTTCATAGTATCTTGTCTCCTTCCGTGGGAATATATATTCATCCGAGTATCACCCGGACGCGAACTAAAACCTACTATACAACTATACAAGAGAAACTTCAAGGGACCTTCAATTAAAATATTATTAACTTGGAGCCGGGAGGTGTCAGAACGGCAGACAAGGCGGAATGTCAATAAGTTTTGATTATGTCCCATAAAAGCGCAAAAATCATCGGGAGATTTCCCTTTTTTCTTTTCTCTCCTTTCAGCTATTTAAAAACCCATGGTAACTGCACTTGACCGCCTCAAGTAAACCACGGCTCATTCTTTAGGAACAACTCATGGAGGAACGGCCAGCGTATCATCGTAGCTTTCCGCGCGCATATGCGCTTCCAGGCCGCTGTGGCGTGCTTCAGCAGAGGCTTAGCGCACGCGGTCAAATCCGCTTTTCAGCATGTGTGCTTGTTTGGGTGGTGGGCCAAATGTGTTGAGAACAATTTGTGACACCGCATAAATTAAGGGAGTTCAATCAATCCATCAACGC
>JAISYE010000147.1 GCA_031297485.1 Clostridiales bacterium
TATAGCGCCAGCAGCGCGTCGCGGAAGGCTTCCCAGGGCGGGTTTACAAGGCCGGCGCCAACCTGTCCCACACCGGCCGCACGGTGGGCTATGCCCGTGTTTATCTGGGGCAATACGCCGGTCTCAATTACCTTACGTACATCAATGCCAGTGGGTGAGCCTCTGAACCCAAGCACTGGTATGGAAAAAGCCGTGCTTTCGCCCGCTGTTATCCGGTACATACTCTCCGAAAAGCGTATGGCGTCCTCAGGCGTGCCGCCCACAAACTGGACAATCGCAATACTGGCCGCCATGGAAAATCCCCCAAGCCCAATGGTTTCCGTAATGGCCGAGTCGCCCATGTCCGGGTTTTTGTCCGCTTCCGTAAAACCGGGGAACAGCAGCCCCTTTACGTCCCCCGCAGGCCCTGTGAACCAGCGCCCCTTAAGGCCCGACACACGAATGCCGAAGTCCGTGCCGTTGCGGGACATTACGGTTACAATGGTGCTCCCGGGTATACCGTCCGCGCTGTCAAGCGCGGCCTTGGCACAGGCCATGGAAAGGTTAAGGAAAAAGTGGTCGTTGGCGTTAATGAATTTAAGCGCCGCGCGCCGGTCCTCTTCCGCAATGTCAGCCTGCAAAAAGCAGGGCAGCAGCTCGCGGATAAACAGCGACGTGGCCGCCTTGTTCCGGTTGTGCACCTCGTCGCCCATATGCAGCGCCTGGGCGATTATGGCCTTTAAGTCTATTCCGGCGGTTAAAGCCAGTGCCTTTTTAACCGCAGGAGCGAGCACGTCCTTCATCCATACAAGCCGCGTAATGACTTCTTCGCTGTAGGCTCCAAAACGCAGCACTTTCCCCAAGCCTTCGTTCATAGTCGCGTAGGAACGGTTGAGGCCGTTCTTGTTTTCAATTATAAAGACCGGCATGGAAGGCGTAATCACGCCTGCCATGGGACCCACGGCGCCGTGTTCATGACAGGGCGCGAAGGTTATTTCCCCGCTTCGCGCGATAGCTTCGGCCTCCTCATAACTGGAGGCGCGGCCCTCAAAAATCAGCCCGCCAGCTATGGCGCCCCGCAGCGGCCCGCTCATGCGTTCCCAGGTTATGGGCGGTCCCGCGTGAAGGATGGTGTTTGCGGTCATTCCCGGAATGTTGTCAATGGCCACGCCCACGTCAATAAGTACCGGCCGCGCCCCGTTTATCCTGCCAACAGCCTCCAGGTTAGCTGCTTCAATATCCGCGCGGCCGGGGCCGAAGCCTCCGGCCTCCAACTTCTCCAGGGCGTCCAGGAGGGCTTTGTCGCCGCGGGCGGCGGGCTTCCAGGCAAGGTTTACGGCCTGTACTCCCTGTTTTACAAGGTCGTCGTAAAAATCCCTGCTGCCCAGGTTGACTACCTTTAAAGGCTTACCGAATAAATCCCTTATCATATTGCACCCTCCTGAATAACAGACGCCGCGAGACGCGCCGCGCGGACATTGCTTTCGCTGACCACAAACCCTGCTTCCAGCAGTTTGCGGGTCTGGTCCTCGAACCCTTGTGGATCGCCTCTTGTCCCTATCAGGGAGGCTATCCATAAAATCCCGCGTCCGTCAGGACTAGTTTCGGCCAGCCGCCGGTTGGCTTCCCGCACCGCCTCCACAAGGATCCCGGCAGGGTCGGGATGAGAACCGTACCCCAGTTCCACATCAACGAGCATGACAGCTGTGTCCGGCATCAGGGCGTCGGCCACTATACGCTTGTTGCGCAGCGAAGGGTCTATCATGGGATGGGGCTTGCCACGGGTAAAGTAATCGTCCCCCATGTCTATAAATGTGCTGCCTTCGCTTGTGCCTACGTCGGCAAGGCGCTCGACCTCGCTTAAGGGGATATTGCTTCGCATGGGAATGCCGAGATTTCTGAACGTGACCATCGCTTCGTCGCAAACAGTCCCGCCGCAGAATATGCCTCTTACGTACTTCTGTTCCGGATTCCTGGACCGGCGGAACGCGTCGGCTTTCTCCCGCGAAAACAAGGCGTCGTCCAATTCCACCGGCCGCCCAAGGTAGAGCCTGGCCGCTGTAAGCGCCGTCTGCTCCAGGTCCGGGCAAAGTGTGACGCTCCCAAGTTCCCCGCTCATTTCCCTGCCGAAAAGGCACAACACTACCGGCTTGCCTATGGCCCTGGCCTTGCTTAGAACTTTCTCCGCCACTTCCGGCGCGGGCGGCTTGCTAAGTATAACCACAACCTTTGTTTCAGGGTCGCTGCCCACGGCATCCAAAGCGGCAAGAGCCGTGCGCCCGCCCACCCTGGCCGACAGGTCCCTGCCGCCCACACCTATGGCTTGGGAGACGCCCGCGCCCAAGGTGTCCAGCAGACATGTAACGTGCTGCAGGCCCGTGCCGCTGGCCGCCACTATGCCAATGCCCCCGCGCCGCACCGCGTTGGCAAACCCCAGGGGCACGCCGTTTATTATGGCTGTGCCGCAGTCCGGCCCCATCATCAGCAGGCCAAGCCCGCCGGCAATATCCTTAAGGAGTATCTCTTCCTCAATGGTTACGTTGTCACTGAACAAGAATACGTTCATGCCGTTTTCCATGGCTATGCGGCACTCTCTGGCGGCATAGGCGCCGGGCACGGACACCACCGCCATGTTCAAGCCTTCCTCTGATTCTACCGCCTGGCCTATGCTTTCGTAAACAACCTCGCCCGCGTTTCCGCTGACGACGCGCTTTTTTTGGGCAAACAGGCCGTCGATGGCTGTAAGCGCGGCCTGGCAGGCTTCCTCGTTCCGAGCCGACACCCCTATTATCAGGTCGTTGGGTCCCGCGGCTTCGGCTTCCGGCGTGGCCGCGCCCATGTTCCGAAGCAGTTCCTTGTTCAAATCAGTGGCCATGCCAACCAGCGCGTCAAGAACCCCTTCAAGCTGTGATACCTGGTTGGACATCCTCATGAGAGTAACCGAATCGGAATAAAGATTTTGTTTTACCAAGGTTAAAGTCTGCAAAAAAACATCACCTCTTTATGGGAATGTCAAAAGGCGCACGGGCTTTTGACTGTTCTATTATCGTGTTAAGGGCCAGGAGCATCCCATGGGCTATGTCCGCCCCGCTGCTGGCGCCTATGCCAAACAGGCGGGCAAGGGCTGTCTCAAGGTCGCCGTCCGTTACGCCGCACACTATTGCCACCACGATTGCCACCGCTTCGTGATAATCGCAGCAGAGCGCCGAGCGCAAAAGCCTGGCGCTTAAGGCCGTGGTAGCGTGCAGCCTTTGGGAAACGGCGCTTAAGAGCGCTTCGGCAAACAGCCGATCCCCGCCCAGATGATTGTATATTGAAAGAAAGCCCACAAGCGCGTCGTCCCCGGAGGGCGTAAGCCCAGGCCCGAAACCCACCCATCTGTCCGCCGTCTCGGGCGTAATGAGGCAATTGGGGTAAACGCCGTTTCCCGCGCGCCTGTCAAGGGCGGCCTTAAACCGTCGCGCTGTTTCCCCGGAAGTTCCGGTCCCGAGGGAAAGCGCCGCCCTTGTGTCCGGCGGAAGGGGGCTGCGCCACAGCGGGACTTCGCGCAGATCGATTACGGCGTTCCCTATTGAAGCCTGCTCCGGCGTAAAAACGCATGGTTCCCCCGCTTTAAAAGGGCACATCTTGGCCACAGTCAGGAACCTGGACGAGCCGCCGCTTTCCGTCAGCGCCAGGGCGATTAAATCCCCCTGGACGTCGATGTTTACCACGCGCCGGAACACGCTGTGGACAGTCCCCGCGGAAGTTCCGGCGGCGCATTTATCGCGGAACACCGCGCCTATGCGCACCGCTTTCATATCAAAAGGCATCCGCTTTTCGGCCTGTTTCTTTCAAAGCCTTAAGCCACAGACTGCGCCGGTTCGAAGATAAACCCGTAAAAATCACGGCCGACGCCTTCCTTGACCACGCCCACAACAGCTTTTACCCGCTGTCCTGTTACCGGCTGTTCCGAGTTTATCTGGCCGCTCACAGTCAATCCGTTGTCAAACCTGGCGATGACAAAACACAGGTAAGGCTTCATATATCCTTCCGGCAGGTTGTAAACCTTGGTCCAGGTCAATACGGTGGCCTCGCCTTCAAGGGGCGTCTCGGTAAAATCCGTCCCGCCGCATTTTCGGCAGACGAAGTGCTTGGGGTGATGCAGCTCGCCGCAGGCGTCGCATTTATACGCGTACATTTCCATCATCCTAGCCCCTTTCCCTGGTAGTCAGCACAATTGACACAACATTGTTTCCAAATCCGCCGAAATTGACGGTCAGCCCGGTCTTGGCGCCTTTGACCTGCCGGCCTCCCGCTTCCCCGCGCAGCTGGCGCACAATCTCCACCACCTGGGAAACGCCTGTGGCCCCCACGGGATGGCCCTTTGCCTTAAGGCCGCCGGAAGTGTTTATTGGCTTTTCGCCGTCCACACGGGTCTTGCCTTCCCTGGCTGCCAGGTGGCCTGTCCCTTTGGGGAAGAACCCCACTTCCTCGCTTTCGGCGATCTCTAATATCTGAAAAGCGTCGTGCAGTTCGGCCACGTCTATATCCTCCGGCCCTATGCCCGCCATTTCGTAGGCCCTGCGAGCGCTCTCCTTTACCGCGAACAGCTCGGTAGGCTCCCGGCGCTCCGCCACAACGTGAGTATCCGTCGCCTGCCCCACTCCGGCTATTCTCACGGGCTTATGGTTAAATTCCCTGCCGGAGTCCAGCGCGGTCAGCACCAGCGCGGCCGCGCCGTCGCTTACCGGGCAGGTATGATACACGCGCAGCGGCTCGGCCACGTATGGGTTTATAACGTTGGCGTCCTCGTCCTCGGTTATGGCGTAAAGGTTGGGTACCAGTTTTATATGCGCCACAGGGTTATGCATGGCGTTTTCATGGTTTTTAACACCGACTATGGCCAGGTCTTTTTCCGTAACACCGTATTTATCCATGTACAGCCGCGTGAACATTCCCGCGAAAGCCGGAAGCGTAAGCCCGTAAGGATATTCCGCCTCCGGATGCGACATTGTGGCCACAAAATCCGTGGCTTCCCAGCCGCTTATCACGCGCATCTGCTCCGCGCCCACCACAAGCACGGTGTCGCAAAGCCCGCTGGCAATGGCCATATACCCCAGCTTCACAGCCGACGCTCCGGAAGCCGGGCCGTTCTCCACGGTCTCGGCCATGGCCGGGCGAAGGTTCAGAGTGTCCACAAGGGCGGACGCCGCGCCGGAAATCTTATTGACCTGCCCCGCTCCCATGGACGCCAGGAACACCTGGTCAATCCCATGTCCGGTCACAGGCCGGACGCCCGCGTCGTCAAGGGCCTCTTTCGCGGCGGAGGCGGCCATATCCAGGAAGGAGCCTGTAAACCTGCCGAATTTAGTGTGGCCTACGCCTACTATGCCGACAGCCCTCATAACCTCAGCCTCCTTCATCAACGGGTAAACCCGGGAATCTGCGCGTATTTCCCCGGCAGGCGCGGGTTTTCCGCCTTGGCCAGCAGTTCCTCGGGCACGGGACGGCGGCCTGTGCACTTGCCGGCCTTATGTTTTTCCCAAAGCTCGCGCGTAAGCACATATGTGGGAACGCCGCCCAGCTCATGCCAGGTTTCCGGCCTGGAGACAAGCTCGTACTCTATCATCCAGCGCTTGAAGCCGTTGGGCGATTCGGCCACAATCCACACCTCGTCCTGTCCGAGTATGTCAAAGTGATATTCCATCTTGGCGGCGAAAAGCTGTGCTCCAATACGCAGGCCCTGCTTAATGGTCATGGTGTGATAGCTCATTCCGACCTTGTCGTCCACCAGACGGCCGTTTACAACACCGGCTATTTCGCCGTCCACAGTGCCCAGCAGCACATATTCGTCCTTGACGCGGTAACGCATGTGACCCAGTACCTCGGAATAAATGCGCGACGCCACGATGTCGTAAAAGTCCCGTTCCACTGTCATAAGCGGCTTTACGGTTTCCAACACTATACCGCAGTTTTCCCTCGCCACCTGCTTGACGACCATTTTCTCGCCGCTGGCAAGCGTAATATATTTCGCGGGATATGGGGCCATCGCTGTTTCGGCTGGTCTCAGCTGCTGTTCCATTTTATCAATAGTAGCCATAAAAAGACACCCTTCTCAATGATTTTTGTTCAGGAATTGGCGTGGGCGAACTGGTTCCGCCCACTGTTCCCTGTATTGATTATAGATTGACTAACTGATGGTATCAATGTTGAAATATACAATAAAAAAATAACATAACCTGTTGACTTTCATGCATATGCACAATATAATTGCCATATGACAGTCGAGCTTGCTCGACGTATACGGGCGAACAGAGATCGCCCTTGCAAAGGGGGTAATCGCTTTGATCATTACGCGTGAACTGGCTTTTCCCATAGTAGAAAGACTTGAAAAAATTCTTGGCAATCCTGTAAATATCATTAACGCGGACGGGATTATAGTCGCTTCCACGGACACCAGCCGGGTAGGCAACCGTCATCAGGGCGCGGTCGAGGCCATGTCCAAGGGGAAGGACCTGCGCGTGACCAAGGAACAGTCCAAGACCCTTACCGGCACGAGGGAGGGCATTACCCTGCCGCTGGAACTGCACGGGGAATACATCGGCGCGGTGGGCGTAACAGGGGATCCTGACACCCTTTCGCTGACCGCGTCGGTAATCCGTGTGGCGGTTTTGTCCCTTATGGAAGTCGCGCAAATGACACAGCAGGTAAGCTACAAACGAAAAATATCGGACACCTGGGTAAGCAACCTGATATCGGACCGGTTTATGGACTGCGAGCAGTTGGACAAGCAGGCCAAATTCCTGGAAATAGACTGCGCAAAACCCTGCGGTATTATAGTAATACACATAAGCCCAATTGTCTACGACAATATTTCGGCTCACGAACAGACTATTCTTCAAGCGGCGGGCCGCCACGCCAAGGTGCATTTTTTCGCTTATGTGGGGCAGGGGCAGTATGTACTCGCGGTGCAGGTAAACAAACGCGACGAGAAGGCGGCGCTAAAAAACGTCTGCGCCCACCTGTCCGAAACCTTGGGCGCCATGCGTCTGCAATGCCGTATAGGCGTCGGCAGGCCCAACAGCGAAATCTCGGGCTACCGGCAGAGCTACTTTGACGCGTACAACGGCGCTAAATTCGCCGAAAGGGCCGGCGTGGGGAACCACGTTGTGTATTACTACGAGCACAACCTCCTGCGGCTGCTCGAAAGCGTGCCGGAACTGGCGCGTAAAATATTTGTCTCAAATCACATAGGGAACCGTGAATGGGACCCCATGCTGCTGCATACTTTGCAGACCTATTTCGCCATGGAAAAACATGTAAACGAAACGGCCCAGGCCCTGTACATTCACCGCAACACGCTGATATTCCGGCTTAACAAGATACGAGAGCTTTACGGGCTGGACCCCCGTCGTTTCAGCGATTCGCTGACGCTGCAGGCACTGTTGTATTTAACCGACCTTTCCTCCGTGCCCTGAACTTCCGGGCCGGAAACTCCGGTTTCAGCGGAAGAACCTGACATGGACGCAAAGGGGCATATGAAATGAAAACCTATGGTGTTGTAGCCGCCGCCGGGCTGTCGAGCCGGATGGGAGCCTTTAAGCCCCTGATGACAATCGGCGGCGAAGCGGTTTTGACAAGAACGGTTAAGAGTATGATAAACGGCGGGGCAAGCCGGGTGGTGGTGGTTCTGGGCCACAGGGCGGAGGAAGCGCGCGCCGTTCTCCGCAGCCCTTTTCCGGCAGGCGTACAATACGTTTTAAACCCGGACTTTGGCACAACCGACATGCTGGCCTCGGTTAAACTCGGGCTGGCCCAATTGCCGCCTATAGAGGCGGACCGCGTCAGCCCTGCCCCATCGGTTTTTTTCCTGCCTGGGGACATGCCCTTTGTTGCACCGGATACCTTTCGTATTTTAAAGGAACAGGCGGAACTGACGAGGGCTTTAGTGGTCTTTCCCCTTCTGGACGGACGGCGGGGGCATCCGCCGCTTATTTCCTGCCGGTGCCTGCCGCGGATTCTTGACTTCAGCGGCCCGGGCGGGCTGCGCGGCGCCCTGGGCATGTTCGCGGACAAGACCATAGAGGTTGAGGTGAATGACAAGGGGTGCCGTATTGATTTAGACACAATGGAAGACTACGAAGAAGCATTGGAGATGTTTATGAAATGAAACTTTACAGAGAAATATACGAAGGGCTGAAGCGGGGCAAATTTTTGGACGTTACCCGCAAACTGGCCACTGGGGACGAGATACGGGAGTTTTTTTTACCCAAGCCCCGGCTCATAGTGCTTGGAGGCGGGCACATTGCCCTGCCGCTTGCCCGTTTCGCGGCGATGACGTGTTTTAATGTCACTGTTTTTGACGACCGGCCGGCTTTTGCCAACAAGGACCGGTTTCCCGAGGCCAGGGAAGTTATCTGCGATTCTTTCGCCAAAATGTCGGAACGGCTGAATATAGAGCCAAACGACTACGCGGCCATAATAACCCGTGGACACCGCCACGACCAGGACTGTCTGCGGCAGATACTTTCGGGCCCTTTTCCGCGCTACGTTGGCATGATAGGCTCCCGAGGGCGTGTTGGCTTAGTTATGCGGCAGCTTGAGGAAGAAGGGTATTCGAAAGAAGTGATCGCCAAAGTACACTCGCCCATAGGGCTGGCCATAGGCGCGGTGACACCCGAGGAAATCGCGCTGGCTATTGCCGCCGAACTGGTGGCCTGCAAGAACAGCGGCTCGCCCGACGGGGAAACATACACCGACGAGGAAGTTATTTGTTATCTGGCCTACGGCAACACAAGCAACACCGCGCTGGTTACTGTAATTGACGTGGAAGGCTCCACCCCCCGCAAGGCCGGCGCGAAAATGCTCGTCAAGGAGGACGGCCGCCTCATCGGCAGCATTGGCGGAGGCTGTGCCGAAGCTGAGGCCGCCGGGCTCGCCAGAGAGATTATCGCCAGCAGGGGCGTCACGCGCAAGGTTTTAGACCTTTCCGGCGACGCGGAGGACGACGGCATGGTCTGCGGCGGGTATATGACCGTGCTGATTGAGGCTTTGGAGGAGGAGTGACGAAGAGGAAAACTTGCCGCTGGCCTCATAGTCGCGTACTTAAGAAAAACAAACAATACACCTTATTGAAAAGCTAAAATTAAAGCGATTGTTCCAAGAATCTAAGGCGTATTTGAAAATTCCTTAGAACGCGAAATTCCGAATGAAACCGCTGCAATGATAGTCGAGCTTGCTCGACGCTTCGCGTTGGAATCCAGTTTTCAAACACGTCCTGGGAATTTCTCTAAACCTGAATATATTTTTGGGCACATGTTCGGCGGCATTGGAGTTTTGCTTGGCGGAACTGAACAGCCCGGGGCCGGAACTTCCGGTGTTCTGTACACTGCTTTCCATGACCCTGCATGATGGTAATGAAGTAACCGGCCAGTGGGCGAAAGACCCGCTTGCGTCTGAAAGCCATTCGAAATTTTCGCCGCAAAGAACGCGGCGAAAACAGCGCTTCGCGCCCAACGGACAAATCACCGTTAGCTTGTTCGTCGGGTTCTTTGTTGTACGCTTAATCCATGAAGCCTGCCGCATTGCCGGCCTCATAGCGCCCAGTCTGCTTCTGCCGGACAGATATTTTCTTACAGTTCCAGCGCTCTTGGCTTGGTTGGAAGCACAAAAACTATACGGTGCCGCTGTGACCATAATCACAAGGGTGAAAAGCAACTATAACGCGTACGAATTCCCCGACCCGCGCGATTCCAATAAACGGAAGCGCGGCAGACCGCCGAAAAAGGGAAAGGATGTAAAACTGCAAGCTTTGTTTGCCAGCCAAGCAGAGTTCTTTACACAAACTAAACTTACGATGTACGGTCAAAAGACTGCCGTGTC
>JAISYE010000148.1 GCA_031297485.1 Clostridiales bacterium
CTTTTCTCCCCTTTCTTTTCTCATAGCTTTTATTATACACTTTTTTCTCGCTTTGGCAACTTTTTTATTTTTTTCTTATCACTTCCGGGCTTGCTTCTCATGTGACTGAATAGTTACAATATTTCGCGTTTTTAGGAATTTTCGAACACGCCTTAGGATGTGGATTGAAACGGAGATAAAAAAACAACACGCCCCGGCGGCGGATGAAAACGTCTCCTTGGGCGTGCTGCTTTTGTATTATGTCTCTAAATATTTTGTTTGCATTATGTCATTGTCCATAAGAAAGGAGACACTACCTATGCCTACTATCAGGCCTATAAGCGATTTACGGAATACCAATGAAATATCAGAGCTATGCCACAATCAGCAGGAACATGTGAAGGTCAAAAGATAAAACCTTGGGAGCTCTGCCCCCAAAGCCCCGCAAGGGACTTCGCCCCTTGACCCTATCTTTCGCGCGTGAAGTAAAGCGTGCTTAGGCAGTGTGCGGCGCGTGTAGTGCGGGTGAACACAGTTCACATTTACAGGAAAGCGCTGCGCTCGCCGCACTTGAGAAGGGGTCTGGGGACGAGTCCCCAGCGGGGTTTGGGGCGGAGCCCCAAGGTCTTAATCTTTTGACCTTGGAGTTCAGGGCAGAACCTCAAGGTCTTAATCTTTTGACCTTAGCGTGGCGCCGCAGGTTTTTTCCAAATTTGTCAACACGTCCTTCATAACAGCGGTCACCTCGTCGTCAGTAAGGGTCCTGTCCAGCGCGCGGAAGGCGAGGCTGTAGGCTGCGGACTTAAAGCCGGCGGGGACTTGCCCGCCTTTGTATACGTCGAATAGTTGAACTTTTTCTAAAAATTCGCCGCCCTTTTCGCGTATGGCACATTCAAGGTCGCGTACAGGCTTATTTTCCGGCACCAGCAAGGCAATATCGCGCTGGATACTGGGGAATTTCGGCACGGGCTTGTACTTGCGCTCCATGTTCGCCGCTTTGTACAGAAAATCCGCATCTATAACCGCCACATAGGTTTTGGGCAGCTCATAATTTTCCGCTACCAGCGGATGTATTTCACCACAAAAACCCACATCCTGACCAGCGCACAGGATTTCGGCGCAGCGTCCAGGGTGCATGAAGGGTTCCTTATCAGAAGGAATATAATCCACACCAGTAATCCCAAGAACGGAGAACAGACGCTCACAGCAGCCCTTAACAGCATAAAAATCCCATTTGACAGCGCCCGCGCCATAGACGCCAATGGTAAGCCTCATGGATTCGTCAGGCAGTTCGGTCAGTGGCAGCGACTTGGGAATATATATTTTAGAAAGCTCGAACAGCGCGGCTTCACTGTTGCGCCGCTTGTAATTAGCGGCCAGCGACATTAGCATCCCATTAAGGGTTGTTGTGCGCATTACACTGTAGTCCTCGCCCAGCGGGTTGATTATATTTACTGTGGCGCGAAGGAGACTGTCTTGGGGCAGCTTGAGCTTATCAAAAACTTTTGGGCTCTCAAAGGCGTAATGGAGCGCTTCGCACAACCCGAGGGAGACCATTTGGTCCTTTATTATGTCCTCAAGAATTTGCGTCCGTGTTTTCTTGCCCACAGTGGGCGTACCGGAGGCCAACGTCGTTTCAATAGCCTCGTAACCGTACAGGCGCGCCACTTCCTCTGCAATGTCCGCCTCGGTCTCAAGGTCAGGCCTGAAGGTGGGAACACCGGCAACTCCTCCGGAGGCTTCCACGCCTACCCTGCGCAAGAATTCCTCCATTTGACCGGGCGGAATATTTGTGCCCAACAGCGCGTTAACCCGCTCGGGCCGGTAGATAACGCTCCATCTGCCAAGAGGCCTCGGGTAACAGTCCACCATGCCCTTGCACACCTGGCCGCAATCAAGAATCTCCAAAAGCTGAACCGCGCGGTTTACCGCCGTAAGCGCCAAATTTGGATCCAGACCCTTTTCGTACTTACTTGACGCATCTGTGCGCAAACCCAGCTTCTTTGACGTCAGCCGGATATTGGTCCCGTTGAAGTTAGCCGACTCAAACAGCACCGCTGTCGCGTTTTCCGTCACCTTGGAATTTTCGCCGCCCATTACGCCCGCAATAGCCACGGCCTTCTCACTGTCCGCGATAACCAGCATGGACCCGTCCAATTTCCGTTCAACGCCGTCCAAGGTAACAAACACCTCGCCTTCGGCCGCGTTGCGCACAATTATTTTGCGCTTGCCCGGCGTCGCCGCGATATTGTCGATGTCAAAGGCGTGCATGGGCTGTCCCAGTTCCAGCATTACATAGTTCGTTATGTCCACAATATTGTTTATCGGCCGCAGACCCGCCATAATCAGGCAATGCCGCATCCACAGAGGCGACGGCCCGATTTTTATGTTCTTGACCACTCGCGCGATATAGCGCGGGCACAGTTCTGGGTTCCATATTTCCACTTCCACAGCGTCGTCCGCGTTTCCGGCGGCGGTTTCCTTCACGGTAATCTCCGGGTACTTTAGGGGAAGCCCAAAGGTGGCGGCAGTCTCCCTGGCGATGCCCACCACCGAAAAGCAGTCCGGTCTGTTGGACGTAATTTCAAACTCCACAACATCATCCGCAAGCATGAGAATTGGCACCACATCCGCGCCAAGGGGCTGGTCCTCCGTAAAAATATATATGCCTGCTTCAGGCGCTTCGGGGTAGTCCTGCCGGGAATAGCCCAACTCCTCTATAGAGCACATCATGCCCTGGGAAACCTCGCCGCGCAGCTCCCCTGCGTGTATAACCCGTCCGTCCGCCAGGGCAGCGCCGTCCAGCGCCACGGGCACAAGCGCCCCTTCAAAAATATTCTCCGCGCCTGTCACAATCTGGAGCGCGGCCTTACCCACATCCACCGTTGTAACAAGCAGCTTGTCCGCGTTCGGGTGCTTTGCCACGGATACAACCCTGCCAACCACAACGCCGCTTATTACGCCTCCGGGCCGTGTAACGGACTCGACTTTGGAGCCGCTCATTGTTATTCGTTCTTCAAATGTTTTTATGTCACAAGCTATATCAACATATTCCTTAAGCCATGACAAGGGAATATTCATAATAAAAAAACCTCTTTCAATAAAGAACCCGACTGTGGCGGCGTTCAGAACTGGGTTAAAAAATTAACGTCGTTTTCAAACAACAGCCGCATATCGGAAATAGCGTAGCGCTGGAGGGCAATCCGGTCTAAGCCCATGCCAAAGGCGAACCCGCTGTAAACCTCCGGGTCGATGCCGGACATTCTCAGGACCTTGGGGTGAACCATGCCGCAGCCCAAAATTTCTATCCAGCCGCTGTCCTTGCAAACGCGGCAGCCTGCTCCGCCGCACTCGAAACAGGCGGCGTCCATTTCCGCGCTGGGTTCGGTAAATGGGAAATGGTGCGGTCTAAAGCGCACCTTGGTATCCCCTCCCAGCAGCTCCCTGGCGAAAACCGCCAAGGAACCCTTCAGGTCGCCCATTGTTATGCCCTTGTCCACAACAAGGCCTTCCAGCTGGTGGAATACCGGAGAGTGGGTCGCGTCCACGGCGTCGGAACGGAATACCCTGCCAGGCGCTATAATGCGGATTGGCAGCCGTCCCTTCTCCATTGTGCGGACCTGTACCGGCGAGGTTTGGGTGCGCAGTAAAAAGCCGCCTTCTACGTAGAATGTATCCTGCTCGTCCTTAGCGGGATGGTTGGCTGGTATATTAAGGGCTTCGAAATTATAATAATCCGTTTCCACGTCCGGGCCTTCGGCGATTTCGTAGCCCATGCCCATAAATATCCGTTTCGCTTCGTCTATGACATTGGTTACAGGGTGTTTGCGGCCCTGCGGGAAGGTTGTGCCCGGCATTGTAACGTCAAGGGTCTCGCTCTTTAAACGAAGAGTCAGGGCCTCTGCCCGCAGTTTTTCCCGCGCTTCCTCCAGGCGCTGTTCTATGAATTCGCGCAGTTCGTTTACTTTCTGGCCTGCCGCCGGACGCTCGCTTGCCTCTAATCTGCCCATACCCTTCAGCAGCTGCGTTAGTCTCCCTTTTTTGCCTAAAAGGTTTACTCGCAGCTCGTCTAGGGCCTTTAAATCCTTTGCCCCGGCAATGCCTGCCAGGGCTGATTCCTTTATGGCCTTTATTTCTTCCATGTTATCTCTCCCTGTAATCAAGGTCAAAATTATCTTAGCGTTTTAAGTTGTTCGCGGTCTGAAGCATTTCGTCCGACGTGGTTATGGCCTTGGAGTTAAGGTCGTAAGCACGTTGGGCGACAATTAAGTTTACCATTTCTTCCGCCACCTGTACGTTCGCCATTTCCATAACACCCTGCAGCACGCGGCTGGGGTGCGCCACATCTCCGTCAGCCTCGTAAATGGGCTCACCGGAGGCCGTGGTCTGGCGCAAAAGATTGGCGCCTATAGATTCCAATCCCTGGGGGTTGGAGAACTGCACAAGAGCGATCTGATAGCCCAAGTCCTGGGTCACGCCCTCTGCGTCAATGTATGTGAGAATACCTTCCTCTGAAATTGAAACGTCCTGAACAGGCACTTCCGCCGGCACCACTATGGATTCCCCGTCAACACTAACCAGCGGATAGCCCTCGGCTGTTACAATTGTGGAACCGTCCCCCACGCTTATTTTGAACGTGCCGTCCTTGGAGTAGGTCAGTTCCTCGCCGCGCTGGATAACAAAGAAGGCGTCGCCCTCTATTGCCAGGTCCAGGTAATGGTCCGTGCGCTGCAGGTTCCCTTGTGTAAAAATTTTAGCCACCGCAATTGGCCGGACACCCAGGCCAATCTGCAGATTTACCGGCCTGCCCGTCTGGTTCGCTGGGTCCAGGTCGGCCTGCCGCAGCATGTCGTACAGAAGCGTCTTGAATTCCATCCGCTCCTTTTTGTAGCCAGTTGTGTTTACGTTTGCCAAGTTGTTCGCTATTGTGTCTACGTTTTGCTGCTGGCTTATCATTCCTGAAGCCGCAGACCAAAGTGAACGCATCATTATAAACTGCCTCCCTAACGGTGATTTGCCCGTTGATTGTTATTTGCGCGCAATGTCTGTTACCGCGCGGCCCAAGGTTGTGTCGTGTATAGTAATCATGCGCTGGTTTATTTCATACGCGCGGTTTACAGTTATCATGGCAACCATTTCCGTAACAGCGTTCACGTTGGAGCTTTCTATATAGCCCTGCTGAACCGTGCCCAGGAACACTGTCTCTGTTGACTGGTCCGTGGTGTAAAAATAATTGTCCTTTGTCTTGCGCAGGGTGTGGTAATCCTCAAAATCCACCAGCAGCAGGGTGTCCACGTATTCGTTGTTGACGTAAACCTGGCCCTGTTCCTGGATATTTATTTCCCCGGCCGGAAGCGTTATTACGCCGCCGGTCCCCTGCACTACCCCGCCGTCCTTTGTTATAAGCGTACCATCCTGACTTAGCGTAAACGTCCCGTCCCGGGTGTACATTGTCGTCTCGTTCCCTTCGGCGTCTACCACCGTAACACTGAAAAACCCGCCGCCAGACAAGGCCAAGTCCAGGTTTCCCAAAGTTTGGTGCAGGGCGCCGTTTGTGAAGTCCGTGTAAATGTCGTCCACAAACACGCCCAGTGTCACGCCTCCCACCTGTCTGCTTAACGGCTGCTCGTCATGCAGACGTATCATCAGTTCCTCGGAAAACGCGCGCGCAATGGGCATATCCCGCTTATAGCCGGTTGTGTTTACATTGGCTATGTTGTTCGAGATGGCGTCCATACGGCTCATCTCGGTTATCATGCCAAGAGCGGATGTGTACAAGCCTCTTATCATAGATTGCTACCCCCATATTATAATTAATATTCTGTACTATATTCCCATTTTTGTTATATCTACGCCTCCGGGTGAGGTAATAAACTCTATATACCTGCCTGTGCCCATAGCTACGCAAGACACAGCTTCCTCCGCTATTATGGTGTCGATGCCGGTTTTTTCATGTATAAGTTTATCCAGCCCGTACAGAAGGCTGCCGCCGCCGGTCATTACAATGCCCCTGTCGGATATGTCAGAGGCAAGCTCGGGAGGGGTTTGTTCCAATACAGTGTGCACGGCTTCTGTTATACTTGTTACGGATTCGCTTAACGCTTCCAGCATTTCGTCGCTGGTAACCGTCATGGTTTTCGGCAGGCCGCTTATAAGGTTGCGGCCGCGCACGTCCATGGAAACCGTCTCCGCGCGCTCATAGGCTGTGCCGATATTTATCTTCATTTCCTCCGCGGTACGTTCCCCTATGAGCATGTTATGCTTTTTACGCATGTATCTTACTATGGATTCATCAAAATTATCTCCCGCCACCTTTATGGATGTGCTGACCACCGCGCTGCCCAGTGATATGACAGCCACGTCCGTCGTGCCGCCGCCTATGTCTACCACCATACTGCCGCAAGGCCGGGAAATATCTATACCCGCGCCTATGGCCGCCGCAATGGGCTCCTCTATGACAAACACCTGGCGCGCGCCCGCTTGCTTTGTGGCGTCCTCTACCGCGCGTTTTTCCACTCCCGTTACCGTGCTGGGCACGCACACCGCTATGCGCGGCTTCGTGGCAAAGGGCAGCGGGCTGCCTACCGCCTTTCTTATAAAATACTTAAGCATCTTTTCCGTTATATTATAATCGGAAATTACGCCTTCTCGCAATGGTCGTATGGCGATTATATTGCAGGGTGTACGCCCCAGCATGTTGCGCGCGTCGTCCCCTACCGCCAGTATTTCGTCCGTGTCTTTGTTTATGGCTACTACCGAGGGCTCTTTAAGCACTATACCCCGACCCTTTACAAAGACCAAGATGGTTGCCGTGCCCAAATCTATTCCTATATCAGAACCAAACATCCTTATTTCCCCTTTATTTATGCTGCTACCCTATTATAATAACACATCGCGGCAGTCCATGACAATATCATTGAAACTAATTATAAATTATTTTTCTGCCGCGTAACTTTTCCCTTTTCCTGCATCCATAGATTTGTAATAAATTTGCAGTTGACATTATCAGATTGTAATGCTAAAATAGGTACAAGTAAATAAGGAAACATTAAAAGAGCATTAAAAAAGTTAACGCTCTTTGGAGTTCCGGAAATTTGCGCGCGCGAATGGCTCAGTGGTAGAGCATCGCCTTGCCATGGCGAGGGTCGCGAGTTCGAATCTCGTTTCGCGCTTTGTTTGAGTCCCCGTGAATGCTTGTTTAAAGCATTTACGGGGATTTTTTTTTGCGTGAAAGGGTCAAAAAGCAATCATATTTCTTTTTGACGCGTCTCCACAATTTTATCGGCTCGTCTTTTGCGGTTCGGCGCTTGTCTGACCGTATCTGCATTGAGCATGACCTGTCAGTTATCCTTGATCCGAACCGGTACAGCAAAAGCCGGTTCAAGCATTACGGCGAATGGATCGGCGCGGATAAGCCGCCGACATTCCAACAGCGGTTAAAGGCGGCGGTTATATCCGCCTTATCTGCCGGGCCGCAGGATTTTGACGCTTTTCTCGCCTTGCTGGCCGATGCGGGCTTTGAGCATAAATGGGGACGCGGCGGCGTTCTCTCTTTCCGCACGCAAGGCAATGGGCAGGAGCGTTTCACCCGGCTGAGGGTTTCCACGCTTGGGGATGGGTTTGATATTGACACCATCAGGCGCATCATTGAAGGACGCGCCGTTATGCCGGAAAGCTGGGAGAAACCCGCCCCCCGCAAGGTTAATCTGGTTATCGACATACGGGAGAAGACGCGCGGCGGCAAAGGCCCCGCCTATCGGCGGTGGGCCACCATGTATAACCTAAAGCAAATGGCGGCGGCGCTTCAATATTTACGGGAGAACAATCTTCTGGACTATGAGGATTTGGCGGAAAAAGCGGGTGCCGCCACAGAGCGGTTTCACAGCACGGGCGATAAGCTGAAAGTGACCGAAACCGCCATGAAGCGCAATGCCGATTTGAAAGCGGCGGTTGTGGATTATGCCCGGACGCGCCCGGTCTTTGACGGGTATAGGGCGAAGCAATACAGCCGGAAATATATTGCGGAGCATGAGGCGGACATTGCCGTGTACCGGGCGGCGCAAGCGGCCATACGGGAAATATTGAACGGTGAAAAGCTCCCCAAAATGGACACGCTGAAAGCGGAGTGGCAGACGCTGGCGGCGGCGCAAAAATCCGGCTGCGCCGAATACCGCGCCGCCCAAAAGGATATGCGGGAAGCGGTGGCGGTCAAGGCGAACATCGATCACTTGCTGGGCATC
>JAISYE010000149.1 GCA_031297485.1 Clostridiales bacterium
AACAACTGGGGGATCGAAACATCCAGCAATATCCGCCCCGACCCTGGCGCGCGGCTTGTGGTATACCCCGGCGCTATTCTGACCAATATATGGTCCAGAAACCTGCTGACCGGCGCGGCCATTCCCGTCGCCGTACCCAGCGCGGGCCAGCGTCCCGTAATTTACGCCTGGTCCGCCAACGGCTGGTGGATACGGCAGCCAAGCATGCCATAAACATTTTGACGCAAGACAGCCCTGCAGACTTTATCGGCAGGGCTGTCTCGGACGGGCGCAGTTTTATGGGCGCGAACTTAAGGAATGGGAAGGTCAAAAGATTAAGACCTTAACACCTTGGGGCTCTGCCCCAAACCCTACTGGGGACTTCATCCCCGATAGTCGAGCTTGCTCGACGCAGACCCCTTTTTAAGGGCGGCGAGTGCGGCGCTTTTGATGCGGGTAGAGGCTTTTTCAGAAAAGGGACTGGTTATTTTTTCTTAAGTTCGCGCTTATGGGGCCTAACGATGGTTTGTTCGTTGGCCCCAAACCCCGCTGGGGACTTCATCCCCGATAGTCGAGCTTGCTCGACGCAGACCCCTTCTTCAAGTGCGGCGGGTGCGGCGCTTTTCTGTAGGTGCGAGCCTAACGGTGAATTGTCCGTTGGTTTGTCCGCTTTCAATAAACGGGATTGTTTATTTTTTTAAGTTCGCGCCTACAAGAACCCCTTCCGTTTGTTGGCGCGCAGCAGCAGCTTTCTTGCCAGGTCCACGCACACGACGCTCCCGGCCGCGGCCAGAACTGCCATAAGCTGCGCGGCTTTCAGCCCTGTTGTTCTGAAAATCAGGCCGCCGTAATAGATAAGCGCTATCTGCACGCCTGCCACCATGGCCATAATCGCGATAAACCACTTGTTCTTAAACATGTGTGAAAACAAGTTTAGTCTGTGCGTTCGGGCGTTGAAACTGTTAAATATCCCCGCGAAGATAAACAGCGCGAAAAAACCGGTCATAAGATATTCGTCCCTGCCGCCGAAAAAACCGCGCACCAGCGGTATTTTCAAAAACAACAGACACAGCAGTGTGGTATACAAACCTGTAAATACAATTTGATTGTACATGTAGCGGTTTATTATCTTTTCGTCCCTGCCCTTCGGCGCTTCCCGCATGTATTCCGGCAGCGGCGTTTCCCCTGCGTAGGCCAGCCCCGCAAGCGTGTCCATTATAATATTCACCCATAACATCTGGATAACCGTAACCGGCGACTCCACCCCTATAAACGGCCCTATAACCGATACCATTACCGCGCATAAGTTCACTGTCAGCTGAAATATTATAAACTTTCTGATACTCTTGAATATGGTTCTGCCGTACAAAATAGCCTTTGATATAGACGCTATGTTGTTGTCCAGGATTACTATGTCTCCGGCTTCCTTGGCTATTTCCGCGCCGTCTCCCATGGCGAAGCCCACATCCGCCCGCTTCAGCGCCGGCGCGTCGTTTACCCCGTCCCCTGTCATGCCGGCAACCAGCCCCGACTCCTGCGCAACGCGCACCAGCCTGCTCTTGTCCGCCGGCAGTGCCCGCGCGATTACCCGCAGGCCCCGCAGCCGTTCCTTAAGCTCACCGTCCGTCAGCGTCTCAAGTTCCGCGCTTGTAAGCACCGCGCCGGCCGCGCGCCCGTTTAACAGCCCCGCGTCCTCCGCCACGCTTACCGCTGTCTCCCTGTTGTCGCCAGTTATCATTACAATCTGCACACCCGCCCCTGTTATTTCGCTGATTGCCCCGCGCGCTTCTTTCCGCAGCCCGTCATTTATGCCGATAAAGCCAACCAGCGCCAGCCCCGCCAGACTTTGCGGCTCCTGCGGCAGTTCGCTCTCGCACAGCGCAAGCAGACGCATCCCTTTTTCCGCTGCGTCTTTCAGCGTCCGCTCCGCCGCCCCGCCAGCCCTCCTTGACGAGGCGTCTGTCAACGCTCGTTTCTTCCCTTCCAGGTCATAGGCGTGAGTACAGCACGGCAGCAGCTTTTCTGGCGCGCCTTTTACCAGCCATGTGTGTCGCCCGCCAAATATTTCCGTAATAGACAGTTTATCATTGGAATTAAAAGGATACACGGCCCCTTTTTCATATACATTCCCGTCCTCCACATCGTCCATAACCAATTCCAGAAGCGCCCTGTCCGTGGAATTCCCGCCCAGCGCAATAGTCTTCCCGCCTTCCGCGCTTATCACCGCGCTGTTGTTAAACAAGCAGCCCAGCCGCACCCGCTTGTACAGCGGCTTAGACTTCAGTTCCCCCACTTCCAGCAAGGTCCCGCGCGCGTCTATAAACGCCGCGGCTGCAAGCCTGCCAGCTGTCAGCGTACCGGTCTTGTCAGTAAACAATATATTGAGGCTGCCTGAGGTTTCTATGCCCACAAGTTTCCGCACCAGCACATTTTCACGCAGCATCCGCTTCATATTGGCCGACAGCACAACGGTTATCATCATGGGCAGGCCCTCGGGCACAGCCATTACTATAACTGTTATGCCCAAGGTTATGGCGTGGATAAGGTCGGACAACACAGAGGCCCTGCCGGAAAAATACCTGGCCATTTGCGCAAAACTAAAGTTGTTCGCCAAAACAATATTGTTAAAAAGGTTCGCGGCCACGACCACTGCCGCGGCAGCATAGCCAAAACGGCTTATAGTGGCCGCTAAATCCGCCAGCCGTGTCTTTAACGGACTGTCAATGGTCTCCTCCTGAATTTCAGACGCCAATCTTCCGTAAACCGTGTTATCTCCAACGCTTTCAACAACCATTACCCCTTCGCCCTGGCACACTATGCTTCCGCGGAAGAGTTTGTTTTCATCCGCAAACTCCGCGCTTGCCACAGGCTGCTTGCGTGCCTCCTTGGTCTCGCCGTTAAGCGCCGACTGGTCCACCGACAGCCCGCCGTATATAAGTTTGCCGTCCGCCGGGATTCTTTCGCCTGCGGCAATCATTACCAGGTCGCCCACCACTATTTCAGCCGCGGGAATCTCGCGCACACGGTCATCCCGTTTTACGCGGCTCTTGGTCTGGGAGGCCTCGGCCTGCAATTTTTCAAAAGCCGACTCACTGCCGTATTCGGAAAGCGTGGACACCAAAGTGGCAATCAACACCGCCGTGGCTATCCCCACTGTTTCGTACCAGTTAAAGTTCCTAATTGTGAATATAATATTAATCCCAAGCGCCATAAGCAGGATTTTTATAATAGGGTCTCCGAAACTTTCTATAAACTGTTGTAAAAATCCGCGCCTTTTCTTGCGCGTCAGCTCGTTCGCGCCGTATTTTTGCCTGGACTGCTGGGCCTCCGCCTCTGTCAGGCCATCCAGACGCGGGTTACGCGGCCGTTCCCTCATTATTTTGTCCTCCTGTATTCAATAATGCCTCTGATTAAGATATATTCGGACAGGCTCGGGAATATTCGCGGCAGGCGCAAAATAAGCTGTAACATAATAAATTAAGGTGTGTCTGAAAATTCCTTAAAGCGCTGAATTTCGAATGAAATCACGCCAATTTAGCGCTGGAATCCAATTTTCAAACACATCTGGGAGAACTGCCATGAACGCTCGAAATATTTTCCGCCTGCTGGCCGCTGCGCTTATAGCCGCGGCATCAATAATCACTATGAAAAACTCCTCGCAGACTGTATATAATAATTATTACGCCGTGTCTGCCGGGAAGAAACTGCCGATATACTGCGTTGAAACCAGCGGAGGAGCGCGGCGGCAAGCGGCCATAACCTTTAACGCGGCCTGGGGGGCGGAGGGCATGGATGAAATTCTGCGAATTTTAGCGGAACGCGCCGCGCGCGCCACCTTCTTCCTGTGCGGCTACTGGATAGAACAGTTTCCCGAGGAGGCGCGGCGTATCCGCGACGCCGGGCATGACATCGCCAACCACGGGGACACCCACGCTCATGTGGCCAAGCTCAGTCTAGAGCAGAATCTCCATGAAATATTGGATGCCCACGCAAAAGCCAAGAACCTGCTAGGCGTGGAAATGAACCTGTTCCGCCCGCCTTTCGGCGAATACAACAACACGGTGCTGGAAGCGGCGGAAGCAGCCGGGTATTACGCGATACAATGGGACGTGGACAGCCATGACTGGATGAATAAGGGCGTGGACTACGAAATAAATCAGGTGCTGAACCACAAACACCTGGGCAGCGGCTCGATTATTCTGTTTCACTGCGGAGCGCGCGACACCCCTGCGGCGCTTCCCCTTATCTTGGACGGTCTGGCAGAGAAAGGCTACGAATTTGTAACAGTGTCCGAGCTTATACACACGCAAAATTTTTATATGGATCACGAAGGCAGGCAAAGGCTGAATAAGTGACACGAAACATCGTAAATAGCAAAAAAACAGTGGTGGGCCAAACCTGTCGCGTCACGTTTCAGAAGCGGCTAATCATGCGGAGCCTGGAAGCATCAACAACATTTTAGGCTGTTACCCAAAAAACAGCCTGTTCCTATTGTAATTTTTATTTTTGGGGGTCTTTCAAAATTTGAGTGGAATTCAGAATAATTGTTTCTTGTAATTTAAGCCTCATTATGCTATTATAATTATACAAATCCTGAGACTGCGTATTAGGCGGTTGTGCCAAGAAACTTGCCTTTGGCACATAGAACGCTCAGGGCGTCAGGGTCATATAGTCATTCGGGTCCCGCCCGGATATTTATTGAAACATTTTTTGCAGTATAATTGTGAGACAGCGAAACATGTGGTATACTCGCGGACGAATACATTTTCCAACCGAGATTCTGACGAACCGCGTTCGCCCGCCCCCAACGGCAAACCTCAACGTTCGCGAGTATAAAATACATTGCGTTGCGGCGTGTTTGAAAATTCCATAGAACGCGAAATTTCGGATGAAACCGTTGCAATTTCGCGCTGGAATCTAGGGTCTGTTTGAAAACTAGGTTCCAGCGCAAAATTGGAGCGTTTTCACTTGAAATTTTGCATTTTAAGGAGTTTTCAAATACGTCCTAACAATTAAAGTGATAATTATTCAGCGGCGGCACTGTAAAAAAGTTCCTGCGGACCTTAACTTAAAGGTTTTCGATAAAAAAACTTTTTGTCAAGCGGAACCCTTGGGTGGCGGCCCGAGTCAGAACGACGACATTCCTTTTATGTAGATTCTACAGTTCGCGCGCTCTTTTGTTCCAATGTATTATCCGGCATGAATACCTTATTGCTGGCAAATATTTTTTTCTGCTGGAACAGTATCACAAGAAGTCATCCGGCATAGACTAACAACACCACATAGGAGGCACACATGATAGACATACGCTTAATACGCACGAACCCCGAGTTAGTAAAGGAAAATATAAAAAAGAAATTTCAAGATGAAAAACTCGGGCTGGTAGATGAAGTAACAGAAATGGACACGCGCCTGAGGGAAATAAAGGCGGAAGCTGATGGGCTGCGCAGCCAGCGGAACGTAACCAGCAAGCAGATAGGAGCCCTGCTGTCCGCGGGGAACAAGCCAGAGGCCGATGCGGCCAAGGCGTCTGTGGCGGGCATAGGCCAACGGCTGACGGAACTGAGCCGGGAGGAGGCTGACCTGTCGAAAAGCATCCGCGAAAAGATGCTGGTCATACCCAATATAATTGACCCCACAGTGCCTATTGGCCGTGACGAGAGCGAAAACGTGGAGGTAGGCCGTTACGGCGAGCCTTACGAACCGCCCTTTGAGGTGCCCTACCACGTGGACATTATGGAGGCCCTTGACGGTATAGAGCTGGAAAGCGCGCGCAGCACCAGCGGCAGCGGCTTCTACTATTTAAAGGGCGGCGTGGCGCGGCTCCATTCCGCCATACTGGCCTACGCCCGCGACTTTATGATAGACAGGGGCTTTACCTACTACATCCCGCCCTTCATGATACGGGGCAATGTGGTTACGGGCGTGATGAGCTTTGCCGAAATGGAAAACATGATGTATAAAATAGAGGGCGAGGACCTGTACCTTATAGGCACAAGCGAGCATTCCATGATAGGCAAGTTTATTGACACCATCATAGACAAAGCGTCCCTGCCCCAGGCGCTGACCAGCTATTCCCCGTGCTTCCGCAAGGAAGTGGGCGCCCACGGCATAGAGGAACGGGGGATTTACCGCATACACCAGTTTGAAAAACAAGAGATGGTAGTGGTATGCGAGCCGGAGGACAGCCCCGCCTGGTTTGAAAAGCTGTACACCTGCACAGTCGAGTTTTTCCGCACGCTGGACATACCCGTGCGCGCGCTGGAATGCTGTTCGGGCGACCTGGCGGATTTAAAGGTTAAGAGTATTGACGTGGAGGCTTGGTCGCCTCGTCAGAAAAAATATTTTGAGGTGGGCAGCTGTTCAAACCTAGGCGAGGCCCAGGCGCGCCGTCTTGGCATACGCGTAAAAGGCGAAGGGCAGAATTATTTCGCCCACACGCTGAATAACACGGTAGTGGCGCCGCCTCGGATGCTCATCGCATTCTTGGAGAACAATCTCAACGAGGACAGCACGGTGCGGATACCGCAGCCCCTCAGGATGTACATGGGCGGAAAGGCGGCCCTGACAAAATAAAGAATCCCCACCTCGTCGCGGACGCTTCGCGGTGGGGATTCTTTTATTTCAGCCAAGCAGTGACAACACGCTGCGCTGCTGATTATTCTGCCGCTCTTTTTGCGTAAAAATCTGATACTGCTGCATAGTCTGCGCCTTATTTGCGCCCATAAGCGCCTTAGCCATATCCGCGTCGTAAATGCGGCTTCTGGCCGCCGCCGTATTAAGCTCTGTAATGTCGTTGGCGATCATGGTATGTTCAAAGGTGTTTTCTATGGCGCCCAGCTTGGAACGGGCGGTGCTTACCGTGCTGATCGCCGCGTCCAGCGCGTCCAGGTCAACGCTGGCCGCGCCGCCTAAAACGCTGTAACCCTGCAGGCCCAACTGCTGCACAGACATGGAATCGATGCTTATCTGCTTGCCGGAGCCGTCCGCGGACGAGGCGGTATGCTTATTCACAAAGGAGCCGTCCAACAATTTCTGCTTATTAAACTCCGTTGACCGAACCATATCGCCAATACCTTCCAGCAGCGAATCCACCTCGTGCTGAATAAGCTGCCGGTCTTCTCCCGTAAGCGTATCGTTGGCCGCCTGAACGCTCAGTTCCCGCACGCGCTGCAGCGAGTCCTGAATACCAGACAGCCCGCCTTCGGCTGTTTTTACCAGGTTAGACATGTCCGCCGTGTTTGCGGTGCCCTGGGCTGTCCCCATCTCCTGCGCCAGCATTTTTACGGCTATGGACAGCCCGGCCGCGTCGTCCGCCGCGCTGTTTATACGCCTGCCGGAGGAAAGCTGCCTGAATTTATCCTCCAACTGCATACTGGTGATACGTTGCACTGTCATGCCCATTTCTATTCCCTCCTTAAAAAATTATACTAAGGCGCGAAAAGAAATGCACTTTTCACGCCGGTTGTTGGTTGCTCACACACGAAAACACTGAAAGATTTTTAGCGATAGTCGGGCGAAGCCCGACGAAGATGTTTTCGTGTGTGAGTATAATGTCCCCGATAATATTTAAACTATAGCATATTAGTATATCGGCAGTCCAGCGTTAAACATTAACGGCTGTTAAAAATTCAGCCCTAAAAGTTAAAAATTTTTCGCACAAAAAGAAGAGAAAAAAAGCGGCAAGCAGGAGGAAGAAATGATAAAATAAAAAAATAATAGCGGAGAGAAAAGAAAATGTCAAGAGCTGCTGCAGTTGTATGAAAACGGAGTAAAGGGATTAAAGGTAATAAAGAGGACGCTGGAAAAGATATCGGAATGGTTACAGGAGTGCTTAAAAAAGCAAGCGCTGACAGCGGAAGATTTCATATATGAGCCATTTCAAATAAGAAGGGATATATGTTGAAAAGGAACAGGGAAACAGAAAGGAGGAATAATTAGGAGAATAAAATTCAAAGAGGGTGTGTTTAAAATATTGTGTATCTTCCATAAATCGACAATAAGCCTTAACGGTAAATTTATGGTTCAGGAACCTGTTTACGGACGGCAATTAATATGGATTTTAGCGTAAATACTGGATTAGAGACAGTTTGTTGCTAGTGGCGCCCAAAGCGATAAACCTATTCTTTTTCATTGGAGTATCGAAAAACGCTGAAGCATTTACACGATAAAAAAACATTCTCTGCAAAGCTGATAAAGTTATCCACGGGTATTGGGTTAATAAACAGGCGCGGCCATAACTGTGGATAACTTTTTGGATTTTGAAATTGACAGGTAAATGTATAAAACATATATATGCTCGCATCTTGGATTGCTCTCCCCTCAATTTTTACCTTTCGGGGCTGCGTCAGTCCGATTGATGTTGCGAATTTTACGTAAGGGGGCGACAGACTGAATGAAAAAATGCAGAATCGCTGTCCTGAAAAGACACTTCGACGATGAACTGGCAAGGGAATACGGCGTTAAGGGGATGGGCAAATGTCCCATGCTCAAAGAAGGCCAAGTCTATTATGCTGATTACGCAAAGCCGGAAAGGTTTTGCGATGAAGCCTGGAAAGCGATTTATCAGTATGTGTTTGCTTTAGCGCATGGGAACGGCGCTTTTTACTATGGCGATTGGATTGATAAACCCGGTATAGCCATATGCAACTGCAACGATGGATTGCGGCCTGTTATTTTTAAAGTTGAGAGAACAGACGAAGAAGCGGAAATTGACTATATTCCCAATAAAGACTGATAAGTTTGCGTTTCGGCGTTTCTAGTGGTGTACCCGCCGATATTTTACAGGAGGGACAAATGTTTTTGGCCGATAGCCGAGTTTAAATGCCCGTGCGAACACAGTTCACCACTATTATGATTTATAAGCGGATACACCGCTATGATGGAAGGGCAAATAGCTAATGGGAACTATTATCGTAATCGACACGGAAACAGTGACAGGCACATACGGTCTGCTTTCCGTCGGCGCGGTAGTTTTGGAGCGGGACGGCGGGAAAATTAACCTGCTTGATACATACTTCGGATTCAGCGACGAGTTCGAGTACGGATTTTACTTCGCTCAACAGTACGCCTACGCGAAGCGTAACAGCGTGGCGCGCAAGCCGCGCCGCGAGATTGATGAGGAGCTTGCCGGCTTGGCGCGCCGCTATGACGTGAACACGGCGTATGCGTATAACGCGAGATTCGATAAAACCGTCGCGAGGGCGTATCTGCCGGCGCTGCAATTTAACTGGCACGACCTGATGCAGCCCGCGCGCCAGGTTCTTGCGAGCGCGGAACATTATCCGGCGTACAAAAAGCTTTACCCGTATGTCGAACTGACCCGCGGCGGCGTCCTTAAACGCGGGTACAGCGTGGAGTGTGTGGGGCGCTATCTCGGACTGCCCCACGAAACCCACGTCGCTCTTGAGGACGCGCAAATGGAAACGGAGATTGCTGTGCGGCTCGGACTGTTTGACCGCGCGGCAGTATGCTGAATTTACTTCTACTAAGGCGCGAAAAGAAATGCACTTTTCACGCCGGTTGTTGGTTGCTCACACACGAAAACACTGAAAGATTTTTAGAAGATGTTTTCGTGTGTGAGTATCACTTTATAAGCGGCAAATATTCGCCATAACCCTCGCGCTCCATATCCGCTTTCGGCACGAACCGAAGCGACGCGCTGTTTATGCAGTACCGCAAACCGCCGAGTTCGGGCTTGCCGTCGTTGAAAACGTGGCCGAGGTGCGCGCCGGAACCGCTCGCGCGAATCTCGGCGCGCGTTCTGCCGTAGGAGTGGTCGGCGAGTTCTTTGACGAGAGAATCGTCAATAGGTCTAGAGAACGCGGGCCAGCCGCACCCTGACTCAAATTTGTCCGTCGAAACGAACAGCGGCTTCCCGTTGATAACGTCAACGTAAACGCCCGGCTCGAAGCTGCCGTAATACTCATTCGCGAACGGAGGCTCGGTGGCGCCGCCGACTGCGACCTCGTACTGCATGGGCGTGAGCCGTTCACGCAGTTCCGCGTCGCTTTCGGTATGGGCGGCGCTGCGGGCGCACTCGAATTTATCCTTTGAGATGTGGCAGTAGCCGTCGGGGTTCTTGTCTAGATAGTTTTGGTGATATTCCTCAGCGGGATAGAAACTGTCGAGCGGCGCGAGCTCAATCGCCGCGGGCTTCGTCAGGCTTTCGCCTAGCAGCGTCAGCCAGCCCGCGATTATGGCCCGGTCGGTTTCGTCCTCATAGTAAACGCCCGTGCGGTACTGTATGCCTACGTCCCCGCCCTGACGGTTTTCCGCGGCAGGGTCGATAACATCGGCGTACAGGTCAAGCAGCCGCGTCAGCGTGATGGTGTTCTCGTTATACTTGACTCGCACAGTTTCGGCGTGACCGCTGTTCGCGCAGACTTGCTCGTATGTCGGGTTTGCCGCCGCGCCGTTAGCGTAGCCGGCAGTCGTTTCCGTCACGCCTTGAATCAGCGAGAGATACTTCTGTAAGCCCCAAAAGCACCCGCCCGCGAGATAGATTGTTTTCATCTGCGCCCGCTCGCTTTCGTCATAAATTTCTCCGCGTCAACGATATACCGCGTATGTGTGCCCTTGCCTACTTCCCCCGCGCCGTCGGCCGCCGAAACGTCAAACTCAACCTTGCGTCCGTCAATACCCGTTATAGCCGCCGTCGCGGTAATTTCCGCGCCGACAGGGCTTGCGGCGGTATGGGCGACGTTAATCCGCGCGCCCACGGAGGTTTGGCCATCAGTAAGCGCGGCGGAAAGACATTCGCGCGCCGCGTGTTCCATAAGCGCGGCCATCGCAGGCGTGGCGAACACGTCAAGGCTTCCGCTCCCAAGGGCGCGGGCGGTATTGTTTTCCGTAACCGTATCTGTGACTGATACGGTTTTCCCGATTTCTACAGCGGCCGGAACTTCCGGTATCCTACTCATAGCTGACCTCTATGGCTGAATCTTTACCTGCGCCGGCGGCATCTATCGCCGTTACGGTCTTGCCCTCGTGTTCAAGCGCAATCACGACGTGTTTCAGCACTATACCGAGGTCGATCAGATACAGCCGCCCTGGCAGAATCCTGCCGACACCGCGCACATTTGACGCCGCCGTTACCTTGCCGGCCGCGAAAGTCAGCTTCCAGGGCTGAAAGTTTACGGCGGACGGCGCAAGCCTCGCGGCCCGGGCAACGGCGTTATCTTCATTTGATATGTCGGAGATTTTTTTGCGTTTAAACTCGCTTTCAACCGTGCGTAGCGGTACACTCGTTTTGCCGAAGCCGAGCAGAATACGGTAATCGCCCGCCGCATCTTTCGGAGCCGCCATTCCGCACCAAATACTGCCGTAACCGGAACTCTGCAGCCACAAATCCATGCCCTGCAACGTGCAGCCGACATTCACCAGAGCGGCGTCGCTGTCCTCCGAGAACGCCAAAATCGCGTGTGGGGCGAATCCCCCTTTGAGTTTGTCACTGTCCGCGATTTCAAACCGAGCCGATTGTCCGAGTATCTGTTTCGCGCCATCAACATGGTTTTTGATCTCAGTTAAGGCTGCCGCGTCGAGCGGGGTTTTGTCATACTGCCGAACGCTCCGGCGGGCGAAAATTGTTTCGTATAGGTTCATTTGCAAATTACCTCCCGTCCTGTCATTAGACTTAATAATCTCATCGAGCGTCACGCCGGGGTTGCGCCAATAGGTTGAACCGCGTCCGTTTTTCAAATGGATCGCGTTCTTAGGGCAAAGGTGCCCCTCCCCCTCGCTCACATTGCCCGCGCAGCTGCTCTATGCTGTTTCGGAAGTTCCAGCCACGCCGGCCTTTTATGAGCTTCGCCGCGTTGTCATCGTTAATCCGCGTCTCCGTGAAGTCGTGAGTTCATCTATATGGACGTTATAACACAGGGAAGCCCGAATTGCAATTAAAATTTCGTTTATAAAGAAACATATTGATTTTTGAGATATCTTTCAATGGCATTGAATATGGACACTATCGCGGCCCGCGCCGTTTCGTCTTGGACATTTTCCAGATCTTTTTGCGCGTCCGCGTTTTTCTTGAACCGGTTCAGTTTGGGCATGGAAGCGCTCCAAAAATGGTACGCAAATCCCGCCAGCGCTTGCTTGAAAGCGCGGAAACACGTTTCAATCATTTTTTATATAGCACTTTGGAGAATTTTATACTATGCTGTATGCATAGCCTTCTCCAGTGGCATCCTCCTTTTTTGTCGAAATAAGGATACCATATTTCTAGAGCCTGTTTGAAAACTAGATTCCAGCGCAAAATTGGAGCATTTTCACTTGAAATTTTGCATTTTAAGGAGTTTTCAAACACACCCTAACGAGAAGGTTATATTTTTTTGTGAATTTATTTTGGAAAGGTTTGAACTCTCAAGATCCTTTAGAGGGTGGAAAGAGAGGAGAACCAAATTGCGGGCAATAGAATAACAATATCTGCAGTTCCCTTGACTTTCAACAATAGATTGAATATAATTTAATTGTAATAAATTTATTTACGCGGAGGCGCAATTTATATGTCAATCTATGATTTTACAGTCAAAGACGCTAAGGGCAACACGGTAAGTCTCTCGGAATACCGAGGGAAAGTGCTGCTGATTGTCAATACGGCCACAAAATGCGGGCTGACGCCTCAGTACAGCGGGTTACAGGCTTTGTACGACAAGTACAAAGACAAGGGGTTCGAGATTCTTGATTTCCCCTGCAACCAGTTTGCTAACCAAGCCCCTGGAACCGACGAGGAAATCGGCAGTTTCTGCACGGGCCGCTATGGCATCACCTTTCGGCAATTCGGAAAAATCGACGTTAACGGCAGTGGCGAATGCCCGCTGTACACATGGCTGAAGACTCAAAAAGGCGGTCTCGGCGGAGCGGGCATAAAATGGAACTTCACAAAGTTTCTCGTAAACAAGGAGGGCGCCGTTGCTGCGCGGTATGCCCCTACAAAGGCGCCCGATTCCATTGACGAGGCAATCGCCAAACTCTTGGAGGGATGAATATGCGGCATACCTATGGCATATCTGCAAAACCAGCGGAACCGGAAGTTCCGGTCGCAGCGGTACAAGCAGCTTGCGCGAAACCGCGAAGAGTTTCGGCGGGAGAAGTGATCGCGTGAACTACGACTTGCTCAAACTCGAAAACCAGTTGTGTTTCCCGCTTTATGCCGCCGCGCGCGGCGTGGTGAAACTGTATACGCCTCTCCTCGCTGAAATTAACCTCACATATACGCAGTACATCACTATGATGGTAATGTGGGAGAGGAAGCAGGTTGGCGTTAAGGAACTTGGTGAGGCGCTCTACCTTGATTCGGGAACCCTGACTCCTTTGCTTAAAAAACTTGAAAAGCAGGGGCTTGTAACGCGTACTCGTCACGCCGCGGATGAACGCAGCCTGATTGTCGCCGTCACGGAGCGGGGCGAGGCTCTTCGGGAAAAAGCCCTGCAAATCCCCGTGAAGATGAGGCAATGCCTGGATTTAAGCGCTGATGAGGCCGGAACGCTTTACAGTATTTTGTACAAGCTGCTGGGGCAGATGTGAGACGCGCTTTTGAAATATAGGAGGAGTATAATGCGGACTATTATGGAACCGGTTTTTGAGATTGCTTATCTCATCTGTGTTATCACACTGGGCGCGCTTATCCTGCGTATGGCAAAAGGAAGGAAACAGTATACGCTTTTCGGCGTTATGGCAATCGCGCTCGGCTGCGGGGACGCGTTCCATCTGGCGCCGCGCGTCTATGCGCTGCTGACAGACGGTCTTGAAGCTCATGTCGCGGCCTTGGGGTTTGGCACCCTTGTCACGTCCATTACAATGACGGTGTTTTATGTGATTCTGTATCATGTCTGGCAAATTCGCTATGACAAAGGAAAGCTGTCTGCGCTCACCGCGATTGTTTACACGCTCGCCGCTGCCCGTATTGCTTTGTGTCTGTTTCCGCAAAACCGGTGGCTCAGCGCCGACGCGCCTCTCTCGTGGGGAATATACCGCAATATCCCTTTTGCGCTGCTGGGGGTGCTTGTTATTGTACTGTATTTCCAAGAAGCCCGCAAAAATAATGACAAAGTCTTCCGCTTCATGTGGATGGCAATTGCGCTAAGCTTTGCGTTCTACATCCCGGTTGTGCTGTTTGCGGATATTATACCCGCGCTGGGTATGCTGATGATTCCCAAAACCTGCGCCTATGTATGGATTGTCTGGATGGGATACGCGGGCGCAAGAGGAAACGCCTCGCCGAAAAGGGAATAGAGGTATTATGCTTTATTTCGAAAAAAACAACCGGCCCAAAGATAAAGTTTGGGCCGGATTATCTTTTTACGGGGAATCTCAGCGTATACTTGCGGAATCTTTCGCAATTCCGAACACTTTAATTCGTAACAGATAGTCGCCGATGGTTAAGGCTTGGTATCACTTTTGTCCCTCGCGTTCCAATAGGAAAATTATATGCGGCATTTCTTTGCCTTTATAGTGTTTCATATATTCTCCGGCTTGCCGAAAGCCAAGCCGCTCCGCAACTTTTATGGACGGCAGGTTTTCGGGCCGTATAGCGCAGTGCAGACGATTTATTTCGCGCTCCTTAAAAGCGAACCGCACCAATGCTTTTGCCGCTTCGGTGGCATAGCCGCTGCCCCAAGCCGAATTGTCAAAAATGTAGGACACTTCCGTAACGTGGCGGCCGTTGATTTCAGCACTCGCAAGACCTGCTTGACCGATGAGCGCGCCTGTCGTTTTCAAGCATACCGCCAAGAGCCCATAGCCGCCATGATAGCGCGCCTGCTGGCGGGCAAGCCATTCCTGTGTTTCATCAAAGGTGAAGCCGTGCTCCCACGCATACATGACTTCCGGCTTCCGCATGATTTCATAAAGCGCGGGCAGGTCGGTTCCCACAAATGGGCGGAGGATCAGGCGTTCGGTTTCATGTGCTGTGTAGGGGCTGTTCGCCCGCTTGATAATGCCCCGCTTCTCCAAATATGCCCTGATTATTGGCTTTACCGGCGGGGAGATGCCGTCAGGCAGTGAATCAATCGAAAACCACCGTAATTCACTTACCTCGCTTTCCTGAGCCTTTAGCGAGCCGGAGTAATCACGGCAAATGTAAACTACGGACACAATGTACGCCTCGTCGCCGTTCGGATAAATGTAGCGCGTCTCTTTGCCGGAGAATACTCCGAGCAATTCAAGAGTGTTTGCGGTCAGCCCCGTTTCTTCAAGCAGCTCTCGCCGAGCGGTATCCTCACAGCTTTCGCCAAGTTCCATTGCGCCGCCCGCGTCTGACCAGCAACCGTTATCACTGCGGCGTTGCAGCAATATCTCGCCGCATTCGTTTTCCACAATAACATCGGCAGCGGTTAAAAGGATAGGCGTATGACCGATTATTCGCCGCAAATTCATGACATAACCCTGTGGTTCAGCTTTATCGGAGTTGTTATTTGCAATAAAATAATTATGTGATTTCATTACAAATCCTCTCCGTTCCTCCGGCGGAAGCGGTTCGCCTTTTCAATCCCCTTGGCAACAAGGCAAAAGGGGCAAATATAATTTTCCGGTTCGTGATTAAACATACTGCCAACTCCTTCCGCATAGCCGAACAGTCCTTGTATTGGCCTTATTTCGAAAAAAACAGCCGGCCCAAACATAAAGTGTGGGCCGGCGTATCTTTTACCAGACAGGCGCCTGCTAAAACGCCCTGGGCAATAAGGGACTCGAACCCCTGACTTCATCCACGTCAAGGATGCACTCTACCAGCTGAGTTAATTGCCCATAACCTTATTATATATTATTAGAAATGATTTTGCAATAGGGTTGGTTTTATTTTTTTGCTTTCAAAATTTGGGCGGACCAAAGGTGTTCGGCATTTGCTATTTTGCCGCCATACTGCTATTATAACAATGAACCCTAGTATGTAATTTATTAGGGTCATCTGGGATCTAACCGGATGTGGATTGAAACATAAACGAGATGATGGTTAATGAATAAATTTATTGCGTGCGTCATAGTATTGCTTCTGCTGACGCTGGGTATTGTTACTTACAATTTGTTCCTGCTTAAGGAATCAATTGAAAACGCCGTCGCTCAGTCCCGAACAAATGTATCCGAAGGCGCCGCGGCCACGGTTGACGCGTTCGCGGGCGAGGCCGCGAGGCGGGGAATTCAAGCCACAGAGGATACGTTTCAGGTTTACGTGGACGGCGTGTTTTCGGCCGGGTTTGAGGATTACGCCGTGGCGCTGGAATACGCGTCGAGGATGGAGCGGGCGGAGATCACGCACAGGGACAAGACCATGCCGCTGTGGAACAATTATCCTCCCTATCATGTTATAACCAAGGGCAATGAATACAGGGAATTTAATACATTTGCCGAAGCGGTTGTGTTCGCGAAAAACACCCCCCGTTCGTTTATCTATTATTTTAAGGACAACGCAATGTTGTGGTCGAATGTAAACGAACTTCCCGCCGCGCATAAAATCGAGGGCGTCCCGCTGGTGCTGCAGCGCCCCGAGCTGCCCAACGGCTGCGAGGTCACAAGCCTTACCATGCTGTTGAATTATAATGGGGTAATGGCGGATAAGCTGGAGCTGGCCGCCCGTATAAAAATGGACCCGACGCCGCGCGAATGGAAGGACGGGCGCATGTACTGGGGCGACCCCAGTGTGGGTTTTGTGGGCAAGCTGCTGGATAGGGACAAGGAGGGCTTTGGCGTGTATCACGGCCCTGTTTTTGACCTGCTGGCGGAATTTTACCCAAACTCCGCCCTGGACCTTACAGGCTGCGAATTTGAGGACTTGCTGTACTTCCTGGCGGCCGGCAGGCCGGTATGGGTGATAACCAACGTGACCGGCGCGGAGCTTCCGGATTCGGAATTTGTTACATGGACCGCGCCCACAGGGGAAATCCGCGCCACTTACTCGGAGCATTCCGTACTGCTGACCGGCTTTGACGAAAGTTTTGTTTATTATAACGACCCACTAGGAGAATCCAACGCCGCGGAACGCGAGGATTTTAAGGCGGCCTGGACGCAGATGGGGAAACAGGCTGTGGCGCTAAGCCATTGACTAGGCGTGCGGACGCGGTCCCATAAGCGCGAACTTAAGAAAAAAATAACCAGTCCCTTTTCTTGAAAAGACTGTACCTGCATCAAAAGCGCTGCGTCCAGCTTGCTCGACTATCGGGGATGAAATCCCCAGCGGGGTTAGGGGCCAACGAACAAACCATCGTTAGGCCCCTAACGGTGAACTGTCTGTTGGTCTTGATTTTTGACCTCTCCCCAGCCTTAAGTTCGCGCCAATGGGGACGAAATCCCCAGCGGGGTTAGGGGCAACGAACAAACCATCGTTAGGCCCCTAACGGTGAACTGTCCGCTGGTCTTAATTTTTTGACCTTTCTCATTCCTTAAGTTCGCGCTACAGCTGCTGCGCCTCGTCGGGAGCGTCCATCATAATACGCAGTATTTCGCGTTCGGTTTCGCACATGCCGTTGCGGGCCAGACAGCAGACATTTTTGATAGTGTTTTCGACGCCTTTTTTGATAATGCCGTCGCCGCCCAGAAACTGCTGGCCGTCCATATACATTTGGTAGCCCAGAATGCCCGCGTCCACGGCAGTGGCGATTTTAGCGGCGCAGGAAGCCTTTGCGCCGTCGCAGATTATGCCTGACGTAACAGCCAGGGCGTTTACAATAGTATGGGCAATTTCGTCATACCCGCCGCCGTTAAGGTAGGCGATGGCCGCTCCGCAGCCGCAGCCGGCGCATACGACGCCGCAGTAAGCGGACAGCCGTCCGATGCCGGTTTTTATGTGAATGGTAACCAGGTTTGAAACCGCAAGGGCGCGGTAAAGGGTATCGGATGAAACGCCCAGGGTTTCGGCGTATTCTATGACAGGCACGGAAGCGGTTATGCCCTGGTTGCCGCTGCCCGAGTTAATAACCACGGGAAGTTCGCAGCCGTTCATCCTGGCGTCCGAGCCGGCGGCAGCCCTGGCTCTGGCCCGGATTTTAACGTCGCCGTCCCCGTAGGCGCGCAGCAGCACTTTGCCGATATTCGCCCCGTAATTTCCGCGTAAGCCTTCGTCGCAGATAGCGGTGTTGCAGGCGATTTGCTCGTCCAGCACATCCTTGACATCGGAGGTTTCCATAACGCGGGCAAATTCCACTATGCCTTCCACTGTCATAAAGGAGCGGTCCGTAAGCTCGCGCTGAACCGCGCGGCCTGTCAGGCGCCCCACGGTTTCGCCGTTTTCGCGGATTTCCGCTATGTTTGTGTGGTGGCCGCTGACGCGCACGGATACTGTCCGCGCCCCCGCCCGTACAGTCACCAGGATGTCAAAGACCGCGCCGCCCTTCGCGTGGCGGACAGATATGGGGACCTCCCGCATAAATTGATGTATGGCCTCCACATCCTTGGCCGTGACGCCGGCAATTACCCTCAGGCTCTTGTCCGGGTCGCCCGCCACAATCCCGGCCGACGCCGCGGCCTCAATGCCCCGCAGTCCGCCGGTGTTGGGCACGATTACGCTTTTCGCGTTTTTTATTATGCTGCCGCTTACCTCTATGGCCACCGCGTCCGGCCTGGCGCCCAGACGCCGCGCCGCTGACGCCGCGGCGTACGCTATGGCCGCCGGCTCGGTGCAACCTTGGGCGGGGATTAGTTCCTCTTTTAATATTTGGGCGTATTGTTGATAGTCAGTTGTTGATAACATATTTTGTCAATCCTTTCGAAAATTAAACATATTCGCGAAAAAGGGGCGCTGCAAATTATTGCTGCGCCGCGATTTATCTGTGACATGGTAAAACAAAAAAAGCGGTATTGTAACATTGCAATCCCGTTAGCTCGTTTTTATTATCGTGGACTATTATTGAGCCTCAGATCTCAACGGGGACATATTGGTTGAATTGCTGACTGTTATTGGCACATGTACCGTTATACCGCATTTTTCAAACGGAGCGCTTGTGTCGCAAAAATGCGGGAAGTCGGCTTCTTCTCTTGTTGTGAGGTTCAATAGTTTAAATAATTCTTCTATACTATTTTGGTTTGGAATAGAAAAATTCATAAACCCGTTTTTGTCCATATAGTTATACAGAAGTGGCTTCAATATTTGTCTTGGCGAAAAAACACCCCGATCTTTAACAACACTGTTTATCTCGTTCAGCATTTGATTCAAATTCGGCATATGTTAATCTCCAAAATGTATAGACCTATCTTTAGGGCTTATCCCTGAATAAAGCGGAATGGCTTAAATACTGGATTTTAAAACACAGAAATGGCGCAAAATCAGTATTCTTGCCTATTAAGAGATAGGTTCTTAATATATTGTATATTGTGGTTCTTGTCAATCCTTTGAAGTCTAAAACAGCCATGAAAGGTAAACAGCCTCAACAAATGGCTGAATAAAGCCATTTTCACCTTATCAGCACTGAAATTAGCGCGAAAAACAAATTTTGTTTGACATTTTTCGCGCTAATTATGCCTTAAACGCAGCTATTTTGACACTCTTATAAAATTTACCTTTCTGAGATGAGCCTAAGTCTAATCGAAAAAAGTTGCAGTTTTGCGCGTATTATGATATACTTTTTTAATAATATAATAATACAGGAGTGTTTGCATGTCTGCTAAGTTGGAGCCGGGCGCTATTTTCCAAGGGAAGGTACTGCGCATCAGGCCGTTTGGAGTTATTGTCTCACTGCCGGACAGAGGGCAGGGTCTTGTACATATCTCGCATATTTCGTCGAGTTATGTCAAGAATATTGAAGAACATGTATCCGTGGGCGACATCGTCAAGGTAAAAGTACTAGCGGTGGAACCGGATACAGGCAAGGTTTCGCTTTCAATTAAGGAGGCGCAGAGCGACCCGCCGGAAGCACCCAGGCCCAACTTGACTTTTGAGGAAAAATTTAAAGAGTGGCTTAAGGTGTCGAACGAACGCCAGGCCGGGCTGAACAAAAGAAACAAGCGGAAGTAGCTGCGGCGGTTTACAACCGCCGCTTTTATTTAAGGAATCACGAATTAATTAAACGCCAAACTTTTTCACGGGAAATGAGAACGCTTCAACGCATTTCCGAAAAAGTTTGGTAACTTATATTTTCGTCATTCCTAGGGTGTGTTTGAAAACTCCTTAAAATGCAAAATTTCAAGTGAAAATGCTCCAATTTTGCGCTGGAATCTAGTTTTTAAATAAGCCTTAAGTATTTGCGCCTGATGCCAAGGTCATTCATGAAAATATCGAATTTTTCTTCCAAGGCGGCGAAGGATGATTTCGCGGACGTGAAAATGAAGGTGGGCGAACACGGTTGCCGTCTCTAGGACGTGTTTGAAAACTGGATTACAGCGCGAAATTACAGCGGTTTTATTCGAAATTTCGCGCTTTAAAGAATTTTCAAACACGCCTTAGCGGCGCGCCCCTCAATATTTTACAGGAGGTTTTATATGGAAAAGACTCAAATCAAGGATTTCCCTTTTGTTGCGGTACCTGTCGTTTTAGTTGCCACCGAGGAAAACGGAAGAATGAATTTTGCGCCTCATGCTCAGTATGGAGCGGTTGCGGCTGAACCGCCGATAGTGTACATTTCTGTAATTAAGGAGCATTTAACGGCACAGAACATATTAAAAACGAAGACATTCAGTATAAATATCCCTGATAAAACATTGTTGGAAAAATTGATATATTGCGGAAATACTTCAGGGCTTGAACAGGACAAGTCAAAAGCATTTAAAACATTTTATAGTAAAATAAGGGTCCCCTTAATTGAAGAATGTAAAATAAATTATGTATGCGAACTTGTAAGAACAGTTGAAATAAATTGCTGTTATATGTTTTTAGGTGAGATAAAAGAAACATATATAGCCAATAGTTGTCTTTCAGGTGAGACGCCGGATATAGCTGGAATTGATCCCTTATTGGCCAGTATTGGCGGGAAGTTTTGGACAATAAATGAACTGAAATATACTCGCGAACGTTGAGATTTGCCGCAGGGGGCGTGTGAACACAGTTCGCCCCCCGCGATTTCAGGGCTTGAGGAATTACAGTAAATTCCTCAAGCCCTGATTTATACTCTTTGACATCAAGCTTTACCGCTGTATGTCCATCAAAACCCCTTCCACAAAAACCGCCGAAACCCTGTTCTCCTTGTCCAGCAGCACAATGTCCGCGTCCATGCCAATGCCGAGGGTACCCTTTCGGGCCTGCAGGCCGATCAGTTCCGCCGGGTTCCGCGAAAGCAGCCTGGAAACCCTGTGAGGCGAGCTGCCGGTAAAGCGGCACAGGTTGCGCAGGGCCTGCGCCATGGTCAGCGTGCTGCCTGCGCGGGCGGACAGGTCCGCCAGCACTGCGTCTCCGTCCTTCACCACAATGTCGTTGACTCCCAGCTTAAACTTGCCGTCGCCTAAACCAGCCGCCATAATGGAATCCGTAACCGCAACAACGCGCTCGAAGCCCTTGGCCTTTAGTATTAAGCGTACTGTGCCGGGATGCAGATGCAGCCCGTCGCAGATAATCTCACAGAAAATATCGCTCTCCAGCGAGGCGCCCACAACACCGGGCGTATGGTGGTGCAGGGGCTTCATGGCGTTAAACGTATGCGTCGTACCCGCGGCGCCGGCGTTAATGCAGCGCCAGGCGGTTTCGTAGTCCGCGCCGGTATGGCCTATTGTCACGGCCGTGCCAGAGCGGGCGGCATGGGCCGTAAGTTCCGGCGCCCCCGGTAGTTCCGGCGAAATTGTAATGCGGCGTATATGCCCCTCGGCGGCGGCCTGATAGTCCTCAAAGTCCCTTATGGAAGGCGTCTGAAGCAGCCGTTCGGGCATCGCCCCCTTGTACGCGGCGCACAGGAACGGCCCTTCCAGGTGTATGCCCAAAATCCGCGCGCCGGGTGATGTGTCCAGCATTGCGGCGCGTAAGACTTTTATCGCGGTTATGAGATTTTCCTTCGAATCGGTAAGCAGTGTGGGCAGGAACCCCGTTACCCCGTTACTGGCGTAAAACAGCCGCAGACGCCGTATGCCCTCAGGGTCCGCGTAATTGACATCCACACCCGCGGCTCCGTGAGTATGCGTGTCAATAAACCCCGGCAGCGCCGCCGCCCCCTTCGCGTCGTAAACCACAGAAGCCGGAGTTTCCGGCGTTCCGTCCGCAGACGGCGTTCCGTCCGCAGACGGCGGGCGGGCGCGGTTCGCCTCTATAATACTCTGTACGCGGCCGTCCGCTATCAGTATGTCCGCTGGGAACGGAACTTCCGCCGCGCCTGCCGCAAGCTCAACGTTTTTAATAAGTGTCATTTTATAAACAGCCTTTCTATTAGGTCATATCCATTTTCCACCACTCCGGTTTCCTTGGCGCAAGCCTCTGTAAAGGGCGCGCCATTATCAGGCGTTTTATCAGACGCGTTCCCTTTACAACCGGCGGTCCGACTGTCAAAAATAACAAAGGGGATTAAATCCGGTGTGTGAGTGCGCAAGGATACAGGGGTTGCATGGTCCGGCATCAGCATAAGGCGGTACGGTTCCCCAAGCTTGTCCAGCCCTTCCAGCAGCGGTCCCAGTGTTAATTCGTCTATCAATTCTATGGAACGCGTTTTTTCCAATGCGTTGCCTTCGTGCCCGCATTCGTCAGGAGCCTCAATGTGAAGGAATACAAAGTCGTCACCGTTCCTTAAGGCAGTAAGGGCCGCTTCCGCCTTGCCCCTGAAATTTGTGCCGATGTCTCCCGTGGCCCCGTCCACATTGTTTACGCCCAACCCCATTCCAACCGCCAGCCCAGTTATCAGCGGAACGGCTGTCACAACCGAGCCGCGGAGCCCGTGCCGCTCATAAAAGGAATCAAAGGCGGCGCGCCGCCCCTCGCCCCACAGCCATACGCCGTTGGCCGGCTTGAGTCCCTTTGACCCGCGCAGCAGGTTTACAGGGTGGTCCTTTAATATTTCATGGCATTGGCGCGTATACTGCGCCAGCTTCAAATTGTCTGGCATGTATGGCCCGATCTCCTTGCCGTGGAAGTCGTGGGGTGGCGTTAGCGGCTTCATCTGCTCAATGCCTTTCCACAGGGCCACATGGCGGTAGCTTACCCCAAGGTACAGCCGCGGCTCGGGTATTTGGGCGTTAAGGGCATGCAGAAGTTCTTCCGCTTCGCTGGTCGTAATTTTATCCGCGCTGTAGTCCAGCATAACGCTTTTTAAAAAATTATCCTCAGGGACAGACAGTGACACCAGGTTCAGGCGGAACACCATGTCGTCCTCCGCGATATGGACGCCAAGCCCCAGCGCCTCTATGGGCGAGCGCCCGCTGTAATACTTCCTGGGGTCATAGCCCAGTACGCACATATTCGCCACGTCGCTGCCGGTGGGCATTCCCTCAAATAAGGTGCGGGCAAGCCCAAGTTTGCCGCGGCGTGACAAAAAGTCCATATTGGGCTTGCGCGCGGCCTCAAGCGGCGTCTTGCCCCCGAGTTCCTCCACCGGATAGTCGGCCATGCCGTCGCCTAATAAAATTAAATACTTCATTGCTTCACCTCGTTATTGCGCTATGCAAAATTTGTTTTATAATATACAGTATACATTAAAAAAGGATTGGTTGGAATATGATTGTAAACAAGGTTTCACTAGAGGCTGTGTGCGCCCGCCCTGACCAGTATCCCGCGAGCCCGCTGCCTCAGTTCGCCTTTGTCGGGCGCTCCAATGTGGGCAAGTCGTCGCTGATTAATACGCTTATAGGGCGCAAGGCCTTGGCGCGTGTAAGTCAAAACCCGGGCAAGACCCGCACAATAAATTTTTATAACGTGGACGAAAAACTCTTTTTTGTGGACTTGCCCGGTTACGGCTACGCCAAGGCCCTGCGGAAAGAATCTGAAAAATGGGGGCGTCTGGCGGAGGATTATTTAAAAAACAGCGCCCAGCTGCGGCGGATAATCTTTCTTGTGGATATCCGCCACGACCCACAGCCCAGTGACCTGCAAATGTGCGAATGGCTGAAATACTACAACCGCCCCATGCTTATTGCGGCGACTAAATCCGACAAAATAAAAAACGCCGCCCGCGCAAAACGGATAGCCGCTTTGCGCAGCGGCTTCGGCGCGGACGACAGCGTACCCTTTGCGGCGTTCTCCGGCGAAACGCGCGAAGGGTTTGACAGTGTATGGGAAATAATTTTGCGTGATATTACAGACTTAAACTGATATCAGCGCGTATTTTTTTTAAAAGGAGGTGCGCGGCACCATGGACAAGAAGCTCTATCTTTCAAAACGCAACAAGGTTATAGCGGGTGTATGCGGAGGCTTTGCCGAGTATTTTAACATGGATGTTACGCTGGTACGCATTATTTGTGTGGTTTTGGCGCTTATGATGTCTGTATTTCAGCTGATGGCGGTGGTTTACATTATCTGCTGGGCCGTTATTCCGCAGCAGCCGGACGGACCGCCGTCAGGGGATTGACGCAAAAGATGAGCGCGATTTATTTTGATAACGCCGCGACGACACAGCCCAGCGAGGCGGTTCTGCGCAAGGCGCAGGAGGTAAGCGCCGGCGTTTTTGGCAACCCTTCGTCGCCTCACGGTTACGGCGTTGCGGCGGAACGTGAAATCTGGGCGGCCTCAAAGTCCCTGAGCCAGGCTTTGGGCGTTGCGGCGCAGGAGATTTATTATACATCCGGCGGTACGGAAGCGAACAACCTGGCCATATTGGGAGCGGCGGACGCGTACAAACGGAACGGAACCCATATCATAACCTGCGGCACAGAACATCCGTCGGTGCTGGAACCCGCGCGGCGTCTGCAGGCCCTGGGCTTTGAGGTGACCGTCCTGCCTGTGAACCCACTGGGGCATATATCCGCGGCCCTTTTTCAGGACACGCTGCGCAACGACACGATACTGGTTTCCTTAATGCAGGTAAACAACGAGACAGGCGCAATGCACGATATACCGATGTTTTCTGAAATTGTCAAACGCCGATGTTTCGGCCGCAGCTTTGAAACGCTGTTCCACGTGGACGGAGTTCAGGGGTTTGGAAAATATAAACTGCCGCTTAAAAATATTGATTTATATACAATAAGCGCCCATAAAATACATGGTTTAAAGGGCGTGGGCGCGCTGTACGCCCGGCGGGGCGTCCGTCTGACACCGCTTATGTACGGCGGCGGCCAGCAGTCCGGCATACGGCCTGGCACAGAGAACGTGGCAGGCATCGCGGCCTTTGGCGCTGCTGCGCTGGCTGCCGTGTGCGGCTGCGAGGACAGCCTTAAGCGGGCGGCGGTTGTGCGGGATACGCTTATACGCGAACTGCGGAAGCTTCCGGACGTATTTATAAATTCGGCGGGCGGATGGGAAAGGGGCGAATCGGACTATATTTTAAACGCCGTGTTTAAGGGCGTGAAGGGTCAGGTGCTTGTGAACGCACTGGACGCTGAGGGTATATTTGTTTCAACGGGCGCTGCCTGTCATTCCAAGAGAGGAGACGACAACCATGTGCTAAAGCATATGGGGCTTAGTCCGGAACTGCGGCAGTCGGCGCTGAGGTTCAGCTTTTCACCCGAAAACACGGTTGACGAGGCGTTGCGTTGCGCGCGGATTTTAGCCGGGCTGCTGCCGGTTCTGCGGCGGGCGGACACGGTTCGCCCCTGCAAGGCGGGGATTTGAAAGAGAGTGTTGCTTATGAATGTTCGCAGGCATTTTGCCGCGGTAAATCTTGTTATATTTGTGTTGCTGCTGGGACTGCTGCTGTTTGGGAATATAGATTCGTTTACGGTGTCCTATGTTGTGATTTTTATTCTGGTTTCGCTTAGGACAATGGTCACGCCTGACAGCGAAAATATTAAGAAATACCTGATTGCGGCCTATTGCGCCATAATGGTCCTGCAAATCTACACTTGCGCCGGCGTGGTCTTTGACGAAGCCTACCGGCAGGGAGTGGGGGGGGGGGTAGAACATTTCTTCCGTAAGATATTCGGCATAGCGTTGATTTTGCTGCCCTTGACAATCAGCCGTTATATCTGCGTGGGGAAGTACGCGAAATTTTACCTGCCCTCTGTAAGCGAAGCCGCGGCCATCAGCTTTTCCGAGTTAAAGGCCGGGCTGTGCGCGGTGGGCGGCGCGCTTGATACCCTGAACCAGGCGGGCAGGAACCTGTCGTCGGGAAATATAAAGGCCATTATCGACGATTTGCCGCGGCATGACTCGTTTCGGTATATCAACAACGCCAGCCTGACGCCGGAATATTTTGCGGAGGCCTCCCAAAGCCTGACAGACTCAAGAATATATATTGTAATATCCAATACGGGCAGCGCGGCAGGCGAAGTCATATCGGTCTTTACCCGCAAGCAGTACAACCACGCGTCCCTTTCTTTTGACAAAGACCTGCGCACTATTGTAAGCTATAATGGCGGCGAGCGGGTTTACCCGCCGGGGCTTAATAAGGAAATGATTGAATTCTTCCGCAAAAAGCCGGGCGCGTCTATTTTAGTGTACAGCCTACCGTGCTCAAAGGAGCAAAAGGCGGCAATACTGGCGAAAATTGAGGAAATCAACCAGGAAGGAAGCGCCTATAATATGGCCGGCCTTGTTCTGAAACATTCCTACAAGCCCAATATAATGTTTTGCTCGCAGTTTGTTTATAAAATGCTGGATTGGGCGGGGATTTCCTATTTTACAAAGCCGGACGGCAGCGTATGCCCCACGGACCTTATAGAGCTTGATTATTACAAGAAACTGAGTTTTGAGTACGAACTGCGGCTGAATTAAACTATCGTTAGAGAGAAGGAAGATTTGAAATTGACAGAGGCAATGCTGTTAAAGTATGGCGAAATAGCCCTGCGAGGCAAGAACAGGCAGTTGTACGAGGAGCGGCTCCTTGACACGGTTCGCGGCCGTCTGGGGCGGGAATACACAGTTATCCGCGAACAGGGGCGGTTCTTGATAAGGAGGGCGGACGAAGGCGCGTTTGATTATGATTTTGTGACAGCGCGCGTAAAGAATATTTTCGGGCTGGTAGGGCTATGTCCCTGCGTTATGACAGAGGAACAATGTATAGACAATTTACGTGCCCTAGCGCTGGCATACGCGCGTAAGCATTTCAGCGGCAAGAGCACATTCAAGGTGGAGAGCCGGCGGGCGGACAAGCGGTATCCCTTGCGGTCCCAGGAAATATCGGCGTCTATAGGCGAATACGTTTTAAACGGAATGGATAACATGACGGTGAATGTGCGTAATCCGGACGCTGTGCTGTATGTTGAACTGCGCACACACGCGTATATATATTCGGAGACCATTTCCGCGCCCGGAGGGCTTCCGCCCGGGGCGTCCGGTAAGGGGCTGCTGCTGCTTTCCGGAGGTATAGACAGCCCTGTGGCGGGGTATCTTGTGGCAAAGCGCGGGGTCCAGCTGGAGGCGGTATACTTCCACTCGCCGCCCTTTACGTCCGAACGCGCGCGGGATAAGGCCGCCGACATTGCGGAAGCGCTGTCCGTTTACACGGATACGCGGCTGCATGTTATAAAGTTTACGGATATACAAATGCTTATTAAGGGAAAAACTCCCCCGGAGAAATTGACCTTGCTGCTTAAACGGGCAATGCTGCGCACGGCGGAAAAAGCGGCGGAAAGACGCGGATGCCAATGCCTGGTAACAGGCGACAGTATCGGTCAGGTGGCCAGCCAGACACTGGCCGGCATATGCGCCACAAATTCGGCTGTGAGCCTGCCGGTGATGCGCCCGCTGTGCGGTTTTGACAAACTTGAGATAATCGCTTTGGCGAAAAAAATCGGGACCTATGAAATTTCCATCCGGCCTTACGAGGACTGCTGCACTCTGTTTGTACCCAAGCATCCCGAGACGAACCCGAAGAAATCCATAATCGAGCGGATTGAGGCGAACATGACAGGGTTGGACGCGCTTATCGAACAGGCGGCCATGACGGTTGAGGCGTAAAGCGGGCGGACCGCGTTCGCCCGCGCCTGCAAATCATTGGAATATATTTAAGGGGGCTGTTTTATGAATTTGATACATGGCGATTATTCTTACATTGAATTGAGTTTTTCGTCATTTGAAACCTTTATTAAAAATAAAGCGTTGTATGTAGATAAAACTCGGTTTGTATGCCATGTGTTGGATAGAACCAGCGACGTGCTGTTGTTCACTCGCCCGCGCCGCATGGGAAAGAGTTTAAACTTGGATACTTTGCGTACATTTCTGGACTGCGCTCGGGATACAGGCCATTTGTTTAAAGGCTTGTACATTGAGAATAGTTTGTTCTGGGAGAAGTTAAATAAATATCCTGTTATTTATCTGGATTTTAAAGATTTAACATTAAGGAATTATAAAGAAGAAGTAAAAGATATGCTTGTTAATTATTGTAGAAATATTTTTCTTAAGACGTGTTTGAAAATTCTTTAGAGCGCGAAATTTAGAATGAAACCGCTGTAATTTCGCGCTGGAATCCAAGAAAGTTTTGGTTCTGAACATTCTTTTGTGTAAATGGCATAACTCTCCAAGTTTACGTCAATACTGATAGCGCAGCAAAACCGAGACAGCGCAGGGGTGCGACCTCACGCTTGCTGTGGCTTATACGGCAGACCGCAGGGATTCGCTCTGCGGTTTTGCTTTTTGCTGCCGGTAAGCCTATGCGTATAAACCCCGGGGTGCGGGGCAGAGCCCTGCAGTCTTAGGCCGCGAATCTATCCGCGAAGAAGCTCATGATTTGGCTGTAGGCGTAAGCCCAATCACGCACCGGCTGCGTCCATTTTTTCGCGACCTCCCGGAACGATAAAAACACAACCTTGCGTATCGAGTCGTCTGTCGGGAAAATCGCCTTCGCCTTCGTGAACTTCCGTACCATGCGGTGATACGCCTCCACTGCGTTCGTGGTGTAAATCAGGCGGCGAATCTGCTCGGGAAATTCGAAAAATGTGGTCAGTTCTGACCAGTTCGTGTCCCAGGACCGCAGGATCGCGGGATACTTCTTCTCCCGTTTTTCCCGGAATTCCTCCTTGGCATACTCCGCGTCATCCAGGTTTACCGCACTATAGATTTTTTTGAGGTCAGCGCAGCTCTCTTTGCGGTCTTTATAGCTGACAAAGGCCGTGGAGTTGCGGACCTGATGGACGACGCAAAGCTGCTGCTTCGTATTCGGAAACACTGCGTTTACCGCCTCGCACAATCCCTTTAGGTTATCGTGGCAAGCAATGAAAACCTCCGTCACGCCCCGCTTTTTCAGGTCGGAGCAGATGCTCGCGTAGAAACTCGCCCCTTCATTTTCGCTGAGCCATATCCCCAAAATCTCCTTCTGGCCGTTCATATCAATACCCAGCACGGAATAAACGCACTTGTTGACTATCTGGTTGTCCTTCCTGCTTTTGAACATGATGCCATCGAAGTAAACTATGGGGTAGATTGACTCCAGCGGGCGGTTCTGCCATTCGTTTACCTCCGGCAGAATCTTGTCCGTAATCTTCGATATGAGCGTTTGAGGAATGTCCGCGCCGTAAATTTCGCGCAAGTTATCCTCAATGTCCCGTTGGCTCATGCCTTTGGCGTACATGGCCATAATTTTCTGCTCGATCTCGTCTGTGCGTGTCTGACGCTTTTCGAGAACCTTGGGCTCAAATTCGCCGTTGCGGTCACGGGGCACAGCGATCTCGCTTTCGCCGTAGTCACTTATGATAGTCTTGTAATTGTACCCGTTGCGGGAATTCCCGCTGTTGTTGCCTTCCTCAGAGTACTTTTCGTATCCGAGATGTTCATCCATCTCACATTCCAGCATTTGCTCGATTGCGCCTGCAAACAAGCGTTTCAGCTTGGACTGAATGTCGCGAGTGCTTTGGCAGTCTTGCGTCAGCGCGCTGACCAGTTCCTTTTCTTTACCCGTGAGAATGTTCTTTGATGTTTTCATGTGATAACCTCCATTTGTTTGTTGTGGACATTATTGCCATTTATACGGGTGGTTATTCAGCCTCAACTCTGAGCGCATAACATAAACAATTTAAAGCCAAGCGAAGGCACATGGAGACAGCATTAGTATAAAAAATAGTTTATATGCTAAAGTTGCCTCCATGGCCTATTGGCTTTAAACTACATTTTTGTATATTGTTGGCGCAATATTAATTTGCTACACCCGTCTTTGGCTTTGTATTTTTTCGATATTCCGCGCAATGATATTTGCATAATGACCACATCTCCGGCATGTTAGAATCGGTAAAACCGAACAATAGTCGAAATATCGCTTTGACGGTTACCAAGCAGCACAATCAGAGTCTTGGATTTGCCGAGAATTCTTATCTGAGGATCTCGCTCCATATGCCGGGAGTCTTCATTGATTTCCTTTTCACATATGCGCTCTCCCGTATCAGAAGCATACACCCGCACGACAATCTTCCCGTTTGCCATTTCCGACACTGCATAGTATTCGCCGGTGTCCGACCC
>JAISYE010000150.1 GCA_031297485.1 Clostridiales bacterium
AAGATTGAAACGTGTTCCCGTGCTTTCAAGCAAGCGCTGGCGGGATTTGCGTACCATTTCTGGAGCGATTCCATGCCCAAACTGAACCGGTTCAAGAAAAACGCGGACGCGCAAAAGGAACTTGAAAATGTCCAAGACGAAACGGCTCGGGCTGCAATAGTGTCCACATTCAATGCCATTGAGAGGTTTATCATGTGCGCTTGTATTGCGCAAGGACTGTTACAAATGTGCGCGTTACATATGGCAGGCAAGGGTAACGCGCGCCTGTTTCGTTGGCCGCGTATAAATCGCGGCAGTGCGGCCCCCTCAGAAGATACAATGGCTGACTTTCTGCGACGAAATATTTTTCGCGCTTTTCATTTTGCGCCGCATTTTTCGATACTGCGTTTAATTCAGTCCCTCCAAAACGCTGATTTTGACTCCCCAGATACTTATGCGGCCTGATATGTAGTAAATTTTGGAGAAGTTTGAACTCTCAAGTAGTTTTCAAACACGTCCTAGCACGCGAGCTGAAATCCCTTCAACTTTCAACGTTTGCAGTATGACGAAAAATTGATTATAATGTGTTATATTTATATTGAAGGAAGAGGGGTTAGTATGCCTGATTTATTTAAAGGACTGGAGCGTTTTGGGCTGGATAGCTATAAAGACGTGTCTCTTTATGAGAAAGAAACAAAGGACGATAAGGGCGAGAATTCAAAGGAAGAAAAGAAAATAAACCCGGAGGATTATCTGTATGATAAGAAGTACGAATGCCCGGTGTGCGGTGCGGAAGTAAGCGCCACAACAGTAAGAACGACGAAGCTGCGCTTGGTGAAAGAGGGGTTTGACTTCCGGAAATATTACGAGCCTATTGACCCGCTGTTATATGATGTGGTGATTTGCGGCAAATGCGGATATTCGGCCTTGCAGCGAGATTTTAACAAGCTTAGGGACAGCCAAGTCGATTTAATAAAGAAGAACATAACGCCTAAATTTCAACCCGCGGAATACCCGCGTATACTGGACGTGCCGTCGGCAATAGAGCGTTACCAGCTGGCGCTGCTGAACGCGATTGTAAAAAACGCCCGCAGCAGCGAAAAAGCGTATATTTGTTTAAAAATGGGTTGGCTGTACAGGGAAAACGGGGACGCAGACAGCGAGAAGGGTTGCTTCAAGGAGGCCTATACCGGCTTTTCCGCAGCGTTGGCAAAAGAGCAGACTCCTATATACGGCGTATTTGACGAGAGCACGGTGACGTACTTTCTGGCGGTATGCTGCTATGTCACCGGCGACATTGACATGTCCAGGCAAATATTAAGCAAGTTAATAGTGTCGCGCAACGTGCCGCCAAAATTACGGGAACGCGCGCGGGAATTAAAAGACCTGCTCCAGAGCGGCGGCGTTTAAGCCCCGTATTCTACGCGCTAAAAAGCGCCCCCTTTATTCCGCAGACGGCGTTCCGTCCGGCGAGGAATGAAGGGGGCGCTTTGCCGTGGAAATCAGCTTAACAATCTCCGGGCCGTGACATATGTACGAACGTAGTAGTCTTCATACAAACTGCTGATAGTCACGCCCCAGGTGCGCTTAGAACTGGACGAGTGAATAAAGCTGCCGTTTCCGATGTAAATCCCCACATGAGAAATGTAACCGCGGTTTTTGGCGTTAGTCGTGTCGAAAAAGACCAAGTCGCCTGGTATAAGCTGGGACTTGTCCACTTTAGTGCCGTACCCTGCCATATCCCTGGAACTGCGTCCGGCGTACACCCCAAAATGCCCGATAACCGAATAAACAAACCCGGAACAGTCCACACCCCTGTTGAGATTGGTGCCTGCCCAAGAGTAAGGCGTGCCGAGAAACTGTTTGCCGTATTCGACTATCTGCTGGGCTTTTGAGACAACGTCCGGGAATTCGTTTTCCAAAGAGATAAACTCCGTACTCACATAACCCTGGCTGCCATTGAAGTCCACCTTAGTCCATTCGACGCCAGGCATAATAACGTCCGCTACAGAGTAATAAGAGAGCACCGCGAGAACCTCCGAATCCGCGGAAGCGCCGCTTCTGAGCCTTAGTCCGTCATTAGACTGGACAACAGCGAAAGCGGGGGCATTGCCGCGGGTTACTACAGGGACGCTTAGCGGAGTGTACTGCGGTTCCAAAATAATAGCGGTGTTAAGCTGGCCGTCAATGCTGGGGGCCGTTTCAACCGAGACTATTTCAGCCGGAGGTTCAGGGCTTGGCGCTTTATTTAAAGCAACCTCGGTGGGAACGGCTTCCTTGGACGCCTCCGGCTGGCTGGCGGCAGGAGTCAGCAACGGCAACAGCTCGCCGGAAAGGAAATCCTTGTTAATATACGCCCGCTCGCCGTTAAAATCTATGGCGTACCAATCTTCCTTCGCGTCTATAACGGTGTAGGTTTCGTTCTTGTAGGCTTTTCCGACCACATCGCCCGTAAGTGAGGGGGTGCTGCGGATATTTACGCCGGAGTCGTTGACATTGGCCTCCACCTTGCTGACCGCGACAAATTGTTTAGCTATATAAGAGTTGCTGCCATTAAAAGCTATGTTGTAAAAATCTCCCGCAAGACCCTTAATGGAAAGGGGCTGCCCGTTGTTAACCGTTGTAATAATAGTTGAAGCGGTAGAAGCATCCGCCCTGACATTTACGTTGTCGCCCTGGACAATGCCGGACGAGTCGGCGAAAACCTGGGACGCTGGTATTGCGGCGATGATAAATGCCGTAAGCGCCACTTTAACGATAGACTTAAAAAAATTCATGGATTACAGCCTCCTGTTGTAGTAATATACTTTTATAGTTGATTCGTTAAATCCGCATTATATTTGTATTACGTAATTATTACGAAAGAATTATACTTTTATAAACAATCTGTGTCAAGTGTTAATAAAAAATAAATTGTAGGAAAATATTTTCTGTGCCCCCGCCCCGCAAATCTTAACGTTCGTGGGTACAGCGGTTGCATATATTCTGAATTGGAGCGCGATAAATGCGGCGCAGAGCGAAGGCGGATTCCGAACGGTCACTATCAAAAACCACGGCAAGGGTTGTTTGAAACCTTGCCGTGGTTTTTATTTTTAAAAATTTGGTATAACCACGGTAAAGTCGGTAATACTACTTTTGGAGGTGCAATTTGGATGAAAAACAGGAGTCCAAAAGAAAGCATATTTAAGAAAAAAGGCTTTTACACTGCTCTGTATTCCTGCACAGGCGCAGCAATGGTAATTGCGGCAATTATATCGTACAACAACCTAGCCGGCGATAACCGCGACGCCGCGCAGGAACCTCAAGAAACGTCGGAAGCGGTGGCTGTCGGAGGCGCGGGCGAGCTTTCCCAAGCGGACCCGGATGTGGAAACGTTCATAAAATTGCCGGGCAAGAAGCCCAGCCCGACGCCAACTGCGGCGCCCGCGGTTACAGCCGAACCATCGGTGACGCGGACGCCAGGCCCTACACAAGCTCCGCCGGCCCAAACACCGCCGCCGGCTCAAACGCCGCCGCCCGCGCGTACAAGCGAAGCGGATGAAGCGGAGGATGAAGGCGAAATAGGCGACGCGGCCGAATGGGAAAACGAAAGTGAGGAGGCAGCCGCGACAACGCAGCCGGACAATGAGTTATATATCAAGACAGACAGTTCGGAAGAAACGCAGGAAACGGCTAACGAAGGCGGCCAAGCTGTATTTAACCCATTTGACGGCCAGGCAAAAATGTTGTGGCCTGTGTTGGGCGAAATAGTAATGGACTACAGCGTCGACCACGCCATATACGACCAGACGCTGGACCAGTACAGGACAAACGACAATATTTGTATCCAGGCGGAAGTGGGTTCGCAAGTACGCGCGTCAGCCGACGGGGTTGTCGCGCAAATAAGCAAGTCACGTGAGGCAGGCAATACAATTGTTATCGACAATGGCAATGGCTGGAAGACGATTTATACTCAATTGCAAGAGGGGATACTGGTCAGCGAAGGGGACGTGGTAAAGCAGGGACAGGTAATAGGCGGCGTGGGATACCCCAGCATATACAGCGTACTCCTTGGCAGCCACGTAGGCTTTAAAGTAACGAACAACAACGCGTCGGTAGACCCCAAGTATGTTTTGGGCGAGTAAACCAAGTATCTATTCAAGCGTGCTAGCCGCACGCCTGAATAGATACTTTAATTTTGCGGCAAAGAAAGGGCGGGACCTATATTTTAGACATAATCCCTCGTCAGCCTTCATATATTTAGTCAAGTGAAGAATTAAGGAGGGGCGAATTCTTTGAAGCCCTACATAGAAGAACGAGCTATAGAGGTAGCGAATTTTATCATCAGCAGCAATGCGACAGTGCGAGAGACCGCAAGAAAATTTGGAATAAGCAAATCTACCGTACATAAAGATGTCACGGAGCGCCTTGTCAAAATAAATCCCAAACTGGCCGGAGACGCTCGGAGGGTTTTGGAAGTCAACAAATCGGAGCGCCACATACGCGGAGGTTTGGCCACAAAGGAGAAATACCTTGGGGTTCTGCCCCATAGGCGCGAACTTAAGGCTTGGGAAAGGTCAAAACCTTAAAATCTTGGGGGGCTTATGCCCCCCCCCCAAACTTCGCCCCGATAGTCGAGCTTGCTCGACGTAGCGCGGCGTTTTTTAATGTATGTACAGCCTTTTCAAATAAAAGGGGTATAGATATTCAGGAAAAAATTGTACGAAAAATAAATTAAAAAAGTATTTGACAAAATTCACGCCGCGTGGTAAGATTATTCTTGCTTTCGCGAATGAGTTACCGCGAAGCGCCTGAACTTTGAAAACTGAATAATTACGAAATAGCAAACCATAAGGTAAAGCAAAATGCGTAATAAACCATGTAACAAACCCATCAATTTAAGAATTAGGCGAGAGCCATAAAAGGGAATCAACTTAACATGAGAGTTTGATCCTGGCTCAGGATGAACGCTGGCGGCGTGCCTAACACATGCAAGTCGAGCGGGGGTGTGCCCTTCGGGGGACACCTTAGCGGCGGACGGGTG
>JAISYE010000151.1 GCA_031297485.1 Clostridiales bacterium
TTGCCAAATTCCAATATGAAATCACGGATGTTTGCTACAATTGACTTCCGCAATTCTTTTTCCTTATGATTTTCAGGCACATCAAGGAATTCCAGAACATAGCTGTCTCGAAGCACAGTTTGTGAATTCTCGCACCGCTGGTGCGAGAATTCAACGGTTCTACTCCTCCGCCGTGGCTAACTCATCGAAAAGCCTGTCAAGCTCGTCGTTTGATGTTACGCCGCGCACCTTCTGGCAAATCTCCATCTTGTTCATATCCAGGCGGTAGAAAATGTCCCGCCTGAACTTGTGAACCCGACGGATTAGCTGTATGCGACCGAATTTCTCGCCGTGTTTTTCGGCAAACTTCGCCAGACCGACCGCCTTCGGGTAGTTGTCCTTGCGGCTGGGGTCGTGCGGTTCAAGTACGTCAAACTCATTATCATAGTTGCCGGCACGGACGATAATTAAGAGCCTATCCCTTAATAGGCAAAAATGCTGATTTTGCGCCATTTCTGTGTTTTAAAATCCAGTATTTAAGCCATTCTGCTTTATTCAGGGATAAGCCCTAAGTCCGGGAACATCGAGGTTTCCACACCTCCAACTTCATACGGGATTTCGAGAGACCATTTCTTGCGGTCAAGGTTGCGCAGCCACGCTACCGCTCCGTTTGCCAGTTCCTCCTTAACCACGCCGGTTTCCCAGTCGTTCAAGCTGACTTTGAAGCCGCCGCCTTCGGCCGGGATAAAAAGATGACAATCAAACGCCTGCGCGTCGTCGCCAAGCGAGAAGTCAATGGTCTGCGGCAAATCCCAAGCGAGCGCAAGTGGGATAGCCGACGACAGAGCCAGTTTCTTATAAACATCTTTGCGTTCCTCTTTCAGCTTCTTGAACGCCGCCTTGTGATAGTCGTAGAGTTTCATTGAACAACTTCTCGGCGATAGCCTCTAACCGCTCCATTGCGGCGGTTTCATTCGCGGCTGTAGGCCCACCGCGGGACAACTGCAGCTGTCCCAATAATAGTTGTCCAGGCATAGTTGTCCGCTATCAAAACCTTTGTAATAACTGCTTTGCAGAGTATTACAGGACAACTGGACAACTATTATATATAGATACATATAATATAATAAGGTACAGTATATATATGTAGTATATACACATATAGTTTATAGGGAAACTTGAACGCCACTTGTCCCAAAAGTCTGGAAACGCCGATGGAATCAGGGTTTGTGGCCCTGGACAACTTCGGGACAGGGGGGCAAAACGGGACAAACGGGTTGTCCTCCGGGGTATCATGCGGGAAAAATTAACAGAGCGCAAGCCCGTGGAAGCGGGACCGGGACACCCGGCGGGACCGGGACACCCGGCAGTAAAGCAATCGGGCGGTATCGCCCCGAAGTTCGTAAGCCGGATTTGACGGAATGCCCGACCGAATCGTGCTTCTGCCGAAAGGCAAAATCGGTTTCGTAGAAGTGAAGGCAATTGGAAGCAAACTACGGCCGCTTCAAACGGCAAGGCACAGAATGTTAAGGCGGCTCGGCTTTAAATTGCCAATATCTTAGAGTACGGGCGGCACGGGCAACCAGCGAAGCCATTTCTCACTCCTTAGCGGCGGTAGCAAGCGTGTCTTCATAAAGGCGCTTCACTAAGCGGACATAGTACAGAAAGTTGCCTTTAAACAGATATTCCCTCAGGACGCTACCCGCTTTCGGCCCAAGACTGCCCAAGCATAGACGGCGGCGTGTAAAGCGATAAAAGGCAGACTGAACAAAAGAATGTCAAAGCGGCCTTCAAGGCAGTCGAACACGATATTGGTCAGATAAAACAGCCCGAAAATAACAGGGAAAGCGGCGGGCGTCTTGACATCCCACGTACTGCGCATTCTGCCGCGCCAAATTATCAGGATGACTGCGTACAAAACGAACATAGCGATAAACATCGGGTATTCGGACAGACTGCCGCGCTGTCCCCAAGGTCCCAGCCAAAGCAGGAATTGTGAAATTGGAGACACCATCACAGTCAATGCGCCGAGGAAACACAGGGGCGGGTATATAAGGCCTACGGTTTTGTTGTATCCGCTTTTCTTGTGCCAATGCCTGCCAAGCAAGATGAAGAGTGACCCTATGCCGCAGATTAAGAACCAACCGGAAAAATTATAAACGGGCGCGCCGAAAAAGTTAACGTCGCCGTTTTCAATATACCAAGACCAACGGCCTATGCCGCCGCGTTCCTGCGCCAATGCAAGCGGGTCGAGGGTAAGGTCAGCGAGAACGCCGAAGATGCCGCACATACACACGACCGCCCAATTGGGTATCTTAAGCTGCTTTAAGAAGCGAATTGAAGCGTATGTAAACAGAGCCTCAATAAGCGGAACAGTTATCGGCACATTAAAAATCATTACAATTGATTTTCCGAAGCCGTACCACCCCATTACCGACGCCATATTTTCATAGACACCGGCAAACAGAAAAATGAAGCAAAGAATCTCAAGCAGGATTTGCTTGGGGTGTTCCTCGTGCTTGAGGATGAAACCTACGGTGTAGACGCCAAGCAGTAGGACAACGATGTCCATCAGAACCCAAGTAGGTTCAAAGGTGAACCACTCCATTTTGCTTGTGTCAAAAGCTGAATAAAGGCTTTTGAGAAATTCAAGGAATGCGGACATAATGATACCTCACAGTATAATGTAGTTTATGGGAAAACAGTTTCTATATAAATTATTATATCAGGATGGAGTGCAAAATGCAACCACAAATTAGACGGGAGGGCGTAAAATGGCTGACACATTCGGGCTGAAAATCGAAGAACTCCTGCGTTGATTTGGCTTTCGCATCATAGTCAAGCGCGGTGGCGTAGATGTAGGTTATCTTTTGGTGGAAACGCCGCTCCGACAGGCGAATCTCGCGGATTTTCTCAAGCTGACGGTCGAAATAGTCTTGTGTCAAAACCGTGCCGCCGTTTTTTAGGCGTTCCTCGTCCACAACCCATCCTTGAAGTGTGTAGTCTTTGACGATTTTGTTCGCCCATTTGCGGAACTGCACGGCTTTTTCGTTGTTCACTTTAAAGCCGACCGCGATAATCATTTGAAGGCTGTAGTGCTTAACTTCGCGTTCGACTTGGCGTGAACCCTCGGTTTAAACTATTCGGAAATTCCGAATAGTTGCCTCCTCCGAAATAGCCGTCGATGTTCTTGGTTTCCCCTATGCTGTGTTTATTACGACCGCTAATACCTCCGACAGACAGGAGACTGTCTTGATGTTTGGCAATGATGGCCATTATATAGGAAAGTTTGAAACACTTCTTTGCGATGGTGGCTGCACCGGAGAAGATTTCGCAAAAGCAGTTTTTGAATTAACAGGCGCAACTGTTCAAGCAGCCAAATGTTCTTAATTACATACTTTTGCTGTCATTTCCAAACATTGGATTGTCCAACGGAGTTTTGGACAGCTTGATAAATGCAGACGGCTTTGGAAAAACTTTGAACTCCTTATCCAAAATACTTTGAATATGGTTAAATTCGCTTTCCTTTCTCTTTATATTAAAAAGTTTTTAGACAGGCTCTTAGAGTTTTTTCATTTCATGACCTCCTGATTTACATCAATTCTGATACCTAACAAGTCACCTACGCCTATCACTTGTACTTCATTACACTTAAACCGTGTTATAAATAACAAGTAATCGCTTTTATAAAAAACACCTTCAAGTTGTTAATATTAAAGGCGGAGGTGACTAAGGTGAAAAATTTAAAAGCCTTGCGCGAAGCGCGAGGTATCAGTCAGCAGAAGTTGGCCGACCAAATCGGTACCAATCAGCAGAATATTCATCGCTATGAACACGGTTTTTATGAGCCGGATATTCGCACATTGACACAACTCGCTGAGTTCTTCGATACCTCAATTGACTATCTTGTGGGCGCGACTTCGTTCAATCACAAAATCGAACCTGTCAACGCGCATGAACTGAACGACGAAGAAAGTTCTATACTTGAGCAACTCCGCCAACTTTCTCCTCGCCAACGCCAAGGACTCGCGCTATTCCTTAATACCCTGCTTGACAAAACGAGTGAAAGTTGACCACATGTAGCTTATAGTAAAGCCATATCTGCTAATATTTTTAAGATGCCAACAGACTAAGGCGTGTTTGAAAATTCCTTAAAGCGCGAAATTTCGGATTAAACCGCCGCAATGATAGTCGAGCAAGCTGGGCGCTTCGCGCCGCGTCCAGCAAGCCCGGCTATCGGAATCCAGTTTTCAAACGTGTCCTAAGCGGTCGAACTCAGTTCGCCCCTGCGGTTTCCAGGTGAAAGCGCTTAATCTCTATCATTTCCAGAGAATCAAGCGTCTGCATCCTTTGGCACGTAAAATATTCAAAGTACGATAGGTCGAGCTTACTCGACGCAAATGCGTTAGAGTATATCAACAATTGCCATCGGTCGGATTGCCACCCGCCCCTACGATATTGCGCGTATCGTAGGGGACGATGGCAATCGTCCCGAGTTCCTGAAGTCACCCAAAAAACCAACTTGACGGAATCCGGCTTATACCGCATAATGCTTTTGTGGTATATAACTCTTTTTAGACGCCATTCGCCCCCTGCCACAACGAAAGGGATGATAATATGAAGACATTAATTATTGCGGAAAAGCCGTCTGTGGGCAAGGATATTGCGCGGGTGCTGGGATGTAAAAACGGCGGAAGCGGCTTTATGGAAGGCTCGCGGTATGTCGTCACCTGGGCCTTGGGCCATCTTGTGACGCTTGCCGAGCCGGAGAATTACGACGCGAAATTTAAAGCCTGGAATTTGGAAGACTTACCTATTATGCCGGAAAAGCTCCAGCTTGTGGTCATACCGCAGACGGCGAAGCAGTACCATACGGTTAAGGAACTGTTGTTTCGCGGGGATGTTTCCGACATTGTGATAGCGACGGACGCCGGACGCGAGGGCGAACTGGTCGCCCGCTGGATTTTGGAAAAAGCCAAATGCGCCAAGCCTGTAAAGCGGCTGTGGATTTCCTCGGTTACGGACAAAGCCATAACAGACGGTTTCCATAACCTCAAGGACGGCGCGCAGTATATCAACCTGCTCAATTCCGCCAAAGCCAGAGCGGAGGCGGACTGGCTGGTGGGCATTAACGCCACGCGCTGTCTTACGGCAAAGTTTAACAGCCAGCTCTCCTGCGGCAGGGTGCAGACCCCCACTGTGGCGATTATCGCGAAAAGAGAGGAAGAAATACGGAAATTTGTGCCGCAAAAATATTACGGCCTCTCAGCCATTGCCGCCGCTCACCCGCCGGCCGCGTACCGGGCGCCGGCTGCGGACCGGGCGCCGGGCGCGAGTGAAACCTTCAGCCTGGTATGGGCGGACGGCAAGAGCAATGACACCAGGTCCTTTGACCGGCAGAAAACAGAAGCGCTTCTGAACACTCTGCGGGATAAACGCGAATGCGCGGTAAGGGACATCACCCGGACCGCGAAGAAGAAATATCCGCCTAAACTATATGATTTAACAGAGCTGCAGCGCGACGCGAACAAACGATTCGGCTATTCACCGAAAGAGACCCTCGCCATCATGCAAAAGCTGTACGAACAGCACAAAATCCTGACTTATCCGCGCACAGACTCCCGCTATATAACAACCGACATTGTGCCCACATTGCCGGAAAGGATACGGGCCTGCGCGGTAAAGCCTTACGCGAAAACAGCCATGTCACTTTTACGTGCGCCCATACGCGCAAACGCGAATTTTGTGGATAATGGGAAAGTAAGCGACCACCACGCCATAATTCCAACAGAGGAAGCCGTTGACTTGGGAGCGCTTGATGAAAAAGAGCGCAAGATTTACGACTTGGTTATAACAAGGTTTCTGTCGGTATTCTATCCGCCCTTTGAATACGAACAGACCACGCTTAAAGTGAATATAGGCGGCGAAACTTTTACAGCGCGGGGCAAGGCCGTCCTGGCGCCCGGATATACGGCGGTGTACCAGGGCGCGGACGTGGACGAGGAAGATGAAGCCCCGGACACTGCCGGCGGGAAGGAGCAAGCGCTGCCACGGCTCAAAGCCGGTGACAAGCTAGCCATACGCCAGATAAGCCTTACAGAGGGCCGGACAGGGCCGCCTGCGCCGTTTAATGAGGCCACGCTGCTTTCGGCAATGGAGAACCCCGCGAAATACATGGACTCAAAGGACAAGTCCATTGCCGACACCTTGGGGCAGACCGGCGGGCTGGGCACAGTGGCGACGCGGGCGGATATTATTGACAAACTGTTTGATAATTTCTTAATTGAGAAAAAAGGGAAGGATATTTTCACGACATCCAAGGGGCGGCAGCTTTTGAAGCTGGTGCCGCCGGACTTAAAGTCACCGGAAATGACCGGCCAATGGGAGCAGAAGCTGCTTAAAATATCCAACGGCAAACTGGGGAAGGATGTATTTTTACGTGAAATCAGGTCGTACACAACTGAAATTATCACAGGCATAAAAAGCAGCACGGAAGTTTTCCGCCACGACAATTTAAGCACAACAAAATGTCCGAACTGCGGGAAATTTATGCTGGAGGTAAACGGCAAAAAGGGCAAGATGCTTGTCTGTCAGGACAGGGAATGCGGCGCCAGGGTAAACCTATCCTTCACGACCAGGTCGCGCTGCCCGGAATGCGGAAAATTCCTGGAGATTACGGGCGACGGCGACAGGAAGGAAGTCGTCTGCTCCTGCGGACACAGCGAAAAATACGACGCCTTTATCAAACGGAAAAGCAGCCAACCTTCCAAGAAAGAAGTCCAGGAATTTATGGCAAAGCTTAAAAAGGACGACGTGAAAAACAACCCCTTCGCCGCTTTACAGGGGTTGAAATTGTGAGATTTATGGGCGGGCGAACTTAGGCTTGGGAAAGGTCAAGACCTTGGGGCCTAACGATGATTTGTTCGTTGGCCCCGATAGTCGAGCTTGCTCGACGCAAACCCCGCTGGGGACCTAACGATGATTTGTTCGTTGGCCCCCGATAGTCGAGCTTGC
>JAISYE010000152.1 GCA_031297485.1 Clostridiales bacterium
AAACGTGCATACTGGAGAAATACAGCGAGGCGCTTTTAACAGAGGATTCCGCGGGCGAAGCGGCGGCTGCCAGCGAGGAAGTATAAGAAGGCCAAAAACGGAAACCAACGGACACTTCATCGTTAGGGGCTCTGCCCCATGGGCGCGAACTTAAGGCTTGGGAAAGGTCAAAACCTTAAAACCAACGAACACGTTAGGGGCCAACGAACAAACCATCGTTAGGCCCCAAACCCCGCTGAGGATTTCATCCCCAGACCCCTTCTTAAGGGCGGCGAGTGCGGCGCTTTTTGTTGCAGGTACAGCCTTTTTAAGGATAGTCGAGCTTGCTCGGCGTAAAAGGGACTGGTTATTTTTTTCTTAAGTTCGCGTTTATGGGACTTTGCTCCCTATAGTCGAGCTTGCTCGGCGCAGACCCCTTCTTAAATGCGTCAAAAGCGGCGCTTTTGATGAGGGGTTTGGCTTTTGAGTAAAAGGAGGCAATTTTATGTCAGGACATTCAAAATTTGCAAATATCAAACATAAAAAGGAGCGTAACGACGCGGCCCGCGGACGGGTTTTCACAAGACTCGGACGTGAGCTGGCCGTAGCGGTAAAATCCGGCGGGGCAAACCCGTCCGCGAACGAGCGCCTGCGTGAGGCAATAGCCAAGGCAAAGGCGAATAATATGCCCAACGATACAATTGAACGCAGTATAAAGAAAGCCGCCGGAGACCTTAACGCGGTTAATTACGAGACTGTTGTGTACGAAGGCTACGGGCCGGGCGGCGTGGCCGTTATCGTGGACGTGCTGACGGACAACCGCAACCGCGCGGCGGCCAATGTACGCAACGCCTTCACAAAAGGCGGCGGCAACTTGGGCACCACCGGCTGCGTGTCCTTTATGTTCGAGGAGAAGGGCTTGATTATGGTGGAAAAAGACGTAATCGCGGATGAGGACGAGCTGACGCTGATGGCCTTGGACGCCGGCGCGCTGGATGTCTCCGCCCAGGACGAGGGCTTGGAGATAATTACCGAGCCGGAGGCGTTCCGGGCTGTGCGCGAGGCGCTGGAGAAAGCCGGAATACCTATGATGTCAGCCGAGGCGACGCGCCTGCCCCAAACCTATTCTACCCTCAGCAACCCCGAGGATATTAAAAGAATGCGCCGGCTGCTGGATTTGCTGGACGACGAGGACGATGTGCAGAATGTGTACCACAACTGGGAAAACGAGTCATAAAACCCGCGTGTCACAGCGCGAGCCTGCGGTCCGCGCCTTAATCAGAATAACGGAGGAAGGCGGGTACGCCAACCTGGTGCTCGGCGAAACCCTAAAAAGAAACTCGCGGCTTCCGCCGGAGGGCCGCGCCCTTGTAACCGAACTAGTGTACGGGGTATTGCGCAATTTAATATACTTGGATTATGTGCTGAATATCTTTTCCAATACTCCGGTAAAAAGGATGAAGCCCTTTATATTAAACGTATTGCGAACCGCGGCCTACCAAATTCTGTTCATGGACAAGATTCCGCCTTCTGCGGCCTGCAATGAGGCGGTGGCCATGACAAAATCGAGCGGTTATAAGGACTTGGCCGGTTTTGTAAACGGGGTGCTGCGCAGTATCGCGTGCGAGGCGGGGCAGGAGCCTTCTGCGGGGCCGAAGCTTTCGGCGGGGTCGGGACGTCTGGCGGTGTTACAGGGTAATTTCGACAGCGCCTTAGATTACCTGTCGATAAAATATTCTTATCCCAAATGGATTTTAGAACTCTGGCTTAGGGAATTTTCCATAAAGGAAATTGAAGGCATATGCGCCGCCGGTCAGCTGGCACCGCCGGTCAGCGTGTGTGTAAACACAACCAAAACTACGGCGGAACGCTTGTGTGAGACCCTTCGCGCTTGCTGCCTGACGCCGGAACAGGGGCAGCTGTGCGAAAACGCGCTGTTGCTGCGCCATACGTCTCGGGGCCGGCCTTCCGGAGACATTGCCGCCCTGGCGTCGTTTAAGGATGGCTGGTTTCACGTAATGGACCAGGGGGCGATGCTGGCCGCCGAAAGGCTGGACGCGCGGCCAGGCGAATATGTCATGGACGTATGCGCGGCGCCGGGCGGCAAGGCGTTTTATACCGCCTGCAGAATGAATAACACGGGAACCGTGCTGGCGCTGGACATTCATCCTCAAAGATACGCGCTGCTAAAGGAAGGCGCGGGAAGGCTGGGGCTTTCCAACATACAGGCGGGACTTGCGGACGCTTCGGTGTTCGACCCTGGCCGTGAGAACGCCGCCGACCGCCTTATAATCGACGCGCCCTGTTCCGGGCTGGGTGTGCTGGGCAGCAAGCCGGACATAAGGTACGCGAGAGCGCCAGGCGATGTGGCGGCGCTGGCCGCGCTGCAGCGTTCCATACTCTCCGCCTGCTGGCGTTATGTCAAGCCGGGAGGTCTGCTTGTCTACACCACATGCACAATATCCGCGCCGGAAAACCAGGAGAATGCCGAGTGGTTTTTAAAAAACCATCCGTTTGAACAGAGCGGGGATTTTATCCAGCTGCTGCCTGGCGATACAGGCGGATTTTTTATTTGCGCTTTTAGGAGGCTTTGAATGGATACCGACTTGCGTTCGCTGACAATGGAGGAACTTAAACTTTTTTTGAAAAGCCTGCCCCAAGGAAGGCCGGAATTTTCGCGTACGACGGCACCCGCAGACGGCGGTCCGTCTTCGCGCCCAACGGACAAACCACCGTTAGCTTGTTCGTCGGGTTCTTTGCTGGAGTTTCGCGCGGCCCAGATTTTCGAATGGCTGCACAAGCACTGTGCCGGTTCTTTCGACGACATGACAAACCTGCCCAAGGTTTTGCGCGAGGAATTAAAAAAGGTTGCCAGTATTCCCAAAATAAAAACATCGAAAAAGCTTCAATCTTCAAACAAAGATGCAATAAAATACTTGTTTGAAACAGATAAGGCTACTATAATAGAGAGCGTTTGGATGAAGTATTCTTACGGCTCGGCGGTTTGCGTGTCAACGCAGGCGGGCTGCAGGATGGGCTGCGTTTTTTGCGCGTCCTCCGCGTCCTTTTCCGGCAGCCTGCCCGCGGGTGATATATGCGCGCAAGTGTACGCCATACAAAGGGATTTGAACGAACGGGTCTCTCGTGTGGTGTTCATGGGCTGCGGAGAGCCGTTGGACAACTACGATAATTTTCTCGCTGCGCTGCGCTGCCTTAACTCGAAACAAGGGCAAAACATAGGGCAGCGGAATATGACGGTGTCCACCTGCGGCTTGGTTCCGAAAATTTACGCGCTGGCGGGCGAAGGGCTGCAAGTAACGCTGGCGGTTTCGCTTCACGCGCCTAATGATCAGCTGCGTCAAAGGCTGATGCCAATCGCGCGGAAGTATACCGTGACCGAAGTGCTGCGCGCCTGCAAATACTACGGCGACAAGACGAAGCGCCGCGTAACCATTGAATACGCGCTGATTAAGGACGTAAACGACAGCCGGGAATGCGCGCGCGAACTGGCGGGCAAACTGCGCGGCGCGATGTTTCATGTAAACTTAATTCCCTTTAACCGCGTTAATGTCGAGCGCGGCTCGACTATCGCTAAGGACTTTTTGCCCGCTGATAAGGAATCCGCGGAGAATTTCACGCATATACTTAGAAATTCCGGAATTCCCGCTACCCTGCGGCGCGGGCTTGGCGAGGACGTGGACGCGGCCTGCGGGCAGTTGCGGTCATATTAACAAAGAAAAATGACGGGTGGTTTTCTAATGTACGGAGCAGGAAGAACAGATAAAGGACAGGTACGGTCCAATAATGAGGACGCCATATTTTTTTCAAACGAGCCGGTAGGCGTACTGCCGAACCTATACATTGTATCGGATGGCATGGGCGGCCACAGAAGCGGTGAGGTAGCCAGCCAGAACGCGGTGGAATTATTCCGCTGTTATGTATTGGATAACAGACGGCACAATTCTTGGCAGTCACAAACAGAAGGATTGCAGGAGGACAAACTGCTGGACTATATGATCAGCGGGGTAAATTACGCGAACAACGCGGTGTACGAACTCTCGCTTACATCCTTCGACCTGTCTGGTATGGGCGCGACCTTTTCGGCCTGCGTCATATGGGACGGGCGGGTCTACATCGCCCATGTGGGCGACAGCCGGGTGTACGCCGCAGGCGGCGGCAAAATATCGCAGCTGACAATCGACCACACCTATGTCAACGAAATGGTGCGCTCGGGCAGAATGAACGAAAGCGAGGCCAAGACGCACCCGAAACGCAACATAATAACCCGGGCGCTGGGCGTTGACCCGGATTTAGAGGTAGACGGGTATGTAGTGCCGTTGGATAACACCGATATAATTCTCCTGTGTTCCGATGGGTTAAGCAATATGCTGACGGACGAGGAGCTTTGCGCGGTTGTCGTCCAAAACACCGACGCGGAGCGGAAAGTAGATGAGCTAATCACTTTGTCTAACCAGCGCGGCGGCATGGATAATATATCTGTGGTGCTGGTTGACATGAAGAGGTGACGCGTATGCAGCTTAAACCGGGAACGCTCATCGCGGAGCGTTATGAAATAATTGACAAATTGGGTTCCGGTGGAATGGCGATAGTGTATCGGGCAAAGGACATAAAGCTGGGCCGTTACGTTTCATTTAAGGTGATGCGTGAGGAATTTGTAAATGACGACGAGTTTCGCGAGCGTTTCAATATCGAGGCGCAGGCCGCGGCCGGCCTGGCTAACCCGAATATAGTCACGGTGTACGACGTGGGGCAGGCGGGGCAGCTGCACTATATTGTAATGGAATTTATAGACGGCCTAACCTTAAAGGAATTAATAACGCGCCGCGCGCCCTTTGAGGACGACGAGGTACTGGGAGTGGCGATTCAAATATCCAACGCCATAGCGCACGCGCATACTAAGAATATAGTACACCGTGACATTAAGCCGCAAAACATATTGGTTACGGCCAACGGCCACGTTAAGGTTACTGATTTTGGAATCGCGAGGGCCGTAAACACCTCTACCCTTACGACAAAAACCAATATAATGGGATCGGTGCATTATTTCTCGCCGGAGCAGGCGCGAGGCGGCTATGTGGACGGCAGGAGCGATATATACGCCATAGGTATAGTAATGTTTGAAATGGCGGCGGGCATAGTCCCTTTTGACGGCGACACGCCGGTGGCAGTGGCGCTTAAGCAGATACACGATCCCTTGCCGGATATACGGGAGCTTAACCCTAAAATTTCGGACAGCATAATACGGATAGTGGCTAAGGCGACCGAAAAGCAGTCCAGCAAACGCTACCAAAATATAAACGACTTAATAATAGATCTAAAACGAGCCCTTACCAATTATACAGGGGATTTTGTGGACCAAGCGGACCGCGAGGAGGAACACTCGCCAACCATAACCTTTACAAAGGAGGAAATGGATGAAATAAAGAGCAACCCGCCGGCCAGCGAGTATGATGACGAAGACTATGAGGACGAGGGTTATTACGACGATGAGTATGAAGAAGATTATGAAGAATACGGCCCGCCCGATAAATTAAGCAAGAAAGCCCGGCGGGCCGAGCGCAGGATAATAATAGCCGCGGTGCTTACCGCCATTGCCATAATAGCGGTAATAACCGCCATAGGCACATACTTTTTAAAGGATAATATTTTCCCTAAGTCAACGCCGCGGCCAATAGAGGTGACAAACCTGACGGGCAAGACCTTGGAGGAAGCGCGGGAATGGGCGCAAGGCGCTGAGGTAGAGCTTAAGGAATCCGCCGCGGCAAGCGACTCCACAATTCCAGCCGGGTCCATTATCTCCTACGAAATTGACGGCGAGGCGCTTTACGAGGGCGGCACGGTGCTGTATGTCATAAGTTTGGGCAAAGAGACGTTTACGGTGCCGGATTTACTCCTTAAGGATATAGTAACGGTAATAGACGAACTGGAGAGCGCGGGTTTAATATACAGCGACGACCGCTTTGTATACAGCGACAAATACCCAGCCGGCACTGTTGTGGAGCAGGACCCGCTGCCTAATGCCACGGCGGAAGCCGGCACGATAATAAAATTATCCATAAGCCGGGGACCGGAAACCAAGATGGTTACGGCGCCGAATGTAGTGGGCATGACAGAGGCGGAAGCCATTGAGACGATACAGGACACGGGCTTGGTTGTGGGACAAAGCCGCGCGGAGTACAGCAGTACAATACCGCAAGGCGTAATAATATCCCAGTCGGTTCCAGAGGACACAGAGGTACTGACAGCCAGTTCCATCGCGTTTGTGATAAGCAGGGGGCCGCGCCCGGCGGCAATAGCCACGCCCACGCCGCTCCCACCTACGCCCACGCCCACGCCGGAGCCTACCCCGGAACCGGAGCCAGAGGAAACGGAGCCGCAGGGCGGAGAGGGAGCGTCAGCGGAGGACGAACCGCAGGAGACCGGCATACCAGCGGGGCCGCCCTTGGCGACAAAGCTGCTCAACTTGGATAGAAGCATTTTACCGCCCAAGATGGAATACGTACATTTGTTAATTTTCCGCGAAACCATGTACGGTCAAGATCAAAGCCCTATTTATGAAAAAACTCTAAGCAAGTATGAGTTTCCCATAGACTTGATTGTGCAGGGGGAAGGCGTTGTAAATTATTACATTTATATAGAAACAGATGGGAATTATGAGCTGTTGAAGACTCACACCATTGATTTTGACAGGTGACCGCGCGATGATAGACGGCAGACTGATAAAAGGCATAGGGGGCTTGTATTCGGTGGCGACGCCGCGCGGCACATACACCTGCGGCGCGCGCGGCGTTTTTAGGATAAAGGATACAACCCCCTTAATAGGCGATTATGTTTCGGTGGAAATAATAGACGAAACCCAGCGCGCGGGCCGCATAGCGCGGATAAAGCCGCGCCGCAGCGAATTGGCGCGTCCGCGCGTGGCCAACATTGACTGTGCCGTAATAGTTTTTTCAATCGTAGAACCGCCGATAAACCTGGAGCTTTTGGACAGACTGCTGCTGCTGACGGCTGAACAGGATTTGCGGGCCGTAATTTGTATAAACAAAACAGACTTGCTGCCGCACGGCGGCTCCGCTCTGTCCGACATAACCGCGGTCTACGCCGGTGCGGGTTACGAAGTACTGTGCGTTTCCGCGGCAGAGGGCTCAGGCATAGAGGAGCTCAGGCGGGCTGTTTCCCGTCCGGCGGACAACCCTGGCGCGGGTGCTACATCCGTCTTGGCGGGCCCGTCCGGTGTGGGAAAGTCGAGTATAGTCAATAAAATTTTGCGCCGGGACAAGATGGAGATAGGCGGTTTAAGCCTTAAAATAGGCCGCGGCAAGCACACCACGCGCCACGCGGAGCTGATAGAAATTTACGAAAACGACGGGCGGGCGAGCGGCAGTTACATTGTTGATTCGCCGGGGTTTACTTCTCTGGATATCAGCCATATCCCGCACGAGAAGCTGGCGCGGCTTGTAAAGGAATTTGGCGGGTTTGAGGGGATGTGCCGGTTTAAGGACTGCCGCCACTTAAGCGAACCCGGCTGCGCCGTGCGGGCCGAGGTTGGCCGGGCTATAGACGCCGGACGCTACGAGCGTTATGTTAATATGGTTCCGACCGCATTTGGGAGGTAATTTACATGCTGAAATTAGCGCCGTCTATTTTGGCCGCGGACTTCGCGGAGCTTGGTGCGGCTATTCGCGCTGTGGAAAGCGCGGGGGCGCATTACCTGCATATTGACATTATGGATGGCATTTTTGTGCCTAATATTTCACTGGGTATTCCCATAATAAAGAGTATCCGGCCGATTACGCAAATGCTTTTTGACGTACATTTAATGATAATGGAGCCGGAACGTTACATTAAGGATTTCGCGCTGGCGGGCGCTGACATAATAAACGTCCACACGGAGGCATGCGGCGACTTAAAGCGCGCGGCGGCTAAAATAAAGGTGCAGGGCAAAAAGGCAGCCGTTACGGTCAAACCCGCCACAGACATCGAGTGTGTGTACGACGCCCTTGACAAGCTGGACATGGTTTTAATCATGTCGGTAGAGCCGGGGTTCGGCGGGCAGGAGCTTATGCCGGAAGCGCTGGACAAGGCTGCCAGGCTTGCCGGGTATATCGCGCGCAAGAACCTGAATGTGGACATTGAAATGGACGGCGGTATAACCCATGAAAACGCGGAAGAGGTATTACGGCACGGCGTAAATGTTATTGTGGCTGGTTCGTCTATTTTCAGGGCGGACGACAAGGCGGCCGCAGTGACCAAGTACTTTGATATTTTCAGAAAGTTTGAGAGCATGGGCGGGCGGACGGAATGAAAACTCTTATCATTACCGGCGGCGACCTGATTTTTTCGGATGGATACGCGCTTACGGCAGACTATGTTATCTGCTGTGACAGCGGTTTGCGGCACGCGCAGATACTGGGGATGAGGCCGGATGTTATTGTGGGCGATTTTGACTCCGTCGCCCCGGAACTGCTGGCAAGGTACGAACAGCAGGGCGTGCCGGTTGTCCGTTATCCCGCGGAAAAGGATTACACCGACACGGAACTGGGAATAAGCCTGGCGTTGGAGAAGCGCGCGGAGGAATTGGTGATTATTGGCGCGGGCGGCTCCCGTTTTGACCACGTACTGGCTAACGTACAATGTTTAGTGCGTCTGCTTCCTTTTAAAATAGACGCGAAAATTTTACACGCGGGGCAGATTATTTCCTTACTGGACGGTGTCAGAGTCTTTGAGGGCGAAATTGGAAAGGTTATTTCCCTTATGCCGATTACTTGGGAGGTTACGGGCGTTTGCACAAAGGGCCTGAAGTACAGGCTGGCAAACGAAACTCTGTTCCTTGGGCAGGCCAGGGGTGTAAGCAATGTCTTTACGGAGAAAACCGCCGAGGTCAGGGTAGGCGAAGGCGTGCTGTGCGTGGTGCGGGAACGGTGATTACGAAGCTTTAGGCGCGGTATTTTTTAAAGGCTCACAATGCCGTAAAATCGGCAAGTGTGAGCCTTTTATGATGTCTCTCGCTATAAAACTTTTACTAATTAATCCATGGCGCCCAGGGCGTAAAGCAGGTTCATCTGCGCCTGAGCGGCCTGTGCCCGGGCCATTTCGCTCCTCAGGCTGAACTCAGTATCCGACATGCCGCGCAATAAGCCCGCGCGCGCACCACTGTTCCGACACTTTCCCTGTAAGGCCCGTCTATGCTTAGGTAATCCACAAACTGCCCCGACACGTCGATGTCGTTTATGGCCGCGAAATTTCCACGGCCTGCCGCGTTCGCCAGTATCAGCGCAATCTCCTGCCTTGTGATAGGCCGGTCGGGGGCAAGCCCGCCATAGAATTGAGAAGCACAAACCGCAGCGGTTGATAGAGTTCCTTGCCCCACAGTAAATCCTTGCATAAATATGACACGGCAGTCTTTTGACCGTACATCGTAAGTTCAGTTTGTGTAAAGCACTTTGCTTGGCTGGCAAACAAAGTTTGCAGTTTTACATCCTTTCCCTTTTTCGACGGTCTGCCGCGCTTCCGTTTATTGGAATCTTAGAATTTCTTCCATTTTTTTATATAGCACTTTGGAGAGTTTTATGCTATGCTGTATGCATAGTCTTCTCCAGTGGCATCCTCCTTTGGCGAGATAAGGATACCATACTAACGAGAAGGCTATACTTTTTGTGGATTTATTTGGAAGCTTTAAACTCTCAAGAAATATATAAATATGTAAAATAAATTTGAAATTACGGAAGTGCCTCGGAAACAGACTTTGTGACATCGTGCGCTGTTGCGAACTGCCAAGCGGACCGGCTGTAATTTGGTAATTCGGGGTGGTTAAAAAGGTTTACTTTACCAACCACTCCAATTTATTTCTATTCTCCTTATCTTTATTCTGCCTACCGAAACCACAACAAAATGTAGCGGTATATCCATTGATATTTTATAGAATCAATAAATGTTTGCTGGACAGCAAGTAACAGCAAAGTATCATTTTTGATACTATGATTTATAAACGGATACACCAACAGCGTGTTTTGGACACCTTGGTTCCCGCCTGATTTTTGAAAGACCCTTAGGACGTGTTTGAAAACTAAATTCCAGCGCGAAATTACAGCGGTTTTATTCGAAATTTCGCGCTCTAAGGAATTTTCAAACACGCCTTAAGAATGACGAACGACATTAAACGCCAAACTTTTTTCACAGGAAATGCGAACGCTTCAACACATTTCGTCGAGTAAGCTCGACTATCTCCAAAAAAGTTTGGCAATTTATACTTTAGCCACTCCT
>JAISYE010000153.1 GCA_031297485.1 Clostridiales bacterium
AACCATTCAGTCGGAGAGTGACCATTTTAAACGACAAGTCGTTCAAAATAGTTGGAGGGTTTATACTTTTTCGCCTTCGATGCGTCTGGATTACCTGAAATATGTGAGTCCGCTTGTGGTCAAGGCGTTGGGCCATCCGAAATTCGACAGGCTGTACAGCAAGGACACGCTGCCGGTTGATAGAACGCTGATTGAACGTGGAGCCGGCCGCAAGGTTGTATTGTTGAAAATACACTGGACAAAAAAAGGCGGTGGCAAGGTGTATACTCCCGATTTGTCGGTTTATATGGAGTTCGTTAAACTGTTTGGTAGGTATGATGATTTGTTTTTCGCGGTTATGCCGCACCCGAATTTTTTCCACAATTCAAATAAATTTGGATTTGGCGCGCAGGCTGAAAAGTTCAGGCTGTTGGTGGAAAGTATGCCCAACGCCATGTTGTGTCTGCAATCTGATTACCGGCCTGTGCTTGTTGTGTCGGATTATATTATCACCGACCGCAGCTCGGTAATGGTTGAGGCCGGGGTACTGGACGTGCCTGTGATGTATATGACCGGCAAGGACTGGGAACCGCTTAACGACGCGGTTCAGCCGATAATAATGAGTTATTATCTGGGCAAGACCTGTGAGGATATGGTGCGATTCCTTGAGATGTGCCGCGAGGGTCATGACCCTAAACGCACGGAGCGGCAGGCGGCGGTGAGAGAGTATATTCCGTATTTTGACGGCAAATGCGGCGAACGTATCGCCCAGGATATGATTGATGGTGTGAAAAATATGGGATGACGTTGGGTGGGCGAACCAACGGACAAATCACCGTTAGGTTCGACCCTACGGTTTGATTGTTTGCGCGGATTAATGCGCGCGCGTTAAAGGGCGGATCCCCATTCGGGGGGCCGCCCTTTTCCTTTTAAGTCTGGCGGTAAAACTGGCGGTCAGGCCAGTTGGGCATTAACATTTTCGTCCTCCATTTACCGGGCAGATAATCCTTAGTGTTTTCCAGCATTGTGCGGAGCATCTCCGCGGCGGCGTCGATTGTTATACCCGCCATCAGCGGGTCGTCCATCAGCGCGCTTAACGCAAGGCTAAAGTCGCAGTTAAGCGCGGCGTGTAAAATGTTGCGCTGACTGTGGGCGTGGCGGCTGATAAGCGGCAGGAGATTGTCCGGTATGCTTCCCGCGTTTACGGGCAGAATATGCCCGCGCCGGAACAGCGCGTTCGTTTCCACTATCGCGCCCAGGGGCAGGTTGGATATTTGCCCCCGGTTCGGCAGGTTGACATTGCTTATTATGTCCCCCAAGCCCAGCAGCGCCTTTATCAGCAGGTGCCCCTCCTCGCCGGAAGGCTCCATTTGTGGTGATCTTCTGCCTGAAACAAGGGCGTCGCTGCGCGCCAGGCGTTTTTTTAAATCTTCTTCACGCCAGGAAACGGGCGTCAGCGCAAATTTCCACGCCGCTACGGTCTCAGGGTCTTTCAGGTACCAGGGCGCCGGAACAAATTCCGCCAGGTGCCGGTCCCCGGCAGCGGCAATCAGCCCGTAACGCCGGAACAAATCAAACTTAACCCTGTGAAAACAGGTGAAATGTCTGTTCAGCTCGTTTTCATAGGGGGTATTTTCATAACCCTCGTCATAATACTTCTTGACAAAGAATTCGTACAGCGGAAACAGGTCAACGTCGCGGTATGACGCGCTGTCGAACCATGTAAAATGGTTGACGCCAAGTACGTTTACTTGTATTTCCTGCCGGGGGACGCGCTCTACGCCCCAAAGGTTGTCCAGTATGTCGGACAGCAGTTCTTGTGTGCCGAACACCTCATGGCAGCAGCCGAACGCGCGTATATCGGGGAACACTTCGTACAGCGCAGCCATGCACACGCTCATGGGATTTGTGTAGTTTATAACCCATGCCCTTGGCGCAATGTCCCGTATAGCCTCGGCGATTTTAACATACATAGGCACTGTGCGCATTGCGCGCACAAGGCCCCCGGGTCCTGTGGTGTCGCCCACGGACTGCCATATTCCGTATTTTTCAGGCGTGTGAACATCGCTGCGCATCTCCGCGAAAGTGCCCGGAAGTATGGAGATAACCACAATGTCGGCGTCTGTCAGGGCGTCCTCCAAAGTTCCCGCCACCTCATACTTCCATCGGGCAACCGCCCTGGGATGGGCGGAAATCTTATTTCCTATTATTCTATTCTTCTCAGCGGCGGCCGCGTCTATGTCATAAAGGCTCACAACACCGTCCAGCTCGGCGTCCATCGCCAAGTCCTGCATAAAACCCCAGGCCCAGCCGCGGGACCCGCCGCCTATATAGGCGACACGCAGGTCCAACGGTTTTTCGTCCACAGGTTTCATTTTGCGATAAGCCTTTGTACTAGGTCGTAGAGGGCTTGCCCCCCTTGCACAACGCTGGAATTACCGTAAGCCACCGACTGGCCGATAAGCTGGAGCTCGTTTACAAACTCCTGGTCGTTGGGCAGGTTGGGGCCTTGCGGGATTGAACGGTTGGCTACCGCGTTGTAAATCTCATAGATAGCCGCGTCAAGCACGGTGGCCTTTCCGGAGATAGCGCTGCGCACAACGGGCGAGCAGGGCACGCCGCGGTTGGTGCCAAGGATGGCGCCCGCCTCGGGGCTGGTTACAAAGTAGTTGATGAAAAGAGCCGCGGCCTCACGGTTGGAGCTGTCCTTGTTAATACCGAGATACTGGCTCATTCCGATAATATAGGCCTTTTCGCCGCCCGCCGGCAGGGTGGTGGCGCTCAGGGTGTCTGTCATGGCGGCCTGATAAGCCGCGACCTGGTTGCTCCAAATCAAGCCGATAGCCGCCTTGCCCGCCACAAGAGCGGAGCTGTCCGCGCCTGTCTCGGCGTAGGTGGAAGTGGTGTCGGAGTCAGGCACAAGCCCTTCCTCACGCAGGTCCGCCCACAGCTGCAGCCATTTGGTGGCGGTGTCAAAGGTCAGGTAACTCTTGCCGCCTTCGTCCGCGGTCCACAAGGGCGTGCCTTCCTGCTGGCAGAAATAGCTGAGATAGTTGGCCTGGTTGGTGCCGTTGTCTACAAAGGGGAAGACGCCGGCCGGCAGCTTGGTTTTCAAATCTCTGCCATAATCCAGCAGCTGGTCCCAGGTCAGGTTGTGCTTGGGCAGCTCGGCGCCCACGGATTCAATAAGGGTCTTGTTGTAGGCGAGCACGAGGGTGTTGGTGCCCAGGCTGACCACGTACAGGCTGCCGTTGATACTGGAGGGCTCGAAGGTCACCTGGTCGAAGGTCTCGGGGGTGTCGATCAGTAGCTGCTTGCCCAGGTAGTTGTTAAGCGGCGTAAGATACTCCTCGTAGTCCGGATAATTGCCGCCGAACTGTATAATGTCCGGCGCGTTCTTGCCCTGCAGCTGGGTGTCGATGATCTGGAAGTGATCAGCGGTTCCGCCGTTGGGTTCACCTGATACCTTGATGTCAGGGTAGGCTTCCTCAAACTTCGCGATGACATTGTTGGTGATGGCGGCGCGTTCGTCGTTGCCCCACCAGCCGAAGCGCAGTTCGGCTGGGCCGCCGGTGTATTCCGGCAGGCCGCTCTCGCTGACAGCTGGTGCGGACGTGGCCGCGGGCGCGGCGGGTGGGGCCGCGGAATCGACCGGGGCGCCGCAGGCCGCCATAGCGGCGGCGAAGCATACCGCCAGCAGTAACGCGATAAGTTTTTTCATAATTGTTCCTCCTAATTCATTTTTATTGGCAAGGGTAATTAGCCCTTAATCCCAGTGGTAGCAATGCCTTGGACAAAATATTTCTGCAAGGCGAAGAATAAGATAAAACTGGGTATCATGGCCAGGGTCGCCATGGCCAGGGCGCCGCCCCAGTTGGACACCGCGCCGGCGTCGCCTACGAACGTGCGCAGGGCGCGGGACACCGTAAACTGTGCCGGGGACGTAAGGTACAGCAGGTGGTTGAAGAAGTCGTCCCAGGTCCAAAGGAAGGTAAACAGCGCGGTGGTAACCATTGCCGGCCCGGCCAGCGGTATAACTATGCGGAAGAATATGCCCACCTTGCCGCAGCCGTCTATTATGGCGGCCTCGTCCAAGTCCTTGGGCAGGCCGCGTATAAACTGGACCAGCAGGAATACGAAAAAGGCGTCCGTGGCCAGCAGTTTCGGTACAATCATCGGCAGGTAGCTGCCGACCCATCCGAAGGTATTAAAGAGTATATAGCGCGGCACCAAGGTAACATGGCCCGGTAGCATCAATGTAATCATCATAACGGAGAACCAGAAGTTTTTCGCCGCGAACTTAAGGCGCCCGAAGGCGTAAGCGGCCATGGTGCACGAGACAAGGTTCGCGCATACCGCCACGGCACACAGTCCCAGGGAGTTTATGAAGAAGGTGCCGAAGGTCGTGCCGGCGTAACCCTTCCAACCGGAAGTATAATTTTCCAGTGTCAATGCCTTTGGAATCAGGTTTGTGTCGCTAAATATCATGTTATTCGGCTTAAAAGAACTGATTATCATCCAAATCACAGGGTAGAGCATGGTGACGCCCAGGGCGATAACGAAGCAGTGCGTTAATATTATGCGGAATTGCTCCTTAAATTTGTTAGACATTGTTCTATTCCCCGCTTCCGTAAGATACCCACGAACTGGACGACCGGAATATAACCGCGGTCAGCGCGCCGATAATCAGCAGCAGGACCCAGGCCATAGCGGAGGCGTACCCCATCTCGTGGTATGTCCAGCCCTGCAAATACAGGTGCAGGGTGTAGAAAAGCGTGGAATTAAGCACGCCGCCCTTGCCCCCGCCGATAATATACGCCTGGGTAAAAACTTGGAAGGCGGAAATCATCTGCATGACAAGGTTAAAGAGTATAACGGGCGTCAGCGACGGCACCGTTATGGCGAAAAACTGCCGGAGTCTGTTGGCGCCGTCCACGCTGGCGGCCTCGTAATATTCGTCCGGGATTTGTTTTAGGCCCGCCAGGAAGATAATCATGGAGGAGCCGAACTGCCATACCGAGAGTATAACCAGCGTTCCCAGTGCGTACTGTGGGTTGGTTATCCACCCGGGCAGGTCAGTAAAGCCGACGGCGGACAGGATGCCGTTTATCAGGCCGTCCTTTTCAAACAGCTTGCGCCACAGCACCGCGATAGCCACAGAACCGCCCAGCAGAGTGGGGATATAGTATACCGCCCGGTAGAAGGACACAAATTTCAATTTTTGGTTCATAATCACCGCCACCAGCAGGGCGAAGACCAGTTTAAGAGGCACGGAGGAGAGCACATACGTAAAAGTCACGGTCAGGGACTTTAAATAGTATGGGTCTACATTCATTACCTTGCCTGAGGAAGCCGTGAATTCCGTAATACCGAACAGCCCCCCGAACATACGTATGTAGTTGCCGAAACCTATCCACTGGGTCGAGTTGGGCTTTGTGAAGTCGTAATCCGTGAAACTCATATAGAGCGATGAGAACATCGGGTAGACCGTAAGCGCGAAAATGCCCACAAGCCACGGCAGCAGGAACATATAGGGTATAAAGTTATCCTTAAAAAATTTTTTCATAAAATACAGACACCCCGATCAGTTTAGATGCGAATCTGGGACGTGTTTGAAAACTGGATTCCAGCGCGAAATTTCAGCGGTTTCATTCGAAATTTCGCGCTTTAAGGAATTTTCAAACACACCTTGGGTGATTCGCCCGAATTAATATACTCACGAAGGACGAGATTTGCCGCAGTACGCTGCTGCGGCATAAATCGGCGCCCGCGGGTACGGTTGGAAAATGTATTCGTCCGTCAGTATAAAAATTGATTACATTTAGCGTGTAACTATTTTCAAAACCAGTGTAGCATGGTATTATACGCATGTCAAGGGCTTATAGAAAAAACTTATATATTTTTTTATGCGGAGGCGAGATATTTGAACATACATGACATAGCGGCATTAAGCGGCGTTTCGGCCGCAACGGTGTCGCGGGTGATAAACAACAGCCAGAACGTAAGCCCGGAGAAGCGGGAAGCGGTGCTGCGGGCTATGAGCGAGGCGGACTATATACCCAACGCCTTCGCCGGCGGCATCGGGCGGAACGCCATGCGAATTGTGGGCATACTGGTTACGGACGTCGCCAATTTATACTATGCCACCGCGGTTTCCCTGCTTGAGAAAGAACTGCGCGAACTGGGCTTCGACGTGCTGCTCTGCTGTACGGGAACCCGTTTGCAGGATAAGAAAGAGGCCCTTAAGGGGCTGCTGCGCAAGCGCGTGGACGCGGTTTTCCTTGTGGGCTCAGCCTACAGGGAGGAGCGCGACAACACCCACATACGCGAGACGGCGGCCTCTGTCCCCGTGTTTCTCATTAACGCCTATGTGGCTATTTCCAATGTGTTCTGCGTCTACTGCGACGAGCGCGAGGCCATGCGCCTTGGGGTAAGGCATCTTTACGGCGCGGGGTGCCGCGGCATACTATATATTCACGATATGACGAAATGGGCTTGGGCTGGTTCGCAGAAACTGGCCGGTTACAAGGACGGCCTTGCCGAGTGCGGCCTGACGGAGGACCCCTGCCTGATTCAGGTTGTGGGCAGCGGCATTGCCCCGACGTACCAGCGGGTAAAGGAACTGATAGAGGATGGCGCTGTGTTTTCGGGCATTTTGACCTCTGAGGACATACTGGCCGTAGGCGCCATGAAAGCTGTTACAGAAAAGAAGCCCGGCGTGCCGGTGCTGGGGTTTAACAATTCCCAGTTCGCCCTGTGCTGTACGCCGGAACTGCCCAGCATTGACAATATGCTGGAAACAATCTGCCCTATGGTGGTCAGTATGCTTTCGCGTTTATTCGCAGGGGAAAAGATACCGTCGAAGGTGGTCGTGTCCGCGGTGCTGGCCGAACGGCGGGAGAAAATTTAAGAGGGTGGATTCCAGCAGGGCAATTTCATAATTTCCATAATTTATAATTACCATATTATTATACAATATAGGGCAAACTATCCTATATTGTATAATATCCCCGGGTTTATGTTGTAAAAATTTTATTATCATAA
>JAISYE010000154.1 GCA_031297485.1 Clostridiales bacterium
GACAACATGTCAAATGCAGACTTTGCCTGACCCCTGCATAGCCCAGTGTATTCGCCGTACCAAGATACCAGCCGCGCCCCTTGCTCCGTAAGTTTCGTGCCGCCCTTGCTGACACCGCCCCGCCGTTTTTCCACAATAGCGCCCCCCAGTTCACCTTGTATGGCTTCAAGAGTCCGCCAAGCCTTGCTGTAGGATATTCCCATCTGCCTGCAGGCTAAACGCACCGATTCTGTCTCCGCTATAAGAGAAAGCAGAAAGTATTCCCCCGGCCCAAAGAAACGCTTCTCTTTCGCCAAATATACATCTATTTCAGGATGAAGACCGCAGGGCGCACACCGCACAAGAAGACCAGCATAATCCTCCGCCCGCTGAATGTCAGTCACCGGCCCCTCGTCCTCCGCCTCTATATAACGACACCCAATCCCAAAGGATTTGAGCGCTCCAGCCAGCCCGCCTTCGCCCGTATAGTCCAGTACACGCGGGAATAATTTCGCCGAAATAAGCAGCGGGTGGCCCGCACGCCCCTTATAGGAAAGCGCCGCCACCTCGGAAGGAACAGCCTCAGCCGGTATCCCCTCCCGCTTCTCCTCTGGTCCCGTGCGAATACAGTTCGCCGCCAGGAGCAGTTCAACATCACGTACAGTCAGAAACGGAACGTCCACGTGCGTAACCATTGCTCGGACACACTTGCCTGTCAGATAGGATAACCCTATCTTCACACTGTCCAGCATCTCCGCGCCCGCGCCCTCGTTTCGCAAGCATACCACGTTCAGCGTCGAAACGAGTTTTTCTACTTTCACGCTCTCCGACAGCACCCCATCTTCTGGAATCGCTTCTTCCATCCCGCCGTCAGGAGCGGAAACTCCGGTAACAAGCACAATCCGCTCGATTCCCGCCTGCCGGAAAACCAATATTAACCGCTGAACAGCTGTTATTCCACCAATTGCCTTAAGTGGCATAAACCGCGTTTTGGACCGCGTGCGGCCAGCAGTGATAATTAAAGCGGCTGTCATGACTTTCCCGCGCGGACACTGTCCGCCCCTTCCGGTTCCCCGCCCAATATATCCAGCGCGTGGTCAAGCTCTGGAAGAAGAAACTCCAGAGATTCCCTTACAGCTTTCGGACTGCCGGGCAGGTTGACTATCAGCGTTTGCCCGCCAATGCGGGAACTTCCGGCTATTACCGACACCCCGCGCCCGAACATCGCCCGCGTCGTCTTCCGCAGGCCGTCGGCGCGCAGGGCTTCGGATATACCCGGCGCCAGACGCTGGGAAACAGCTAAGGTAGCCTCCGGCGTAACGTCTCGCGGGGAAAACCCCGTGCCGCCCGTAGTCACGATAAAATGCACGCCGGCTCCGCTCCATTCCGTCAGCAGCCCGCTGATTTCCTCACACTCGTCAGGCACAATGGCTTGCTTCGCGATAAAAAACCCCGCGGCTTTAAGCAGTTCGCAGGCAAGGGGTCCGGAAGCGTCCGGACGCAGGCCAGCATGGGAACTGTCACTAGCGGTGAGCACCGCCGCCGTCCTAGGCCTGATAACGCGCAGAATATCGCCCGCCGTTATACCCCCGCCTTCCAGTACATTGGCGAAAACCCCTTCCCGAGGCATGACGCAGTCGCCCATTATGTCATAAATAGCGCACCTGCTGTGACATTCCTTGCCTATTTGAGTGAGGGTCATTACTGCCGGCCCCAAACCACTGGAACCAAGGCCGGTAATCGGAAAGACCTTAAAAACCGCCCCAACAGGCAGGGCCGCCAAGTCGATACCCTTGACAACTATGTTTTCCCCAAAGGCCCCGTCCGGCACCTGCAGGGCCGGAACTTCCGACGCGCCTTTCCGGAATTCCTCAATCTTTTCCGCAGACAGTAGGCTTACCTGCCGGTTTGCCCCTCCGGCGTGGGCGTCGCCCTCCAGCCCGTAATTCTCTATAAGAACACCCCTAGAAACAGGACTCTTGGGCGTTCCTTTTCTTTCGCTTACGCACACGGCCACAATTTTCCCGTTCATTTTACCCTCCTATTCTGAATAAACCTTCAGATTCGCCGGATATTCTTCCGGGACCGGAACCCGCGTCATAGCCCTTTGGCTTCATACGGACAGCCGCGGCCACCGCAGCGTCAAGCCCGCTGTCACTGACGCTGTTTCGCAAAAGCGCTCTTAACTCCAAGACTTCCCTTCCGAACAAGCATGACCGAAGCCCTCCGGCGGCGGAAAGTCGCAAACGGTCGCAGGAAGCGCAAAAACATCCGCTTAACGCCGCTATTATGCCAACGCGCCCCTTAAAGCCTCCCGGCTTATAATACACCGCCGGCCCCTCTAAGACGTCCGACGCCGCCACAGGCGGGACCCCGCCGCCCTTATGGCTTAAAAGCGTCGCCCCGCCGTATGTACTTTCGATAACCCGTAAAACCTCCTTCGCGCTTATCGAAGGGCGGCTGTCAGTCTTAACAGGCATAAACTCAATGAGTTTCACGTCAACGGGAAAATCCCGGGCAAGCCCGATTACTCCCATCCAGTCCGATTCCCGGATGTCCGGCGAAAGCACGCAGTTGATTTTAATGGACTTGAAGGGCAGCGCCCTTGCCGCTTCCAGCCCGCGCATAACCCGCCCGACATCCCCTCCGCCGGTCAGCGCTTTGTACCGCCGGGGGTCCAAGGTATCCAGGCTGATATTCAGGCCGTCTACCCCCGCGTCAAACAGTTCCCTGGCACAGCGGTGAAGCAGGACGCCATTTGTGGTAACTCCCAAAATTTTTATGCCGCTGACAGCCTTTATTTTCCTGGCAAGCTCAGACAGACCTTCACGCATAAGCGGTTCCCCGCCTGTAAGCCGGACTTTTTCCACACCCGCCCTTGCCGCCGCTTTGACGACACGCTCTATTTCCTCCAAGGTCAGCAAGTCCTCCGGAGGCGTAAAGTCCACGCCATCCGCGGGCATACAATAAACGCAGCGCAGGTTGCATCTGTCTGTCACTGACACGCGCAGACAACGTATAGCCCGACCGAAGCTATCCTTCATACACGTATCCCCCGCTTTTGCCTCCGCTCTTTTCCAGAAGCCTCACGTCCGTTATGACCATGGACTTGTCAATGGCCTTACACATGTCATAAACTGTCAGCAGCGCGATGTTCACCCCGCAAAGCGCCTCTATCTCCACGCCTGTACGCCCGAAACTCTCCACTGTGCAGACAGCCCGCAGACGGCTGGGGGCGGGCATACGCAATTCGCCACCGCAGGCGTAACCGCGGTTTTCGGATTCTGTATCAGCCGGTGAGGCCTGGCATACGCAATTCGCCACCGCAGGCTGTTCCCCCTGCAGGTCAAAGGCTATATCCGCCCGGTCGATGGGCAGGCTGTGACACAAGGGAATAATTTCCGCTGTTTTCTTTAAAGCCATAATACCCGCTATCCTGGCGACACCAAGCACATCGCCCTTTGCCGCGGTTCCGTCCTTAATCTTCCCAAAAGCCTCGGCGCTCATGGTAATTACACCCGACGCCACGGCGCGCCTGTGGGTCGGCGCCTTGCCTCCCACGTCAACCATCCTCGCGCCGCCGCCGCTGTCAAAGTGTGTCAATTCAACAGGCATAGCCTTACCTTCCTTAATACTTATAATCTTCCCGCACAGTTTGACGGCCTCCCGCTTACTGTGAGTAACGAAAACCGCGCAGCCGCCATACCCGTCCAGCAGGCGTTTCATTTCATCCTGAAGCGCTTCCCGCAGTTCTTCGTCTAAGGCGGAAAAAGGCTCGTCAAAGAGAAGGAGCTGGGGTTCCCTGGCCAGACAACGCGCCAAAGCCGCCCTCTGTTTCTGCCCGCCGGAAAGCTGGCTGGGATACCGCCCGCCCAGCCCGCTAAGTTCCACCCGTTCCAGCAGGGCAGCCACATCGGCGCGTTTGTTCGCCGCCCTGATATTCCCTTCAACCGTCATATGAGGAAACAGCGCGTAATTTTGGAACAAATAGCCTATATCCCGCTCGCGGGGATGGAGGTTTATCTTCTTATACGAGTTGAAAAGGGTCCGCCCGTTAAGCTCGATTATCCCTTCGCTGGGCGTCTCCAGACCGGCCACGCAGGAAAGCGTCATGGTCTTCCCGCTGCCCGAGGGTCCGAGAATACCCAGCACCGAATTTGACGAATCCAGCTTGAAGCTGACGTCCAGGCTGAAAGCGGCGGGGGCGGGCGCCGGCTGCGGGCCGGAATATTTGGCGGGGCCGGAATATTCGGCGGAACCGGAATATTTGGCGGGGCCGGAATATTTGGCGGGGCCGGAATATTCGGCGGAACCGGAACCTTCGGCGGGACCGGAATATTCGGCAGGGCCGGGACGTCCGGCGGAACCGGAACGTCCGGTTTTAAACGTCTTGCGGATAGCCACATTTAAATTCATTTTACTTGCTCCATTTCCGCCTCCGCGCCACAACCCAGTTCATGCCCGTTACCACCAAAAAGGACACGACGGCTAGGATAGCGACGTATTCGTAAGCGTTTTCCATATTGCCGCCCGCCACTTCGGAATAAATGGCCAAGGGCAGTGTCCGGGTTTTGCCCGCGATATTGCCCGCTATCATGGCCGTAGCCCCAAATTCGCCCAAACCCCGGGCAAAGGCGAGCATCCCGCCGGAGATTACCCCGGGCGCGGCCAGGGGAAGCCATACTTTGCGCAGGACCTTCCATTCGCTCATGCCCAAAGTGCGGGCCGCGCTTAAAAGGTTCTGTTCCACCTGTTCGAAAGCGCCCCGGGCACTCCGGTACATCAAAGGGAAAGAAATGGCAACAGCGGCAATAACTGTGGCACTCCAGTTAAACACGACCTTAATACCCAAAAATTCTACCAAAAAATGCCCTATAGGGCGTTTTACGCCAAACACGTATAACAGCATAAACCCCGCCACTGTTGGCGGAAGCACCAGTGGCAAGGTCAGCAGGCCATCCAGCACGGACCGCAGTTTTTGGCTTCGTATAAGCGCCACACCCCAAGCCGCGGCAGTGCCAAAAATAAAGGTAACGACAATTGAAGCAACGGCGGTTTTAATCGAAATAAACAACGGTTCCCATGACATGGCGGCCCTCTTTCCTACTGACCGGCGATAGGCTTGAAGCCCCTCGCGGCAAAGGCGTCCGACGCCGTTTTATCCTGCAGGAAATCTACAAACAACTGGGCGGAATTCCTGTTCTGGCTTGCCGAAACAATACCCACGGGGTAAATTACCTTCTCGGCGCCCGCCGGCGCGTCTGCCGCCACTTTCACCTTGTCCGGCATAGAGGCCGCGTCTGTGGCGTAAACTATGCCGGCGTCCGCGCTGGCCTCGGCCACGGCGTTAAGCGCCTCGGTTACGTTTGACGCCAGGCTGGCCTTTGCCAGAGCCTCGCCGTAAACCCCAAGGTCCTCCAGAACCGCCTGGGCGTACTGGCCCGCCGGAACGCTGGCAGGGTCGCCCAAGGAGATAGTGTCCGCCTTTATTATATCTGAAAAGGAACTTATTTCAAGGAGTGAATCTATGGGAACTATAAGTACAAGCGCGTTTTCGAGAAGGTTTACCACGCTGTCTTTATCCACAAGCCCTTTATCGCTAAGCGCGTTCATTTGCTTAGTGGCCGCGCTGAAGAATATATCGGCCTCCAGGCCTTCCTCTATTTGCGTTTGAAGGTTGCCGCTTGAGGCGTAAGTGGCCTCGACCGTTATGCCAGGATACTCGTTTTGAAAGGCCGGTATTATTTCGCCCTTCAAAACGTTTTCAAGGCTGGCCGCAGCCGCTATCAATATGGTGGTCCTTTGTGTTTCCGTTATTTCCGCTATGCCGCAGCCTCCGCTTGTGGCAAGCAGGGAGAGAATCAGCGCGGCAAGCGCGAAAAAGCGTATTTTCATGGTTTTCATGGTTTTCATGGTTTTCATAGTTTATCACCTTTCTTGAGATTTGTAGCGAACCATGTCCGCCCGTTAAGTTTAAAATACCTATACAAATGAGCGTTTTTGAAAAAATAACCAACGTATGACAAGAAATAAATGTAATATATACAAACTAATAATGCATTCCATAGGCAAGATGGCGCAACAAATATATTTTTAAGAAATATGTCGACTTGTTGCAAAAGTTGTAGACGTTTTTCATTAGCGCGAACGCCGGCAAACCTTGAAATTACGGAGTTCTTGGCATATTGATTAACCAAAAAGTGTCTACTAAAAACACACGTTTTTGAAACACGCCAATGTGCCGACTTGTTGCAGGAACCAATTTTGTCTATTCTTACTAAGAGCGCTCATTTATAGATACCTCTACACCCGAACCAAAAGCGCAGTTGGGGAAAACGCAGACGGCGCATTTGCGGCAATAACCGCCGTGGCCCAGCGCGGCGATATCGTGAGCCGTAACAGTGACACCAGCCAGCACACGGGGCAAAATAATGTCGAACACTGTCACCGGGTCATGCATAACG
>JAISYE010000155.1 GCA_031297485.1 Clostridiales bacterium
ATTGTTTTATACTGCCCGTGACGGCAAATAAAAACTTGCTGAAAAAAGTCCTTGACTTTTCTTAGCAGGTTTTGTTGCCCTCGGCGCGACGGCGGCCAGCGAAACACGGAAAGGTTTTAACATAAACTTAACTTCGGGAAATAAAATATCCGAACTACCCTTGACAACACTGTCCTAAAACCTTGGGGCCTAACGATGGTTTGTTCGTTGGCCCCAAACCCCGCTGCGTCGAACAAGCTCGACGCAGACCCCCCATCTTAAGGGCGGCGAGCACAGCGCTTTTTGATTGCAGGTATAATTCGCGCTTATGCGCCTTGGCCCCACCTTAATTTTGAAAAACCCAAAAAAAGAATTAACAACCCACACAATATATTATATAATCAAGATGTTTACGATTCTTATTTTAGCGCGATTCCTGTTAAACAATAATTGGAATTGCCGGCAGGAGGAATTTTATGAACTTACAAGCCGAATGGCGCGACCGTCTGCAATACTGGATACAGGTATTGACGCAGGATTTTTATGAGCCTTTGGACGCAATAGAATTCGAAGGGTTCACAACTTTTGAGCAGCTTACCCTGGAGGCCGCCCGCGCCCGCGCTTACAGCCCCATGCGCCCTGGGGAGTCCTGGGGCCGGGAATGGGAATACGCCTGGCTTAAGGCGGACATAGAAATCCCGGCGCAAGCGGCAGGCAAGATGATTGTGCTTTCGCTGGACACCGGCGGGGAATCGGCCCTGTTTCTGGACGGGCGCGCCTATGGCACGCTGCGGGCTTCCATGGGCCTGCACCGCCAGCATTGGTCCAGGTTTCCGCATCACTTGATACAGGACAATATCCTGTGCGAATCCGCTGAGGCGGGCCGCAAGTACGAACTGTTCGCGGAAGCCTACGCCGGGCATTTTTACCCTGACAACGGCGGCGTGGGGGTAGGGCCGGTGATGCCCGGCGCCTATGGCGACCCCTTGGCCGGTCAGCCGCGGGCGAAATTGGGGGTATCCACCTTTGGCGTGTGGAATGAGGACGCCTACCAGCTGTGGGTGAATGTCTGCACCTTGGCGGATATAATGCAAAAGCTGCCGGACAGCAGCCTCCGCGCGGCAAAGATAGCCCGCGGGCTTAAGGACTTTACCCTGGCGGTGGATTTTGAGCAGCCCGCCGAGGGGCGTCTGGCGGATTACGCAAAGGGCCGGGAAATTTTAAAGCCGCTGCTGGCCGCAATAAATGGCACAAGCGCGCCCACATTCTACGGCATAGGCAACGCGCACCTGGATATAACCTGGCTGTGGCCCTTTGCGGAAACAGTCCGCAAAACCGCAAGGACATTCGCGGGCCAGCTGCGGCTTATAGAGAAGTACCCCGGTTATAAATTCCTGCAAAGCCAGCCCCAGTCCTACCAGATGTGCAAGGAGAACTATCCGGAGCTGTACGAGCGCATAAAGGAAGCGGTAAAAGGCGGCGGCTGGATTGTGGAAGGCGGCATGTGGGTGGAGCCGGACACGAATATGTCCTCCGGGGAAGCGCTGGTGCGTCAGTTGCTGTATGGGACACGGTTTTTCCGTGAGGAATTCGGCGTGGAATGTGAAATATTGTGGCTGCCTGACACCTTTGGGTATTCCGCGGTGCTCCCCCAGCTGCTCAAGGGCTTTGGCATAAAGTACCTGGTAACGCAGAAAATTTTCTGGTCTTACAACGAAGGCGAACAGTTTCCCTATCATTATTTTACATGGCAGGGGAACGACGGCACGGAGATAGTATCCTTTCTTCCGACCAGCTACACCTACCGGACAAACCCCGGCGAACTGATAGACACCTGGAACAGCCGTGTGCAGAAGGACGAAATGGACAAATTCCTGCTGCCCTTTGGATACGGGGACGGCGGCGGCGGCCCCACCCGTGACTATATAGAGTTTGGCGGGCGTCTGGCGGATTTGGAGGGAGCGCCTAAATTCAAGTTCGCCCATCCCGCGGAAATTTTCCGCGACCTGGAGAAGGACGGCGGGCCGGTACACAAGTACACCGGCGAGCTGTACTTTACCGCCCACCGCGGGGTATACACGTCCCAGGCCGGGGTAAAATGGGGCAACCGTAAAAGCGAGCTGGCTTTGCGCGAGGCTGAGATGTGGTCGGCCATAGCCGCGGCCCGGTCTGTGGGGACATGGCCTGCCGGCGAACTGGAAGCTGAATGGAAAAAGGTTTTGCTGAACCAGTTCCATGACATACTGCCTGGGTCGTCCATTGGGCGCGTGTACCGCGAGGCCGCGATACTGCATAAGGAGGTTATCGCCAAGTGCGGGGAAATGGCGGCTAAGGCCATGGCGTCCCTGCTGAGGATGTCCGGGGCGGGCGAAGATGGTTCCATTACAATATTCAATTCGCTTTCCTGGGATAGAATCGTGGTAGTGGAGCTGCCGGAGCATTTCGCGGGCCGAACGTCGGCTGCGGGCCGGGCGCCGGTTGCGGACCGAACGTCGGCTGCGGGAGCGTCCGGGGATAAGGATAGCCGTCCTGTTTGGATAAGTGAGGACGGCGGCAAGGTTTACGGATGTGTGGAAGTGCCGTCCTGCGGGTATGTGACCCTGAGTACGGCCAGAGGAGTTCATGAGGGTTACGGTAGCGCTGCCTGCGGGGTTTCCTTGGAAAGGATAGACGGCTTATATATTTTGGAGAACGATAAGATACAGGCTGCCATAGACGATAATGGTGAAATTGTGTCCTTTAAGAATAAGTCCGCGGACCGCGAGTTCGCCGCCGGGCCTATGAACCGGTTTTTGTTGTACAAGGACGTGCCGCGGGTGTTCGACGCCTGGGATATCGACAGCCCTTACGAGGAGCAGCTGGTAGAAAACGGGTCCGGCGCCAGGGTGACCGTGGAGTGCGAAACACCCCTGCGGTCCGCGCTGCGTGTGGAGAAAACCATCGGCAATTCCACAATCGTCCAAATAATTTCCCTCGACGCGTTCAATTCCAGGGTGGAGTTTAAAACAACAGTGGAATGGAATGAACTGCACAGGCTCTTAAAGGTCAGTTTCCCCGTAAACGTGACCGCCGCGGAGGGCATTAACGAAATCCAGTTCGGCTATGTGCGGCGGCCTACCCACCGTTCGCGGCAGTACGACAAGGACCGTTTCGAGGTATGCAACCACAGGTACACCGCGCTGTGCGACGAAGGCGGCGGAGCTGCCGTGCTTAACGACTGCAAGTACGGCGTAAGCATGCTGGAAAACACCATAAACCTGACCTTGCTGCGCGCCCCCGGCGCGCCGGAGATGCGGGCTGACAACGGAACGCATCACTTTACCTACGCGCTGGACGTGTGGGAAGGGCCTTTTGCCCAGTCGGAAGTTGTGCGGCACGGCTACGAGCTTAACGTGCCGGTCACAGTGACGCCCGGCGGCCCTGAGGGGAGTTTCAGCTTTTTCAAGGTTGACGCGCCCAACGTGATAATCGACACGGTGAAGTGCGCCGAGGACGGCAGCGGCGACATTATTGTGCGCCTGTACGAAGCTTTGCGCAGGCATTGCTCGGCTACCATTACATGCGCGTTGCCGTTTGCTTCGGCGCGTCTCTGCGAGCTTACCGAGGCATTGTCGGAACCAGCGGCTCCGGCCCCGAGCGCTGAGGCCGTGACGCGTGGCAGGAATGTTGCGGTGGAATTTAAGCCGTTTCAGATAAGGACGTTGAGGTTTAGACTGCGTAAAGATTGAAAGAAATACGCGGCGTGGTATAGAAAATTAAGTGTTAAGATTGTTTTTTACGTTATACTAAGGCGTGTTTGAAAACTTGATTCCGATAGTCGAGCTTGCTCGACGCAGCGCGAAGCGTCGGGCAAGCTCGACTATCATTGTGGCGGTTTCATTCGAAATTTCGCGCTTTTAGGAATTTTCAAACACGCCTTATACTCACACACGAAAACATCTTCTAAAAATCTTTCAGTGTTTTCGTGTGTGAGCAACCAACAACCGGCGTGAAAAGTGCATTTCTTTTCGCGCCTTAGTATAACATAATCCGCCAATTTGCCAAACATGAAAAACTAGGGCTAACAGGTCGTCTGCAGGCGTTCCAACGTGGCAAATCGTGGCGTTCGCGAGTATAAATTCCCGGAGATACATTGTGAACGGGAAAAAGAGACAGCGAGTAAAAAAACCGCGGAACTCCTTATAATCACAGGCTCCGCAGCCCATTTTTTCCTGCTCAAATCTGTTACAGTATCAGCATCGCGTCCCCAAAACTGAAGAACTTATACTCTTTTTCCACAGCGGCCCTGTAGGCTGCCAGCACGTTTTCGCGCCCGGCCATGGCGGCCGCCAGCATAATCAGCGTGGATTCCGGCAGGTGAAAATTCGTCACCAACCGGTCCACTATTTTAAATTCATAACCCGGATAAATAAAAATGTCTGTCCACCCGGAACCTGGACGCGCCAACCCGTTGTTTCCGGCCCGGCTTTCCAGCGCGCGGCAGCTTGTGGTCCCCACAGCCGTCACCTTGCGGCCGCTGTTCTTCGCGCGGTTGATTATACTTGCCGCTGATTCCGTAATTTCGTAATATTCCGCGTGCATGTGATGCTCCAGAATATTCTCGCTCTTAACTGGCCTGAAGGTCCCAAGGCCAATATGCAATGTCAGTTCCGCCGTATATACCCCGCGCCGCTTAAGTTCCCCCAGCAGTTCCCGCGTAAAGTGCAGCCCGGCCGTGGGCGCGGCTGAGGAACCGTCCCGGGCGGCATACACAGTCTGATAGCGCGATTTGTCCTCAAGCGTTTCCTTAATATATGGCGGCAGCGGTATCTCACCCAAATGGTCTAAAATTTCCTCAAATACCCCATCATAACTGAAACGCACAATGCGGCAGCCGCCGTCCGCAATGCCCTCCACCACCGCCGTAAGGGCTCCGCCGCCAAAAACACACATCTCTCCCGGCAGGCATTTCCTTCCGGGCCGGGCCAAAACTTCCCACCGCGCTTCGTCCAGGCGTTTTAGAAGAAGCAGTTCCACAGGGCCGCCTGTTCGCTCACGCCTGCCGATAAGCCGGGCCGGTATTACCCGCGTGTTGTTCAGCACAAGGCAGTCCCCTGGTGAAAAATATTCCACAATCTCGTTGAAAGCTTTATGTTCCATCCCGCCTGTGCGCCGGTCAAGCGCCAGCAGCCGCGAATCGCCGCGCCGCGCCGCCGGATGCTGCGCTATCAGGCGCGGCGGCAGCTCAAAACTAAAATCACTCTTGTTCATTATCGGACCTCTATCCCGGTGTAGTAATGCCGCAAAATCTGGGCATAGGTATAGCCTGCCTCGGCCATAGCCTTGGCTCCGTACTGGCTCATGCCCACACCATGGCCTGAACCCTTGCCTGTGAAAACTATCTCGCCGTTCCGCCCGGCCCCACCGGAGGTTCCGGACGCCTGGGACGCGCCGCCGTAGCGCCGGGTCGTGCCGCTGCCCGCGACAAACACCTCGGTAAGCGCGGCAACCGCCGCTCCGCCGCCAATAACACGCAGCCCCTGCACCGGATATTCGCCCAAGCCCATTATATTAATCGTGTCCGATTCCGCGGCTTCTGGACGGGCGGAATCAATGCCGCCTAAAATGAAATTTCTGCTTTCCAGCGGTCCGCCTGTGGAAACAGAAAAGAAAGTGCGTATTTCTTCCTTATACAAAGATTTCCTGCCAGCGGTGCCGTTGATAATCAGCTCGCTTACGCGCCCACCGGGCGTCGCCGCGCCGATGGTCACGCCAACGGCGGCGCCGATACCCGCGTTGTTCGCTGAAAGTACGGCGTCAAGCTCCGCAAGGGTAAAGACCCGCGTCCATTCCTTATATGCCTCGTCCGCAATTTCCCGCACACCGCGCAAGTAAGGCATGGCGTTAGGCCATACGTTTTCCGAATCCTCTGTAATGCCGCCGCTGCTTGCGAAATATACCGCGTTTATCGGTTCGCCGTCATAATAGGCCATTATTCCCGATGTGGCATCCACTGCCCTGACAGCGGAGGCAGCCTCATTATCCGCGCCCAAGTAATTTTGGCAGTGCCCCTGGTCGCAAAAATCGTAGCCGTCGCCGCTGTGAACACCAAGACGCGTGCTCATATAACTGCGGGAAGCGACAGCCTGGGCCTTTAGGGCCTCAAGCGGCCAGCCTTGCGGCATTTCGGAGGGCACCACGCCGTATAGGTATTCGTCCGCCGTAAGGATATTGACGACCGTGACATTGGCGCCCTTGGGCCTGCATTCCAGCGCCCCGCGGTACTTGCGGCCGCCAAGGGACACTGTGCCGCCTCCGGTCCCGTCGGAAAATTGCGCGTATGTGTCCTGAAAATCCAGAAGCACAGCGGGCGTTCCGCCGTCGGACAGCAGCAGCCTGCGGTTTGGCTGGGCGCCGGAAACAGTCGCGCCTGACGCGTTTGCGGAAGCGTCCGCGGCAGAGGCGAACGCGCCTAGATACACAGTCCAGCCGTATTGTTCGGACAGAACGGCAATGGCGGCCTTGTACGCCGCGGCCGCTGCCTGGGCGTCGGAAAACTGCGCGTAAACCTGCCCCGTGGCTACGTACCAGCCCGAATCTGACGTTACGCTGAAACCCGAAACAGCGGTGATTATGCCCATATCCCGCGCGCCGCCCTTGTCGAAGGAAACCCGCAGGGATTTGTTGCCTATCGCGACGCTCGGACGCTCGCCATAGGCAGTAAGCCCAACCCGGATTTTTGCGGGCATGGCGCTGGCGGAAACAGCACACGCGCCGGAAAGGATAAAAGCTATGATTAAAATTTTTATGGCGGAAATTTTCACAAAATCACTTCCTTTGATTTTTTAATAGCTTAATCATACGCAAAACGAATAATTAAGCAAGGGCTTGTTAAAAATAAGACCGAAGGAGGTTAAAACTGTTAACTAAGGCGTGTTTGAAAATTCCTTAAAGCGCGAAATTTCTAATGAAACCGCCGCAATAATAGTCGAGCTTGCTCGACGCTTCGCGCTGCGTCGAGCAAGCTCGACTATCGGAATCCAGTTTTCAGACACATCCTAAATTAAAGTAAAAAATATAAAAATATTTTAGTTAGCAGAATGCAGAACATGTACACAACTAAAAAAATGAAAAACTGCCGAAGTTTCCGTGCCGCCGGCCAAGACATGGCATCACCGTCCTACCGCCGCATACAGGATTCTAATTGCAGCGAGTGTGTTTATTTTTCCTCGCGCAACTGCGGCATGGATGTGGCGGACAGTATCGAGCCCGCGTTAGAACTTTTTTCATAAATTATACTAAGGAGCGAAAAGAAATTCACTTTTCGCTCCGCCTGGCGGTTGCTCACCAGCGAAAACACTGAAAAAATTTTGTAAGATGTTTTCGCTTGCGAATATAATTGGATTATTGGATTTGAAACATTTGACTTTAATACGCAAACGTGCTATACTCCAAGCATAAATAAAGAGGGGCCTCAAGCATCCGCGAAGCCAGGCGCGGAGCAAGCCATATAATTTGCGGTATAACCGTCCGACTAGTGCGCAGCCGACGGTTATTTTTTTTTAATTTTTTTTGTAACTAAGTAGTTATTCCGATATTGACATAATCCTGACCTATGATATAATGCTTACATACTAATATTTATAATAATTTTATGAAAGGGGTAGCTTATGCCGAGTAACCGCATTGACAGACGTCCGCTTGTTTCGCGTCACAATCCTGTGCTCAAGCATTTGGACATTACGTCCCCCATGTCCGTAGGTAACGGCGATTTTGTCTTTTCCGCCGACGTGACAGGCCTGCAGACCTTGTTTGAGGACCACGGCGTGTACATGCCGCTTTGCACTATGGCCCAATGGGCGTGGCACAGCCGTCCGAACGCGGACGGTGGTTTTTACACCATAGATGATGTTGTAATGGAGAAATTCCCTTTTAATGGCCGCGAAGTGAGTTACGCGCTTAACGTGCAGCCAGGCAACGAGGAACCCTATAAATGGATGCGCCAAAATCCCCACCGGTTAGATTTGGCGCGCGTTACTTTCAAGCTGGACGGCAAAGAAGTAAGCCGGAAAGACATCTTCGCTGTCCATCAGGAACTGTTCCTATACGAAGGCAGGCTTGAAAGCGCTTTTATGCTGGACCGCGCGCCCGTTTCGGTTAAAAGCGCCTGCCACCCTCTGCGCGACCTTTTGGCTTTTGAGATTGAAAGCGGTCTGTTGTCATCCGGCCGTCTTACTGTTGAAATCATTTTCCCTTACGGCGATCACCACCTGGCCAGCGCCCGCTGGGATTGCCCGGAAAAGCACCAAACCTTTGCGGCGGATTCACGCGCCCGCGCGGTGCGGCTGCGCAGGCAGTTGGACAGGGATGTTTACTTCGTTAATGTCAACACCGAAACCGAGTCTGAAATCACGGTGGCTGAAGCCAGGCACACGGTAACAGTCAAGGCGTCGGGAACTGAGAAATTAACGCTTCTTGTGGAATTTGCCCCTAAAGACGATTTTTCGCCCGCGCCAGACGCGTCCGCGGTCTTTGCGGCCTCCGCATCTTGGTGGGAACGTTTTTGGGAAACAGGGGCGGCTGTGCGCCTGTCTAACAGTTCTCATCCCAAGGCGTTAGAACTGGAACGCCGCATAATCCTTTCGCAGTATATATTGGCCATACAATCCGCCGGGTCTATGCCGCCAGCCGAAACAGGGCTTACTTGCAACAGCTGGTACGGCAAATTCCATTTGGAAATGCATTTGTGGCATTCGGCGTGGCTGCCTCTGTGGGGTCATACAGATTTGCTGGAGCGCAGCCTGAAATGGTACCACGACATCCTTCCAACCGCCAAATGGAACGCCGAACGCAACGGGTTCAAGGGCGCCCGCTGGCCGAAAATGGTGGCGCCCGACGGTATCGACTGCCCCTCCTTTATCGCGACCTTGTTGGTCTGGCAGCAGCCCCATATCCTGTATATGCTGGAACTGATGTTTAACGCCCGTAATCAGGACCTGGACTTTGCCCGCGAGCATTACGACATTATCAGCGCTACCGCTGATTTTATGGCTGATTATCCTGTTTATAACAAAGAGACAGGGTATTACGATTTAGCGCCGCCTATCATACCATCCATAGAGATATATAAGCCGCTTGAAACCAAGAACCCCGGCTTTGAGCTGGCGTACTGGAAGTTTGGGCTTAAGACCGCCATCGCCTTTGCCGAACGCTTAGGCTTAACACCGCCGGAACAGTGGGTTGCCGTATATGAAAAAATCGCGCCGCCGCCCCTTAAAGACGGTAAGTACCTGCCGCACGAGTGGTTCAAGCCGTTTCCGCCCTTTAATGACGGCTCCGTTAACTGCGAGCCGGGGCTTATTGGGCTTTTGCCAGGCGAGGGCGTTGACAAGGACATAATGCGGGACAACCTTCGCGGCTTTTTGGGTTCCAAATTTTCCGAATGGATGATTGGATGGTCCTTCCCGTTTTTCGCTATGTGCGCGGCCAGGCTTGGCCTGAGGGATGAGTCCGCTGGTCTCCTGCTTAAGGAAAGCGGCTGCAATATTTATCTGCCCAATGGTCACAATCCCCAAGGCGCGCCTGTGTCGCTGCCGTCTCTGCCCATTTACCTGCCGGGCAACGGCGGTCTTCTGTTGGGCGTGGCGGTTATGGCGGCCGGCTTCAAAGGCGGCGGGCACGCGCCCGGTTTCCCTGAGGACGGTCAGTGGGTTGTGGAAACCGACGGGTTAATGCCTCTGCCGTTCTGATTGCGTTTACAGGAGGATTTGAATGGAAAAGCATCTTCGGTTAGACAAAGCCGCGTTTATGCTGGACGTGGGCGGGAGTTCGCCAATCCGCGCGCGGGAGGCGCCCGAGGGGTCCGAAATACTGTGGGAGTCAAGCAATCCCGCGGTAGCCCTTGTAGGCGCTGACGGTCTTGTTACGGGGGTTTCTCAGGGTGACGCGGTTATACGCGCGGAAGCAGGCGGGTCTGTGCGCGAGTGTACTGTTTCGGTGGGGTACGAGGGCCAAAACCCGTGCCTTCCGCCGTCCTGGGGGCTGTTTATAGCCGACGGCGAGCCTCATGTGTTCCACGGGCGGGTGTACGTCTACGGCTCCAGGGACTGTCCTAACGGCTTCATGGCCGGCGCGCCGAAAAACGATTGGTGTTCGGACGATTACCATGTTATCTGGTCGGACGACTTGGTCCATTGGACGGACGCAGGCCGGGCTGTTTCAATAGATTGTATACCGGAAGAGATTCGCGGCACGGGCACACGCCTTTGGGCGCCCGACTTATTCAAGGGACCCGTGGACGGTCGCTATTACCTGACTTTCTGCACTAACGGCGCGGATATTTATATAGCGGACGCCGACAACCCTGCCGGACCTTTTGGCAATATTAAAAAAATGACTATGGCCGGCGCGGAGGTTAAGTGCATTGACCCTGCCGCGCTGGTGGACGGCGACGAAGTATATATAGCGCTGCCCTTTGATTTTATTATAGCGCGTCTGGACCCCGGCGACTATTCCCGGATTTTGCCGGAGAGCAAGACGGTGCTGCGCCATGTGATAGACGCCGCGGACCCGGACTACTACCCCTTTGAGGGACCGTCCCTGCGCAAGCGCGGCGGCTTGTATTACTACATTTATATCGCCTCGCGCAAAGGTGAGCATGTGCCCACGCGCATGGATTATCTGATTTCGGAAAATCTCATGACGGACAGGCGGGAGACGGACGCCTGGCGGTACGGCGGCCATTTTATCGAAACCCGCGATTTTATCCGCGCGGGTAATGTCCACGGCTCCTTTTGCGAGTTCGGCGGAGAAACCTATCTGTCCTATCACCGCATGGCGCCTGGGTACGAGCGGTTTACGAGAATGCTTAACCTGGACCGGCTGGAGTTCGGACCGAACGGCAGAGCGGTCTGCGAACGCACGTCCTCCGGCGCGAAGGGCGCGTTCAGGCTTGGGGAAACAATCCAGGCCGCAAGCGCCTGCGCTTTCTCCGGCGGCAGGGACGACGACAGGTTTGTTTTACCAGGGAAAGACGGCCCGCCGCCCGGATGTCCGCCTGGGTACGCCTATGTGAGGCTGGAGGCCGGCGCTTGGGTCAGTTATAAGTGGGCCGGCCTGGGCGAAACGGCGGTTGGTATCGAACTGTGCTGGCGCTGCGCCGAAGACTCGAAGGTCGCGCTCACGTTAATCCAAGGGGACGCGGAATACAAATACCTGGTGGACGCGGGAGGCGGGGCGGGTTTCCGGACAGCTCGCCATCCGCTGGAACTGCCGCGGGGCTGCTGTGAAGTCAGGTTTGAACTGGCTCCGTCCCCCCGCCCGGTTGAAACCGCGGGATTTGAGCTTGTATGGTTTCGGTTTATATACTAAGGCGCGAAAAGAAATGCACTTTTCACGCCGGTTGTTGGTTGCTCACACACGAAAACACTGAAAGATTTTTAGAAGATGTTTTCGTGTATGAGTATAGCATAACGATAGGGGGATGGCTATGCGGTCGCTGGCACCTGACGCTTCGTCTGACAGAACGAGTTCCGGAGGGGATAGAAACAGCGTTACGGCGTATAATTCCAAAGGCGCGCCTTGGAACCGGTTCAAGCGGGCCATAGAGCGCGACTGGCAGATATGGGTATTGCTATTGCCCACTATAGCCGCGTTTGTGCTCTTTTCTTATCTGCCTCTTTACGGCGTGCAGATTGCGTTTCGCGATTATAAGGCCGTGCAGGGCATTTTAGGCAGCAAATGGGTGGGGTTTAAACACTTTACCGATTTTTTCGCTTCATATTACTCTCTCAGGCTGGTTCTGAATACGCTGCTGCTTAATATCTTCGGGTTAATATGGAGTTTTCCCGTTCCGATAATATTGGCGATATTGCTTAATCAGCTGGTGTTTGCCAAGTTTAAAAAGTTTGTGCAGACAGTTATCTATGTGCCGCATTTTATCTCCACCGTGGTCATGGTCGGCGTGCTTTATCTCTTTCTTTCGCCGGGCAACGGCATAGTCAACAAGGCCATTACCGCGCTGGGCGGGCAGTCCGTTTTTTTTATGATGGAACCGGGGTGGTTCCGCACACTGTTTATCAGCTCCGATATTTGGCAGCACGCGGGCTGGAGCACCATACTGTTTATCGCTACCCTGACGGGCATTGACCCCGAATTGTACGAAGCGGCCTCTGTGGATGGCGCGAATAAGCGGCAGAAAATCCTGTATATTGATATTCCGCACCTTATCCCAATAGCGGTGATGATGCTGATTTTAAGCTGCGGCAGCATGCTGGCTTCGAACACGGACAAGGCCCTGTTGATGCAGACCTCCGGAAACATGCCTGTTTCCGACATCATTGGGGTGTATGTGTACAACATGGGACTCGGCAAGGCACAGTTCTCCTATACAGCCGCCATCAACTTGTTCATAAACGTGGTTAACTTTATTACCATCATGATGGTTAACTGGGTGGCCCGCCGCGTCGGCACAACAAGTCTGTTCTGAGGGAGAGGGAAGAATATGGGGACGTCAGTTAAAATAGGCCGGCGAATGAGCACGGGTGATGTGCTGTTTGACATGTGCAATGTTATATTTTGGGTTATCATCCTTCTGCTAGTAATGTACCCGCTGTGGCTTGTTATTATCGCTTCTGTTTCAGACCCCGACGCAGTGCTTGCCGGCAAGGTTACCTTTTGGCCGGTAGGGTTTTCTCTTTCGGGGTATGTGGGTATTTTTCAGAGCGACCAGCTTCTGCGCTCTTACTTTAATTCCATAGTGTATACTGTTACGGGTACTTTTGTAAGCGTGTTTGTGACTATGATGGGCGCTTACGCGCTTTCCAGGAATTTTGCGGGCAAGGGCGCCGTCAACTTTTTTATAATATTTACGATGTTTTTCAACGGCGGGCTTATTCCGTCTTACCTGATTAACAAGTCCCTGGGGCTTAACAATAACCCGCTGGTTATGATCGTGCTGGGCGTTGTGTCCGTATGGAACCTGATGATCGCGCGGACCTATATAAACACCAACGTGCCGGGCGAGTTGTACGACGCCGCGGTTACGGACGGGGCGAACCACTTTGTATTTTTCTTTAAGGTGGTGCTGCCGCTGTCAGGCACGATTATGGCGGTGCTGTGCGTGTACTGCGGCGTGGCAAGATGGAACGACTACTTTACAGCCCTGGTATATATCCGCGACCGGAAGCTGCTGCCGCTGCAGACCATACTGCGCGAGATTGTGGCGAGCCTTAACTCCACCGCCGCGTCTATGATAGAGGACGCTGATAAAATGGACACGATTAACGTGGCGGCGATAAAGAGGCAGGCCGAGGTGGCGAAGTATTGCTCCATCGTCGTATCCACGGCCCCGGCTGTGATGCTCTATATGTTTATGCAGAAGTACTTTGTTAAAGGCGTGTTAATTGGTTCCTTAAAAGGATGACAATTTAATAAGGAGGTATGAATATGAAACGTAATTTTTTTAAAGCGGCGGCCTGTGTTCTAGCCATGACAGCGGCGCTTGCCCAACCGGCCTGCGTCGGTCCTTCGCCTTCGCCGTCCGGCCAAACAGAACAGGGCGGAACGGCTTCCAGCCCGCCCTCTCAGGCTCCGGTTCAGGAACCCGCGGAAGAATCGTACTTTGGAAACGACTGGATTGTGAACGAAAAGCTGACTTTGCACGCGGTGCAGTCCGGAGCAGCCAGCGAATCCTTTGACGATGGGGATAACGTGACCTGGTTCTATAAAGAATTGGAGAAAAAAACGAATATTCATATTGTAATCGACATGATAGGGGAAAGTGAATGGAGTACCCGTCTGAACCTTATGTTCGCCTCCGGAGAATACCCGGAAATTATCCTGACCCCGCTGACGCTTGACGTGGAGGATTACGGCGTATCGCAGGGCCTGCTGCTGCCCTTGGACGAGCACATTACCCCGGAGAACATGCCAAATTACTACGAACGCCTGCAAATGAACAACTCCGGCGAGTCCATACCCGCCTCTGACGGAAAGTCCTACTATATTGGCAAACTGATTGCCCAAAACGTCAATCACGAAGCCAACTGGTTTATTAACAAGGTTTGGCTGGACGCGCTTAATCTGCCCATACCCACAACCGTCGACGAACTGACGGAAACCCTGCGGGCCTTTCGCGACCAAGACCCCAACGGCAACGGCGAGAAGGATGAGATACCCATCAGTTTCGCGCAGACGCTTAAGCACAACCAAACAGGCGCTTACAACCAGTTCAGCAGCTTTGGCATTCCCTTGGTGGACGCTGTTTACGCCACTATAGGCGCCGACGGCAAAATTGTTTTCCCAGGGTACATGCCCGGTTTCCGCGCGGGCGCGGAATGGCTCCATCTGCTGTACTCCGAGGGGCTTATGGACCAAGAATCTTTGACACAAGACGTTCTGACCTGGATGACCAAGGTCAACGAATTGAAGGTTGGCATGTTCACTTATTTGCGCCTGTTAAACGGCGGACTTAGTCCTGAAGCTGTTGAGAGCTATGTGTCGTTTATTCCGCCTGCCAGCGAATACGGCGTTCAGGTTCCGGAGACCCTGGAGGTGCCCACAATCGGCGCGGCGCTTACTATAAGCAACGAGCATGTGACCGAAACGCTTAAATGGCTGGACGCGCAGTTGGAAACCCGCACGATGATGATCGCTTACAACGGTCCGGATGTTCCGGAAGGCGGTCCCACTACAGAAGACGGCACCCCGGTGGAACCTACCATTTTTATTAATGACGACGGCAAGTATGAGATTAAATACGTGCCGGAAGACAACGGTTTGTACGACTATGTTCCCGTACTTATGGCACAGTTCTTCGCGCCGGGCGACTATTATTTTGATATTTACGAGATGCCTCCCCATAGGGTAGAGCGTTACAACTATTCCAGGGAATACGCCGAGGCCGGCGTTATGGAGCCGAAATCCTACAATTTCCTGTCAAAGTTGGTTAAGATGCCCAACGAGGACGCTATTGAGATTCAGCGGATTTATGTGGAAATACAAAAGATGATGGAGGAAAACCTGTCCAGTTTCATCACTAGCGGTGTTTCCGACCAAAACTGGCAGTCTTTCTTGGATACCGCCCAGAACATCGGCGTGGACAAGTATCTCGCGCTGTACCAAAAGGCCTATGACGCTTATTTAGCCAAGTAGCGGCAATAATTAAACAGCCTTAGGACGTGTTTGAAAACATAGTCCGTGCCGGTATAACCGCCTGTCCGCAGCTTTTTTGTTCCCCTTCGGAATAGCCGGCGGGGATTACTGCGGAAAGGGTATCGCTGACCGCCAGAACATTTTTCTCGCTGTACTTGACAGAGGAATAAGGGCTTATCCCTGAATAAAGCAGAATGGCTTAAATACTGGATTTTAAAACACAGAAATGGCGCAAAATCAGCATTCTTGCCTATTAAGGGATAGGCTCTTAAGGTAACCGTTCCGCCGCCCCGAATCACCTCGGGCGGAACCGCGAAGGTCAGTTGTGTGGCGCAGCTTTCCCCGTGGAGCATGTCAGGGTCGTACCAGTCGCCGCTTTCTCCGATATGCTTTTGTGAATAGGTATAACTGCCCGAAGAGGCCGACGCGCTTACTTCATAAACGCCGCCCTTGTTTGTGTGCTCCGATTCAGGCTGTCAACGGTAAAATGTCCAACCGCCCCGATATTTTTACGGGCAAAAAGCAAAAGCCTTGAAAATGCTGGTTTAGAGCAGCTCTGAAAGGTAAATTTTAAGAGAGTGCCAAAATAGCTGCATTTAAGGCAAAATTAGTGCGAAAAATGTCAAACAAAATTTATTTTTCGCGCTAATTTCAGTGCTGATAAGGTGAAAATGGCTTTATTCAGCCATTTGT
>JAISYE010000156.1 GCA_031297485.1 Clostridiales bacterium
ATTCTCTGCATCAGATGTTCCGGCTTCAAACTTCTCCTTGAATGTCTTTATCAGGCGTTCTATCTCCGCCAACTTGTTGGCGGTCATGTCTTTCACATTTCCGTTCTCCATATACTGACCCCCTCCTGTTATGCCAGTATATCACCACCCAAGGTATTTGTAAATACCAAAATTATATATCTACACCCCTATCAAACTATCAAAATAAGGTAATTGACATTTTCGTCTTATAATGCTATTATCTATTATTATGTCGGTGTTAAGCAGGAAACGCGCGGCATAAAGAATAATGGCAGATAATAGACCTAAAGGAGGTGCGACATGCCAACATTTAATCAGTTAGTCCGCAAAGGAAGAAAAACGGTAGAGAAGAAGTCCACGGCGCCGGCACTGCAAAGGGGCATTAACACATTAAAGAAGCGTTCGATGGATATCGAAAGCCCCCAGAAACGCGGCGTCTGCACGTCGGTAAAGACCGCGACGCCAAAGAAGCCTAATTCCGCGCTTCGTAAAATTGCCAGGGTGCGCCTGTCCAATCAAATGGAAGTAACGGCGTATATCCCGGGCGAGGGCCATAACCTGCAGGAGCACAGCGTGGTGCTTATACGCGGCGGCAGGGTAAAGGACGTGCCGGGCGTAAGGTATCACATAATACGCGGCACGCTGGATACCGCCGGCGTGGGCAAAAGGAACCAAGCCCGCTCCAAATACGGCGCAAAGCGTCCGAAGGCTAAATAAAGCGCCCTTATTGATTATCTGCCAATAGCCGGGCCTGCCCGGCACAAGTGACAATTAATAAATCCCTAACGGTGGTTTGTCCCTAACGGTGGTTTGTCCGTTGCGGTGGTTGTCCGTTGGCGTGAATCGTGAAAGGATCGCGAGTACCGTTGATAAAATTAGGCCCGCGAAGGTTTTATGGGCCGATATAATTAAGGAGGGAAGAATCGTGCCACGTAAAGGTCATGTTTCTAAACGGGAAGTACTTCCGGATCCGCTGTACAACAGCAAGATAGTCACAAAACTGATAAACGGCATAATGCTGGACGGTAAGAAAGGCATAGCGCAGAGCATAGTATACGGCGCGTTTGAAACGGTAGCGGCAAAGCGGGGTGTACCCGCTATGGAGGCTTTTGAGGAAGCGCTTAACAACATCATGCCGGTGCTGGAGGTAAAGGCGCGGCGGGTAGGCGGCGCCACGTACCAGGTCCCCATGGATATCCGGCCGGAAAGGCGTCAGGCCTTGGGCATACGGTGGCTTATACTGTACTCAAGGAGACGCGGCGAGAAGACCATGCAGGATCGGCTTGCCAACGAGATATTAGACGCCCTTAACAATGGGGGCGGCGCGGTAAAGAAAAAAGAAGAAACCCATAAGATGGCGGAAGCCAACAGGGCGTTCTCTCATTATAAATGGTAGCAAATAAACAGACAATAGACACAAGGAGGAATCAAGTGTGACTGAGCGAGCTTTCCCACTTGAGCGGACCAGGAATATAGGCATCATGGCGCACATCGACGCGGGCAAGACCACCTTGACAGAGCGGATATTGTACTATACAGGCCGCACGTACAAGCTGGGCGACACGCACGAGGGTACCGCGGTTATGGACTGGATGGAGCAGGAGCAGGAACGCGGTATAACCATAACGTCGGCCGCGACCACAACCCAGTGGGAGGATCACAGGATAAATATTATTGATACGCCGGGTCACGTTGACTTTACAGTGGAGGTAGAACGCTCGCTGCGCGTGCTGGACGGCGCGGTCGGCGTTTTTTGCGCGAAAGGCGGCGTGGAGCCGCAGTCGGAAACCGTGTGGAGGCAGGCCGACAAGTATGCCGTGCCCCGAATAGCCTTTGTTAACAAAATGGATATTATGGGAGCGGATTTTGACAACGTTGTGGAAATGATACGCGAGCGCTTGGGCGCCAATCCCGTGCCTGTCATGCTGCCTATTGGGGCGGAAGACGGGTTTGCGGGCGTAATCGACTTGATGGAGATGCAAGCGTATTTTTATAAGGACGACGAGGGCAAGGAGGTTTCCGTTGCGGCAATTCCGGCGGAATATCTCGAAAAGTCCAAGGAAGCCCGTGATAAGATGATAGAGGCTATCACCGAGACAGACGAGTCCCTTATGGAGAAGTTCTTTTCCGGCGAGGAGATTTCCGTGCCGGAACTGAAAAAGGTAATGCGGGCCGCATGTTTGGCCACTGCGGCTATTCCCATATTCTGCGGTTCGGCCTATAAGAACAAGGGCGTGCAGAAGCTGCTGGACGGCGTGGTAGACTACTTGCCCGCGCCCACGGACATCCCCGCCGTAAAGGGCACGCTGCCGGACTCTGACGCAATAATAGAGAAACATTCTTCTGACGGCGAACCCTTCGCCGCCTTGGCCTTTAAGATTATGAACGACCCGTTTGTGGGCAAGCTGGCGTTTTTCCGCGTGTATTCCGGCGTGCTTACGGCTGGTTCGTATGTTTATAACTCAGTCAAGGACAAGAAGGAGCGCGTAAGCCGTATCCTGCAGATGCACGCCAATCACCGGGAAGAGATAAAGCAGGTTTACGCGGGCGATATAGCCGCGGCGGTGGGTTTAAAGTTTGCCACTACCGGCGATACTTTATGTGAGGAAAAAAGTCCTGTCATATTGGAATCCATGAATTTCCCAGAACCGGTTATCTCCGTGGCTATCGAACCCAAGACAAAGGCAGGAAGGGACAAGATGGGCATCGCGCTGGCCAAGCTCTCGGAAGAGGACCCCACCTTTAAGACCTTTACCAACGTGGATACAGGCCAGACGATAATATCCGGCATGGGCGAGCTCCATCTGGAAATAATTGTGGACCGCCTGCTGCGAGAGTTTAAAGTGGAGGCCAATGTGGGCAGGCCCCAGGTGGCTTACCGCGAAACCTTCCGGAAGCCGGCGGACGTGGAGGGCCGGTACGTGCGCCAGTCGGGCGGGCGCGGTCAGTACGGCCACTGCAAGTTGAAGTTTGAGCCCATGGACGCCAATGACCCGGAACGGGCCTATGAATTTGTAAATAGCATAATAGGGGGCGTTATCCCCAAGGACTATATCCCCGCCATAGACAGCGGCATACGCGACGCCATGCAGTCCGGCATAATAGGCGGCTACCCCGTGCTGGGAGTTAAGGCTACGCTCTACGACGGTTCCTATCACGAGGTAGACTCGTCGGAAATGGCCTTTAAAATCGCGGGTTCTATGGCCTTTAAGGAGGCCATGCGCAAAAGTGACCCTGTGTTGCTGGAGCCTATTATGAAGGTGGATGTCACTGTGCCGGAGAACTACATGGGCGACGTAATAGGTGATCTTAACAGCCGCCGCGGGCACATTGAGGGTATGGAAGCGCGCGGCAATGCGCAGATTATACACGCTTACGTGCCTCTGGCCGAAATGTTCGGCTACGCAACGGACCTGCGCTCCAAAACCCAAGGCAGGGGCGTGTACGTTATGGAGGTCAACCACTACGACCCCACGCCTAAGGCTGTGCAGGATAAGGTCGTGGCGGGCAAGGCGGTTGATTAAGACAGTCGGGCTTGCTCGGCGATGCTCTTGCAATACCGGCAGCTTATTACGGATCTTTCAAAATTAGGGTGGCAGGGGTGCCCGGTTCTTACAATAATAGTCAAGCTTGCTTGACGCTTTGCTGCCATCCTGTTATTATTAAAGAGGTAAGTGGTCATCCGGGGTTCGCCCTGGATGTGGGTTATCGGTCGAAAGCGAAGCCTTTTGACGTTCATAAGGCTATTAGTCATTTGGATTCCCACCCAAATGTGGACTGAAACAAACGAACAAACAAATTTAACTAACATAACATAAGGAGGAAAAATAATGGGCAAGGCAAAATTTGAAAGAACAAAGCCGCATGTAAATATCGGCACAATCGGTCACATTGACCACGGCAAGACGACCCTTACGGCGGCTATAACAAAAACCCTGTTCCAGCGCCACAACCTGGGCGAGGAAGTGCCTTTCGAGAAGATCGACAAAGCCCCTGAGGAACGGGAACGCGGCATCACTATTTCCACAACCCACGTGGAGTACCAGACGGAAGCGCGGCATTACGCCCATGTAGACTGCCCGGGGCACGCGGACTACGTCAAAAACATGATTACCGGCGCGGCCCAAATGGACGGCGCTATTCTGGTGGTAGCGGCCACGGACGGGCCAATGGCCCAAACCCGCGAGCATATTCTTCTGGCGCGTCAGGTTGGCGTTCCTAAGATAGTAGTGTTCATGAACAAGTGCGACGCTGTGGACGACGACGAACTGTTGGACCTTGTTGAAATGGAAATCCGCGAGCTGCTTACCGAGTACGAGTTCCCCGGGGACGATATTCCAGTAATAAGAGGTTCCGCCACAGAGGCCCTCATCGACCCGATGGGCAAGTGGGGCGACGCCATAGAGGAACTCATGAAGGCCGTGGACGACTATATCCCCACGCCCATGCGCGATGTGGAAAAGCCATTCCTTATGCCTGTGGAGGATGTATTCTCCATAACAGGACGCGGTACGGTGGCTACAGGCCGTGTGGACCGCGGCACAATTAAAATTCAGGAAGATGTAGAGATAGTCGGCCTTACAACGGAGAAGCGCAAGGTTGTTGTCACAGGCGTGGAAATGTTCCGCAAAATTCTCGATCAGGCCCAGGCCGGCGACAACGTGGGATTGCTGCTTCGCGGCGTCCAGCGCGACGAGATTGAACGCGGCCAAGTTTTGGCAAAGCCGGGCACAATTACCCCGCACACAAAGTATACGGCCCAGGTCTATGTCCTTTCTCAGGAGGAAGGCGGGCGCCACAAGCCGTTCTTTAACAACTACAGGCCCCAGTTCTATTTCAGGACCACGGACGTTACCGGCGTTATCACCCTGCCGGAAGGCACGGAAATGTGTATGCCCGGCGATAACGTCGAAATGACTATAGAGCTTATTACCCCAATAGCTATGGAGCAGGGGCTGCGCTTCGCTATCCGCGAGGGCGGCAGGACTGTCGGCTCGGGTTCGGTAGTTAAGATTATAGAGTAAGTATGTTCCCCGTTCATTTTTTTTAAAATGACCGGGGTTTTTATTTGGAAACAGAATTTAACCAGAGTTCGCGTTTCACCGCAGGGGCGGACTGTGTTCGTCTAAGGATATAGATGGCAGGGAAACCTTTCGCCGTATAACAATAATTACTAAGTGCCCAGTCTTGCATTTTACGTTTATTAATATATAATAAGGGTGGTGATAAAGAAATAAAAAATAATATTTAGGAATAGAAGTGCTTAAAAGTGGGGAAGCGGCAGGTGATAAAATGTTTCTCGGTACATATCAGCATGTGCTGGACGCAAAATCGAGGCTTGCGTTGCCTGCCAAATTCAGGGATGGATTGGGTAGTTGTTTTTATATAACCCGCAGTATGGAAAGTAAGTGCCTGCTGGTATTTACGGAGGAAGAATGGCATCGGCTGAACGAGCAGGCGAAGCTGGTGCTGACTTCGGACACCGTGTCCCGCAGGTTTAAGAGGATGTTTTTCGGCGGCGCCGCGGATGTGGAGCCGGACAGCCAAGGGCGAGTGTTAATATCGGAGGAGTTGCGCAGCTATGCGGAATTGCTGAAAGACGTGGTATCCGTTGGCGTAACCGATCATATAGAAATTTGGAGTAAGGAGAATTGGGATAGCTATTACAATTCTGTCACGGATGAGGAAATGGACCAGATGTCGGAGAAAATGGCCCAATTGGGCATATGAAAAGGGCGTGATTAAATGGATTGCCGTCATACGCCGGTAATGCTGGCGGAATGCATAGAGAACCTTCGGATAAAAGAGGATGGGGTTTATGTTGACGCGACGCTGGGCGGAGGCGGGCACTCGCTGCAAATATGCCGGCGCCTGGGTTCCGGCGGCACATTAATCGCCATTGACCAAGACTTGGAGGCTGTATATAGAGGTATGCGCACCTTGTCCGGTTACGTGGACAGGGTGACAATAGTGAAGGAAAACTTCTCTAAAATAAACAGTATTCTTGATAGACTGGAAGTAAATAAAGTAGACGGGTTTATTTTAGACCTTGGGGTGTCGTCCTTTCAATTAGACGAACCCAGCAGGGGTTTTTCCTACATGCGCGCCGGCCCGCTGGATATGAGAATGAATAAAGAGGGGCGGCGCACAGCCTACGACATAGTAAACACCTACGGCGAGGACGAGTTATGCCGAGTAATAGGCGAGTACGGCGAAGAAAATTGGGCGCGGCGCATATCGAAATTTATATGCGAGGCCCGGTCGGTAAAGCCTATATCCGACACAGCGGAACTGGTGGCCGTAATAAAGAGGGCGGTGCCCCGCGCCGCGCGGGAAGAGCGCCAGCATCCGGCAAAGCGCACCTTCCAAGCCATACGCATCGAGCTTAATCAGGAGCTTTCTATATTGGAGGATGCCCTGCGGGACATGGTGGAACGCTTAGAACGTGGCGGCCGTATATGTGTTATTTCCTTTCATTCAAAAGAGGACCGGATAGTTAAGAGTACCTTCAAGAATTTAGAAACCGGGTGCGAATGCCCAAGAGACTTTCCGGTCTGTGTGTGCGGCCGCGAACCCAGTGTAAGGATAATAAATAAAAAGCCGATTTTACCTTCGGCGGTAGAATTAGAGAATAACAGCCGCTCCCGCAGCGCAAAACTGCGGGTGGCTGAAAAAATATAGTTTCAATCCACATTTGGGTGGGAATCCAAACTGCCACTCAAATTTTGAAAGACCCAAAATATAGAAATATAATCGCGTCAGATACAGACCGCCTAGCCCGGTTATCGGGCAGGCGGCAAAACAAAAAACGCGGATAAACGCGGGCGGACATGGTTCGCCCACACATTTTATTATTAGTCGGGGGGCTAATCTAATGCGTAATTCTTACAGGAGTAATCTGCCTTTTTATTCGCGCTCATCTGAAGCGCCGGATTTTCCGGCTCTAGATGGTTATGCCAAGCCGCGTTTACCTCACAGCGAACCAACGCGCAAACCCAAAAAACATATCAACAAGCCTGTAATCAGGACCACAACAGAAGTCCGTCCCGCGATAAGCCCCTGTGTGTTTATCACCCTTGCGCTTATCGGGTTGTGTCTTACTGGCTACGTCCTTTCTACAGCCATGCAATTTAATAAAAATACGGAAATCGCTCAACTGCGCGAAGAATTAAAAAAGCAGCAGGACTCTAATGATATGGTACGGGCTGAAATTTCCGAAGGCATAGATTTACAGGAAATTGAACGGATAGCTGTTGAGAAACTGGGTATGGGTAAGCCTCAAGCCTATCAAATTATCCATGTCGCCCTGCCGAAGGAAAGCCATGTGGTCCGGCAGGAAGTGCAAACCTTCAAAAAAACGGAACCCTCGTTTATTGACAAACTAACAGATGTGTTCGAGTTGTTCCAACGCAAGGAGGGGATAAAATGAAAAACACTCAGGGACGGTCCGGTCCCAGCAGAAAGAACGCCGTGCGTAACATCAAGCTGGTTGCGATTGGCTGTGTGGTGACAGGTTTTCTGGTGTATTTTACCGGCCTGATTATATACACAAAAGCGGAGTACGGCGCGGAATACGAACGCAAGGCAATCGACCAGGAATATAATACCTACAGCACGGAAACTGTTATCCCAGCCAATATGGGTAATATAAACGACCGTAATAATGAAGCGCTGGCGCTTAGTTACATAATATACAGCGTCAACCTGGATATACGCCAGTTGTACGCCCAACCGGAGGATGTAAGGGCAAAAACCCTTGAAACACTTAACGAGATTTTAGAAATGCCCTTGCCGGAACTGCAAGACTATCTGAAAATAGACGCTCTAACGGGCAAACTTGTACGTGACACAAATTATTGCATAATAGCGCGTAATGTCCCGGCAGCGAAGATAGAGGCGCTTAAAGCTGCGGACCCTCGCTGCGTGTATATTGAGGAAAATTCCAAACGCGCCTATCCCCATAACAGCCTGGCCGCGCAGACTATCGGCTTTATCCGCGGCGGCAATTATTGGGGTCTGGAAAACACATATAAGGAATATTTATCCGGTACGCCAGGCAGGATGTTCAGGGCATATAATTCTGAAAAAGGGGTCGCGACACAAAAACAAGAACCTCAGGACGGATATACATTAATTACGACTCTGGACACAACTATACAAACCTTTGCGGAAGAAGCTGTAAGAAAGTCGTTTTTGGAATATAATCCAAAACGTTCGGCAATAATTGTTATGAACCCGAAGACAGGAGAAGTGCTGGCAATGGCCCAGTCGGACTCCTTTGACCTTAATAACCCAGCCGATTTGGCGGCGTTGCAATGGTCAGACCTTCAAACCGGTTTGGATGCGGAAACGCTATCCGAGGCTCTCTCCAAGGAGGAGCAATTTAACAGGCTAAACGAAATGTGGAGCAATTATGCCATTTCCAGCACATTCGAGCCGGGTTCCATATTTAAGCCCATAGTCGTTGCGGCGGCTCTGGAGGAAAACATTATAACGCCGGAGGACGAGTTTGTCTGTTACGGCAGCCGCTTAATAGGCGGAACAGAACTGGAGTGCTGGAAAAAGAAAAGTGAAGGCGGCCACGGGCGCTTAGACGTTACGGGAGCGCTAAAATACAGCTGCAATGTGGCGTTAATGGATATAGGCGAAAAACTTGGCAAGGATTTATTCTATAAATATCAACGCGAATTTGGGTTTGGGGAAAAAACCGGGATAGACCTTCCCGGAGAGCTAAGTGTTTCGTCGCCATCGCTGCTGTATCCGCTTTCGGCGCTGCGCCCGGTGGAGCTGGCCACAAGTTCCTTCGGTCAGGGCTTTAATAACACGGCCATACAGGCCATAACAGCCTTTTCGGCGGTTATAAACGGCGGCAGCTTATTGAAGCCGTACCTGGTTTCCCGCATTGTGGACAGTAACGGCAATATTATAAAGGAGAACCTGCCCACAATACAGCGCAAGGTAATTTCACAAAGCACGTCGGATTATATGCGCGCAGCCATGCAAAGTGTCGTTACCCCGGACGGAACAGGCCGGCGCGCGGTAATAAACGGCTATTCCATAGGCGGCAAGACTGGGACCGCCCAACAAGGCCCACGGGAAAAAGAAGAATACGTGCTTTCGTTTATTGGTTATTTTCCTGCGGAGGATCCGGAATACATCGCATTGGCTATCATCGACCGCCCGGAGGTGTACTTGGAGGGCAGCACTTCCACGGCGCCGATGCTTAGAGAGGTTATGGAAAATATAATAAATTATAAAGGCTTAAGGCCAACCGGCGAGGTTTTGGAAAGCGAAACCGCGGCGCAAGCTCTTGGCCAGGTTATGGTGGAAGACTATATTGGGAGGGATGTTGCAATGGTAACAAAGAGTCTTAACGCGAAGAAATTCGCTTTCGAGCTGATAGGTTCCGGTGATATTGTAACCGGTCAATTGCCGCCGCCGGAGTCTATGGTTCCGGAAGGCACGAAGATTATGCTGACAATTACCAATACGGCTAATACAGAGCTAAACGCGGTTCCGTTTGTGGTTGGGCTGACGCTTCCCGTGGCGGTAGACAGGCTGAAGAGCGCGGGGCTTTCTGTGTATGTGGAAAACCCGCCGTCAGAGTATGAGTATCCCTTGGAGGACGATCTTTTGTCCGACAGCCTGGATATTGCGGACTGGGATTACTTTGAAAATCAAGAGGAAGATTTTGACGAGGAAAGATACGTGGATAAGCAAATGCCGGTTTCGGGGGGCAAGGTGCCGCTGGGCACAGAGGTTAAACTTATTCTCAAGTAAATGCGGTGGATAAATACGCATATGGCCTAAATCACCATAATACAATGTATAGACGCTTGACATAAAGGGGGGTCTGTGCATGAATAAGGTAACAATACTGGCAAAAAAGAAGCTGATCTTTTTACTTGCCGTATTTGAATGTGTGTTGGTGATACTGGCCGTGCGTATTTTCTATATACAAAATGCCGAGGGCGGGGAATTGCGTGCGAAAGCCTATGAGCAGCAGACCCGTGATCGGCTGATAGCCCCAAATAGGGGCGGCATACTCGACCGTAATATGGTCGGGCTTGCGAAGACAGAAACCGTATCCTCAGTAAGCGTAATCTATAACCAGATGACCGACCGCGGCAAGGTAGCGGACCTTTTATCGTCAAAATTGGGCATGGATTACGAAACTGTCCGTAACAAGGTGGAAAAGAAGGTGGCGCTGGAACGCATCCAAACCAAGGTGGATAAAAAAACAGCCGACGAAATCCGCGCGCTGGAACTGGACGGCGTGGTTATTGACGAGGATGTTCGCCGCATATACCCATATTCTACACTGGCTTCCCAGGTAATAGGGTTTGTGGGGCGTGACAATCAAGGCATAATCGGCTTGGAGGCCAAGTACGACCAGTACTTGAAGGGTCAGAACGGGAAAATATTGACCGAAACTGACGTGCGCGGCCGTGAAATCGAAGGGGGCCGCGAGGAACGTATAGAGCCTGTGCCTGGTCACACCTTGGTAACGACAATTGACGTTGTATTGCAGCAGTATACAGAACAAGCGCTCGAAAAAGTGCTGGAATCAAAACAGGCTAAACGCGGCGCTATTATACTTATGAACCCGCAAAACGGCGAAATGCTGGCTATGGCAAACAAGCCTGACTTCGACTTAAACGACCCGTTTACAATCAATCCGTCCGGACAAGCGGAATGGGAGAGCCTGACCGACGAGGAGCAAATGGACCGTTTAAATCAGATGTGGCGCAACCTTAGCATTAACGATACCTACGAACCCGGCTCGACCTTTAAGATTATCACCTCGGTGGCTGGTCTGGAGGAGGGGGTTGTGACACCGGATTCGCCGTTCGTTTGCAATGGGTCACATACAGTAGGGGACCGGCAAATAAAATGCTGGCGTTTCCCCCGCGCCCACGGAGCTGAAACCTTTGTGGAAGGCGTGTACGCTTCCTGCAACCCTGTTTTTATGCAGGTGGCGGAACGTCTGGGAAAAGACAGATTCTACGACTATTTTATAAAATTCGGTTTTAATGAGAAAACTGGTATAGACGTGCCTGGAGAAGCTGTAGGCATAATGCACAAATTGGAAAAAGTCGGCCCAGTAGAACTGGCGACTATGAGCTTCGGCCAATCGTTTCAAATAACGCCGCTGCAGCTTGTGCGCGCCGGGGCGGCTGTTATAAACGGCGGGCTGCTGGTAACACCCCACTTCGCCTCGAAGATAATCGACGCGGACGGTAATATAATAAAAGAATTCGCTTATGAAGATGGCCGCAGGGTCATTTCAAAGGAAAGCGCGGACACAATGCGAGAAATATTAGAAGGCGTTGTGTACACGGGTACGGGAAACAAAACCTATATACCGGGATATCGGGTTGGGGGGAAAACAGCTACAAGTGAAAAGCTGCCGCGCCGTTCAGGTAAATATATAGCGTCTTTTTTGGCTTTTGCCCCGGCAGAATCTCCGCAGGTTATCGCGCTTGTTATTATAGACGAGCCGCAGGGGGTATATTACGGAGGAACAGTGGCTGGTCCAGTGATGAAAGAAATATTGGAAAACGCGCTGCCGTATTTAAACGTAAAGCCGGAGTATACGTCGGAAGAAGAACAGCTGCCTGAAACAGCGCGAGTTACACTGCCTGATCTGCGGGGAAAGACGGCGGATGAAGCGGTACGGGAGGTCAAAAGCCTGGGGTTAACAGCTCAGATGGTTGGTGAAGGCGAATATGTGGAAAACCAGTTTCCGCTGCGCGGTGATGAAGTAAACAAAGGTGCGGCTATTATATTGTATCTTTTTGATGGAGAGTGATTCTATGAAACTGGCGGACATACTGCAAAATATCCAATATTCTGTGATAGGCGGCGACTTGAGTACAGAAATAAAACATATCGCCATTGACTCGCGCTTTGTAAGAAAAAACACGTTGTTCATATGTATCAAGGGTTTGAAGACAGACGGCCATAAATTTATAGAAGACGCTGCCGCGGCGGGCGCTGCCGCGATTTTAACGGAAGGCGAACTGCCGGGGCCGGGACATCTGGCCGATGCCGGAACATCTGTTCCGCCAGCCCGTAGGGGAAGCCTGCGTTCGCCCGTAATGCTGCGCACAGCCGACACGCGTAGAGCGGCGGCGATTTGCGCGGCCAATTTCTACGGCAGGCCGTCAGAAAATTTCAGGCTTATAGGAGTAACCGGAACCAACGGCAAGACCTCCACCACATATTTTTTGGAGGAGATACTGTGTACAGTTGGTCACAAGGTGGGCGTAATCGGCACAGTGGATACGCGTATAGGCAGGGAACATGTAAACGTGGCATTCGCCACCAGCACGACGCCGGACCCGTTGGAGCTGCAGCAGATATTGGCGGCAATGCGAGACGCCCAGGCGGACGACGTGGTAATGGAGGTTACTTCCCATGCCCTGGCATTAAGTAAAGTAGAGGGCATTGGTTTTGAGCTTGGCGTTTTTACAAATCTGACCCAGGACCACTTGGATTTTCATGGGACAATGGAGAACTACAGAGAAGCAAAGGCACGGTTTTTCAAGATGTGTCAGACCGGCGTGTTTAACGCGGACGACGAGGCCAGCGAGTATTTTATTAAAAACTCGGGCTGCAGTGCGCTGTTATACGGCATAGATAATGAAAATAAACGCGGGCTTGACGTAGCTGCGTCGAATGTGGAATTTTTCGCACAAGGCGTTAAATTCGACGTTCGTACAAAACAAGGGGATATTGAGCGAGTAAGCGTGCCCATACCGGGGCGCTTTACTGTATACAACGCGCTGGCCGCTATATGCGCGGCACAAGCGAAAGGGATTTCCATGTCCGCCGTAAAGACCGCGCTGGGCCGCATGGCGGGGGTGCCGGGAAGAATACAGAGCGTGCCGAACGACCTGGGTATAAGCGTAATTGTAGATTACGCGCATACCCCGGACAGCTTGGAGAATATATTAAAGTCGGTACGCGAGTTTACGGCGGGTAGGCTTATAACTGTCTTTGGCTGCGGGGGCGACCGGGACAGGACGAAGCGGGCAGTGATGGGAGCAATAGCGGGAAGATATTCAGACTATTGCGTGATAACGTCAGATAACCCACGGACAGAAGACCCGGTTTCAATAATAGAAGAAATAGAGCCGGGCGTAAGTGAGACAGGATGCGCTTATGAAAAACTGCCAGAGAGAAAGGCAGCGATAGAACAAGCTATATGCCTTGCGCGGCGGGGGGACAGTGTTGTCATAGCCGGCAAGGGGCATGAAAATTACCAGATATTTAAAGAATGCACCGTGCATTTTGACGACAGCGAAGAGGCTTTAGATACGCTCAGCCGAAAGAGGGAAGCATAATGAAATTAACGCTAAGGCAGGTAGCCGAGTGGGTAAACGGCGAGCTGCACGGAGGCAAGGCCGCGCGGGAAACATATATATATGGCGTGGGCACAGACAGCCGCGAGGATTTAAGCGGCAGGTTATTCATCCCCCTAATAGGAGAAAGATTTGACGGTCACAATTTTATTGCGGAAGCGTTTCGGAGAGGCGCGGTATGCTGTCTAACAGAGAGGGATATAAAACAACATAATAATTTCAAAATAAAGGTTTTATCCGTGCGCGAGGCCATGTTACGCCTGGCAGAGCGTTACAAAGCGTCTGTGGGCGTAAAGTCCGCCGCCATAACAGGCAGCGTGGGTAAGACA
>JAISYE010000157.1 GCA_031297485.1 Clostridiales bacterium
GGTTTTATTAGAAATTTCGCGCTTTGAGGAATTTTCAAACACGCCTTAGATGAGAGTGCTGCTTGATACGAATGTCATTTTAGATTTCTTTCTCGCCCGCAGTCCACATGACGCGGCGGCTAAAAAGATATTTGAGTTAGCTTGCCAGGAGAAAGCAGTATTACCGACATTTATTATATTGTGGCAAAAAGGCTGGGTGACATTGCGGCAAGAGAGGTTCTAAAGAATCTGTTTAATCTTCTTGCTGTTGCTGCGGTAGATGGCAATGACTGCGTTGCTGCTTTGGGCTTGCCTATATCTGATTATGAGGATGCCGTTGTAGTAGCTTGCGCCCAGAAGGACACTATTTATTCTGTCATAACGAGCGATTACGAGTTTCTAAAGGTTGACCCGACACTAACGCGTGTTGTGACTTCTGCTGATTTTCTCAATCTGCTCCAAAATATATGATATTCGCAACCCTCTTGCAGAGCCAACTTGCGAAGTATGGATATACTCGCGGACGTTTAGCTATGCCGTAGTGGTGCGTCCCTACAACGCGCCCGCGGTTCGTGTGGAAAAGGTATTCGTTTGCGAGTATAAATTTATAGGGCTCATTCTTATAATAGCAGGATGGCGGCAAAACAGCGAATGTCGAATACCGATGTGCCGAACACCTTTGGCCTACCCATTTTTAAAGCAGGCGTAAAAGGCCATAAGCGAATCATTAAGCAAATTTAAAATTTTTTCCATTTTTTATATAGCACTTTGGAGAGTTTTGTGCTATGCTATATGCGTAGTCTTCTCCAGTGGCATCCTCTTTTGGTGAAATAAGGATACCACATTTCTAACGAGAAGGCTATACTTTCTTTGTGGATTTATTTGGAAAGGTTTGAACTCTCAAGTTATTAATTTAATTACAAATAAAAATCTAATAAAAACAGATAAAATCTCGCCCTTGTTAACGCGGTATAAAGCGTGGCGCGATCTTTGTCGGTTTGCTGCGCGTCTTTATATACGTGATTTATATAAAAGACTATATCCGATTCAAGCCCCTTAAAACCTTGTATGGTCCGGTAGGCTATGTAATTATTATTTGGCAGCGGGTCTAAATCGCTGAGTTTATAACCGCCAAGTTTATCGGCCGCGTTTAAAATAGAATTTTCCTTTCTGCGGTTACTCAAAATAATAATCTTTTGAGGATCGACACGGCCGTTTTTAATTAACTTACCTATAGCCGTATCAAGATAACTTACGGCGTTTGCTTTATTGCCGGTGTGTTTGTAATCAGGATTAATTCCTTCAATTTGATTTTCTATCATTTGTAATCCTTGTTTTGTTAATTGCTTAGCGAAGCTGCATATATTCGAGGTGTTTCTTAAATTATGATATAATTCAATTGGACGTTCGTCAATAACAAAGTTTTCACCGAAATTACGTCCGAATATATTTTGGTCATGGTCATACAAAACATATAAGGAGCCGTTGTCTTTTACTAAGTAATTAACTCCGATCGCCCAATCTTCCGTGAAGTCCTGACCTTCGTCGATGACGACCAAATCATACTGTTTTGGAGGCGGATACGTTTCGGCGATAAGAGTGCCGAATTTTGCAATTCCATTTTCGTCCGTAGGAGCATATCGTATTTGATCCCCTAAAAGCTCATACATATAACCATGCATATGGATACATTTTACATGCAAATCGTTCACAATATTTTTTACATATCTTGCTAACGCTTTATTAAAACAAAGATACAAAGCCGTATTATTGTCGCTAATACACTTGCGAAGCTTTTTAATACCAATCCAAGTTTTGCCTGTTCCGGCTCCGCCTATAATAAACGCTCGCGGGTGACTTGTCAGCGAATTAACAATTATATCTTGAACTCTATTTATTTCTTCAAGTTCGCGTTCCTTATCCTGAATCAGCGCTCCCGCCGCGATTGATAACTTATTGCATTTATCCATTATTTTAAAAAAATTTTTTCGGGCGTCTTGCGGAAGCTGCCGTACTCCGTATCGGATACGGCTGAAGTATCTGAAAATATTTATTATTTGTTCTTGTAATTTATTCATTGTGCTAAAGTCAATAGTTATTTCAGCTGGAAAATTAATTGATTGCTTTAGTGAAACAGAATAATTCGGATATGCCGCCGCATGGCCGTATACTCCTGGGAACTGCAGTTTCGTTTCTTCTTCATAACGCTGATAAAAGAAGCGCATACTCCGTTCGGCTTGGTCATACGGCGACTGATCCAGTTTCATTTTACTGTCGCCGTTTTCAATTAGATACCATGATCCGTCTTTATTAATCTCTATTCCCGCGCCGCCTTTAACTTCAACGCAAAGAAATCCGTGAGCCGGATTAAAAATCAAAAAATCACATTCGCCGTATTCCGATCTGCCGTTAACGATTGAATACCATTTAATCGAATAATAAACATGCCATTCGTTTGACAGCTGTTTTTTACAGGCGTTAAAAAACTTTACTTCCGAATATGCACGATATTTATCAAGTATTTGCGACGGATGCATAATTGCCATATTTAATCATTCCTTAGTAAGAATATTAGCAACAACGATGATTCTACTATAAAAATATTGGCAAGTAAATATAAAAATAATTCCAATTGACCTTTATAGTATTATTTGGGCGTGTTTCAAAAATGTGTGTTTTTAGTAGACACTTTTTGGTTCATCAATATGCCAAGAACTCTGTAATTTCAAGGTTTGCCGGCGTTCGCACTAATGAAAAATGTCTACAGCTTTTGAAACACGCCATTATTTGCTATAATTTTTTAAGATAAAAATCTAAACAGCCGGGGTGATATTTGTTGTTGTCCCCAAATATAACGAATTACTTTATTGCGTTTCGCGCTGCGTCGAGCAAGCTCGACTATCGGAATCAAGTTTTCAAACACGTCCTAAGGTGGCGATAACAATTGTGCGTATAACGGATATTCGCGAAGAAAACCACCTGCTATATCCATTACAACATTGCATCTCTCACTTGACCACTACCCAATTTCCGCCCTTTGCCGAACCGACACGCGCTACGATTCCGGAGGCTTTAAGCGACTTGATAGCTTTTTCTACGCCGCGTGTTGTCAATCCAAGTCTTTGTCCAATAGCTTTCGCGCTTATTGTTGGCGTTTGACGCATTATTTCAACAATGCTGTCTTGGGTCGCGTTTTCACCGAACTTTTCACCATACGTATCACCGAACAGTTCGGTAATAGAGGACGGTGTTTCGGTAGTGACGTTTCACCCGGGCGGTAAAACACGACTGCGAAACCGAGTTTCAACATTTCAAACTCAACGCGAACACCGGCTTCATCACAAGCTTCTTTGATTCGTTTTAAGCCTGTGCCGAAGTTCTCAATATCTTTCGGGTAGTACATAAGCTGGGCAAGATTTGGATTGCGTTTCACCGAACGCTCCTTGCCGCTGATGAAGTCCTCCGGTTTCAGACCTTCGGGAAAAGTTCCGGGGTTGTAAATTTCGATACGGTTTTTATAAATTGTCACCTCGTTATTTTGAGAAGACCGGAAATCGCGGTGGCAGTAGGAATTGACGATAGCCTCACGCACAGCGTCAATCGGAATTTCAGGAATTTCTTTGCGCTCAATCGAGCCGTCAAATACTACACGCCAGCGGATATTCTTGACGATGTACCGTTCGGCAATGCGGATAAGCTCGGTTACGCTACCGTGTTCGCGCTGAATGTCAATGAAACTCAGACGTTCCGTCCCCGCGAATATCGCCATTTGAATTTCGAGCATATTAGAGCCGACAAAGAGGGCATACGCGGCATTATTGAGTTTGCCGTCTTTAACAGCGCTCAGTTTGTTCAAAACTTCATCTCGCGCAGAGTAGGCAAAACCAATACGTCCGGCTTCGTTAGAGCGGGTTATATAGTCTTTGAGCAGCTTCTCGTCAACATCAGCGGGGGACTTTTCGGAAAGTTGACTGTCCCACACATCGCGCCCGGCGTTCTTTTTGAGTATAAAACTCTCAAGTTCTGCCGATGTCATCACCTTATCCTCATCGGCAACGCGGATATACGCCCTGCCATTGGCGAAGTATGGTGCTTCCTCGCCGCTGAATGCTATGTGAACGCAATGCTTTTGGTCGATGAACACATCGTTGACCCGCGGGTAGACTTTCGGCTCAATGAAATTGCCGATGGCTTGGCTGATGTCGCGGAGCGTTTTCTCCCCGATGTCCATTCCCACAGGATAGCCGTTGTTATTAACGCCAAAGTATAACTCGCCGCAACCGTGCTTATTCAGCATAGCCACCATCGAAATTATGCCCTCTTTAAGCTCTGCGCCGGACTTTTTGAATTCCAGCTTCTCGCTTTCAGTTCCTACTTTCATACTGTTGCATCCTCCGCCCCGCTCTCTGAAAATGTGGGCTGTGTTTTTGGCTTTCGGCCCGGCTTAATCTTTCCCGTCCGTGTCGGCTTCGGTGCGTCAGCCGGAACAGCCCAAGTTGTCCCGAATTTTTCCGCGCCGTGAATCTTGCCGTTTTTGCAGAACAACTGAACCTGTCTTAGGGACACATTCCACCGTTCTGCCATTTCCTCGGCTTTCACATAACCCATCATATCCGTTGCCTCCGCAAGAAAAGTAAACTCATATACATAATATTATATTCGTTTGTTCGCAAAAGTCAAGCCCCTATTTGTAAATAATCCATTTACATACTTGACAACGGCTAACGGATTAAAACTTCCGTCTGTCAAAAATGTTGTGACTACAGAGTGTTCGCGCTTTTTCAGTTCATGCGCAACATCGGCGTAACGCACAATCTGCCCGGCAATAAGTTGCGATACTAAGGCGCGAAAAGAAATGCACTTTTCGCGCCGGTTGTTGGTTGCTCACACACGAAAACATTGAAAGTTTTTTAGCGATAGTCGGGCGAAGCCCGACGAAGATGTTTTCGTGTGTGAGTAGAACAGTGTGACATAGGCGGCAAAATCTAAAAGGTTTCGCTGTACTGATGTTTGACCCCGATAGAGGTCTGGGTAATAGCTTAAAATCTGAAACGTGTAGAAGCTAATCCCGATAGGCAGCGCGAGGGACAGCAAGCCGAATTTTGTCCCCGCGAGCGCGTTGATGTTGGATGTGATGAAGTCCGTATACTTGAAAAACACCAACGCGCCAATGCCGATTATTATTGACAGGCGCAAACACGCCATTTGAAAAATGCCGCGGGCTTTTTGCCGTAGAGCGTGCCCGCACCACGGCTTGCGGACACCCCTCTAATCGCCCACAGGCACGCGCTGTGGCTTTAAGCTGTCCACACACGCTCGTCAAAGCCCGCCTCGTCTCCTAGGGGCAAGCTGGCGCGCGTTTCAGCATAAACAGCACTGTCCCTGCCCCACGCCCATACACCGCCGTCATCTACGGCTAAAGAGCGGTTTCTGCCAGCGGCAACAGCTGCCACGCCGCCATCCATGATTTTAGCCGGGCTGTTAATGCTGCCAGTCTCGCCATTACCCACTTGTCCCACATGATTATAGCCCCAAGCCCACAGGCTGCCGTCCGCCTGGACGGCCATCGAATGGCTGTTGGCCGCCACCGCGGCCACCGTGTCCATCACCTTTACAGGCGTCGCGCGGTCAGTCGTTGTGCCATCGCCAAGGGCGCCGTCATTGTTGCCGCCCCACGCCCATAATGAGCCGTCTGTTTTTATGGCTAACATATGGAACTCACCGCAAGCAGCTGTTTCCACGGAGGTTAGCACCTGTTCCGGCAAATAGCCCGCGGTGGCCTTTGACTTATCCAGTGCCGGGGATTGCAGTGTCCATGTCCATAGGCTGCCATCGGTTTTCAATATAGCAGGGGAAATAAAAGGCTCCGTGCTCGCGAATACTTTCTTCACGTCCTTCATTAATAAGAAGGGGGAAAGGTGGCTAACAGCTGTGCCATCGCCAAGCTGCCCCTTGTTGTTGTCGCCCCAAACCCAAAGCGTGCCGTCTGTTTTGACAGCCATAGAATAATTGCAGCCGGCCGCCGCCCAGGCCACCTCGTCCATGACATGGATTGGCGCGGCGCTGTCATGGTCTTCATACCCGTTCCCGTCTCCTTCAAGCGAATACTGCGTAGCGGCGCCGTTCCCCAGCTGCCCGTTGCTGTTAGAACCCCACGCCCACAGGCCGCCATCTTTTTTAATGGCCAGCGTGTGGGACTTACCCGCGGATACAAAAATCACATCGTCCATGATTTCTACAGGACCGGCCCGGTTTTCCTTTGTTCCATCGCCTACTTGACCGTAACTGTTTACGCCCCAGCCCCATAGGCTGCCGTCCGAATGAATATACATGGTATGCTCGCTGCCCGCGCTGAGGCCACCGACGGGCAGGGCTTTGCTTTCTTCGGCCGCGGCCGGCAAAGGCGCGCCGTCGGCTGATTCCACGATGAAAACAACTGAAGCCAGCTCCCGTCCTGGACGCGCGATATACTTACCGTTCCGATACGCTCCGGCGGAGGCTCCGCCGTCCGTGTTGGTAGCGTTTATTAAGCCAAGACTCTCACATATTTCTTGTAACTCAAATATAGTGGCTCTTGGCACCATGCCATACATAAACGTACCGTCAGCGGTCTGCCCCATAAACGCTCTTTGCGCGCGCTGATTCAAGAAGCTTTCCGAATCGCCCGCGTTTGCTAAAAGGTCAAGTTTTTCGCCGTCTTTGATAAGCCAGGGAAAGCAGTTAAAGGCGGTAACAATCTCGACATCTTCGCCGTTTTTATTAATGATGAGTTTTTTGTTATGTGGTGTTAATGCGGTAAACAAATGAAGTTTGCCGCTTGCGTCAAATCCACAGCCAAAATTCAGCCAGCTGTTATAGAGCGTTTGACCCTGCGAATATATGCCGCCAATAATCGCCAAATCATCATACGCTTGAAAAAAATTAGCCGGAAAACACAAGTAATCCGCTTCGGCAGGAATCGGCAGCGATGCCGCAAATTCTTCAAGGGTTCCGGTCTTTTTCCC
>JAISYE010000158.1 GCA_031297485.1 Clostridiales bacterium
GAAAAGAAATGCACTTTTCACGCCGGTTGTTGGTTGCTCACACACGAAAACACTGAAAGATTTTTAGAGATAGTCGGGCGAAGCCCGACGCAGATGTTTTCGTGTGTGAGTATAATTCGTCATTCCTTAACCGCGCTGCCGGGTGTTTTCCGCGATAACGCGTACCACCGCCGCCGCCGCGTCCTCCGCGCCGCGCTCCATGCCGCGCGCGAAGGCGTCGCGGCGCCTGTACAAATCCTCTAATTCATCCATCAAGGTTTCCGGCGTCAGCTGTCCCTCGTACAGCACCTTGCCGAACCCCTGCCTTTTAAACGATTCGGCGTTTAGTATCTGGTCGCCGCGGCTGACCCGCTTTGGAAGGGGTATGAGCAGGGCGGGCTTGCGCAGCGCCAAAAATTCCGAAATAGCGTTAGCGCCAGCGCGGGATACTACTACGTCCGCCGCCGCCAGCACGTGCGGCAGTTCGTCCGACAAATACTCAAACTGGGCGCGGCCCGGGCATTGGCTGTCGTCCAGGTTGCCGCGCCCGCAAATATGAGCCACCTGGTAACGCCTCAAAAGGTTGGGCAGCGCCGCCCTTACGCAGTTGTTTATTGACACCGCCCCGCTGCTGCCCCCCATTACAAGCGCCACGGGCCGGTCGGCGCTGAACCCGCAAAAGGCCAGCCCGCGCCGCCTGTCCCCGGAAAAAAGCGCGCCGCGTATGGGCGTGCCTGTCAGCGTGGTCTTACCCTTGGGCAGGGCCGCCAGGGTTTCGGGGAACCCTGCGCATATGGCCGCGGCAAAAGGCGCGCACAGCCTGTTGGCCAGGCCGGGGGTTATGTCCGACTCGTGTATCACCACCGGCACCCCCAGCAGCCAGCCAGCAGCCACCACTGGCACCGCCACAAAGCCGCCCTTGGAAAAAATTACGTCCGGCTTTTCCCTGGAAATTATCCCGTGGGCCTCCACAAGCCCTTTAATCACTCGCAAAAGGTCCGTCACATTCCTCGCGTCCAGGTATCTGCGCAATTTGCCGGCGCTAATCGCAAAATATGGTATCTTTTCCTTTAAAATTAATTCGCGTTCAATGCCGTCACGACTGCCCACATATACGCACGTATAGCCCTTAGCCGCCAGCAGCGGCAACAGGGCAATATTAGGCGTCACGTGGCCCGCCGTACCGCCGCCGGTTAAAATTATCTTTTTCATGTCAACCACCAAACAAGATTTGAACATTGCCACATTATAACTCATATGTTGTTGGCGCGCAATATTTATGCTATAATTTGCGCGTGGTTACGCAAATGGACTGTGCCTATTCAGAGGTGCAAGGCTTATGCTTATTTGAGTGAGCGCGAAGCGCAAGAAGGGGTCTTCTCGAGGACGATTCCCCATACGGGACGACTGCCATCGTCCCCTACGATATACGTAATATCGCGGGGGACGATGGCAATCGGCCCGATGGCTTACCTGCGTCAAAAAGCGCTGCGTCGAGCTTGCTCGACTATCGCGTCCAGCAGGCTTGGATATCGGAATCCAGTTTTCAAACACGTCATAAATATTCTAAAGGATGTGAACGGATATGAAACGAAGGTTTATTATAATACTGGCGGTAATCTTTCTGAATTCGGCGTGGCTGGGCGGCGGGGGATGCGCGCCCTACGCGGCCCCGACCCAAACGGAAGAAGCGCAGACCATTCCCACGCCGGAAAGCGCCGCCCCCGGCCAGGACCAGCACCCGCCCGGGGACACCGGCCTGGCCGCCGGCACCCAGCCCGACGAAATTGCAGCGCCGCCCCAGCCCCTTTCCCATAACGAATACGAGGTACGGTTGGAGTATGACCCTGTAGAGCGCGTTATAACCGGCGTGGAGAAAATTACCTTTGCCAACCGCACTGGCGCGGCCCTTAACCAGGTTTACGTAATGAACTACTTTAACGCCTTTGCCGAGGACTACACACCTGCCCCGTATTTTGAGGAAATGGAGGACAAGCTGTTCGCGCGCGGGGTGGATTACGGCTACTGCAATATTTTAAACGCCTCCATAAACTCGGACGAAGCGGAAATTACCACTGACGGCGTGGCGGTGGAGTTATCCGCGCAAAACCCTGTGGCCGAGGGCGAGCAATGCGTGGTGCTCCTGCAGTTTGAGGCGTACATTCCCGAGCTTAACGCGCGTACCGGCGGCAACGGTCAGGAGACCTGGTTCGGCAACTTCCTTCCCATATTGGCGGCGCACGATTCCGAAGGCTGGCATAAGGACCCCTACTACCCCGCGGGGGACCCGTTTTACAGTGAAATATCCAATTACACGGTCAGCGTAAGCGCGCCGGCCAACTACACCGTTGCCGGCACAGGCCCTTTGACTGTAACCGAAATGGACAACAAGCGCACCACCACTTTTAACGCGCGGCTGGTGCGGGATTTTGCCTTTGCCATAGGGTCCCGCTACACCCTGACCACCGCTGTGACCCAGCACGGCACGGAAGTGCAGCTATACTCCTTCAGTCCGGAAATAAACAGGGAGTCCCTGCTTACCACCGCTATAAAGAGCCTGGAATATTATAACACGGTTATAGGCAGCTACCCCTACGAGGAACTGAAAATAGTTGAGGCCGGGCTATACACTAATGGTATGGAATACCCTGGCATAATATTCATGGATTCGGATTATCTAAAGCGGACCTCCGATTTTAGAAGCGTGGCCCACGAGATAGGCCACCAATGGTTTTACAACGTGGTGGGGAACAATCAGACGCGAGACGCGTGGCTGGACGAGGGCTTGACAATGCTTATTCAGGAGGGAGTCTTTTACGACAGGAATGGTATTGACTTGCGAATGAGGGAGGATTATGAAATATTAGCCAGCAAGCGCGTATCCGCCGGCAAGAGTATGGACGACCCGCTAGGAGAGTTCGGCAGCTGGTCGGAATATTACGACACCCATTATACGAAGGGGAAGCTGATGGCTTACGCGTTGATGCTGAAAATGGGCGACGAAAAATTTTACGAGTTCATAAAAAGATTTTATTCGGAATATTCATTTAAAATAGCGGATAAAGAGGCGTTTATAGAGACCGCGGAAGCTGTTTACGGCGAAAAACTGACGAGTTTTTTTGACGCTTGGTTCGGGCTGCCGCTGCCGCCGCTGGAAGACACCGCGGGCGGCCGTTAGCGCGGGTTGCCGCGGCTTGAGCTTTAAAGAACCCGGCAAACAGTAACCAACGGACAGTTTACCGTTAAGGCGTGTCTGAAAATTCCCAAGAGCGCGAAATTTTGGGTAAAACCGCTGCAATTTCGCGCTGTGCCGAGCAAGCTCGACTCTCGGAATCCAGTTTTCAAACACGTCCCAGACGAAGCCGTTAGGCGGCGAAAATTCCGAATGGAGGTTGGACGATGAAAATAATATCAATTAACGGCGCGGCGGCTTCCAGCGATTTTGGGCTGAAAAAGATAAACGTCATTATATACGAGACCCTTGCCGAACTGGGGGTGGAGGTAGAGGAGATAACCCTTGCCGCAGGCGGTATAGCCATATATGACGGGGAGGCTTCCGACGGCGCGGAAAGAGTGATGCGCGCTGTGGAAGGCTCAAACGGGGTCATATTGACAATGACCTCGTCCTTTGGGCTGCCCTCGGCGCTAATGACCGTTTTTTTGGAACATTTGGCGCAGCGGCGTTACGAAAACGCGCTGGCGGACAAGAACTGCATGACTGTTGTGGTATCGCGCCAGTCCGGGGAGCAGGACGCGTTGGAACATATCGCGAGGGTTATCTGCGCCCTGGGCGGGTACGACGCGGTGCGGGTCGGGCTTAACAGCCGCATGGCCGAGAGTGTGACTTCTGACGAAGGTTCGCGGGAAATAGTCGAGCGGCATGTTGAGGACTATTACCGCATGATACGGCAGAATCGTAAATTTTTCCCAAGGCGGGGCGCCAGCGTGTTTGACAGCATCGCGGGCGGACTGGAGCTGGACTCGCCGCGCCTCAAGATATTCGCGGAGCTTGAAAAACCCAAGCTGCCGGCGGAGGAAGCGATAAAGAAACTTAACCTGGACGAATTTACCCAGCAGCAGGAACGGGACATACACGAGCTTACGGAATTTTTCGCGCGGAAGTATTCCTTGGAGGCGCGGGAGACGGCGGGTGCGGACTCGCGAAAGTTCGGGGGGGTATTGCAGCCAAACCTGATGTCCCAGGCGCGAGGCGGCCATCAGCCGGCGCCACGGGTTCTTACGCGGCCTAAGACCTGCCGCCAAATGACAGGCCGGCTGCCACTCTATTTTCAGCCGCAGCTTGCGCAGGGCATTAACGCTATTATACAAATTAATGTGGAAGGCGAAGAAAAGTTCAGCGGGTACATTTCTATAAGCAATGAGGAGTGCGAATATAAGGAGGGCACGGCCAACACTCCGGACATAACCATTACGGCGGAGTCAGCCGAGTGGCTAAACGTGCTGAAAGGCAAGCATACGGCCCACAAGGCGTTTATGATAGGGCAGATAAAAGTACGCGGGAATTTTGTGCTGCTTACAAAATTTGACCAGCTGTTTAAGGCGATGGAGTAACCGAATTATACTCACGGACGTTGAGATTTACCGCCTTAGAACCACCGCGTTTTACGCGCAAGAGACGGGGTCCGGGGGCGAAGTTCCATCAGCGCGAACTTAAAAAAATAACCAGTATCTTTTATTAAAAAGGCTGTACCTGCATCAAAAAGCGCTTTAAGGCAAAGAGGAAGGACTAAAGATTAAGACCTTAAGACCTTGTGGGCTCTGCCCCCAAACCCCCGCAAGGGACTTCGCCCCTTGACCCATCTTAAGTGCGGCAAGCGCAGCGTTTTTATGCAGGATACGGGCGCGTGTAGGCCTACAGAAAAGTACTGCGCCCGCCGCACTTAAGAAGGGGTCTGCATCGAGCAAGCCCGGCTATTGGGGACGGGTCCCCGGCGGGGTTTGGGGCCAACGAACAAACCATCGTTAGGCCCCTAACGGTGAACTGTCCGTTGGTCTTAATCTTTTGACCTTCCCCAAGCCTTAAGTTCGCGCCTATGGGATGAAATCCCCGGCGGGGTTTGGGGCAGAGCCCCAAAGTTTTAGGTCTTTGGCAAATGTATTCGTTCGCGAGTATATATTTTGAGGAGGACTACACTATGAATAAACTTGAGGTTTTTTTCGATTACACGTGCCCGTACTGTCTTCGCGGGCATAATTACCTGTGCGCCCTGCTGCCGCAACACCCCGGCATAGAAGTGGTATGGCGGCCCTGCGAAGCGCACCCGCGGCCCGAGGGCGGCAAGCACAGCGACCTTTGCATACAGGGCATGTTATTTGCCCAGGAGCAGGGCGCCGACCTTTGGAAGTATCAGGAACTTATGTACGCGGCCGCGCAGAAGCGCCGCATCGACTACGAGGACCCGGACGCCCTGGCTGAAAGTGTCAAAACCCTGTTGGAGTCCGACGCGTTCCGCCGCGCCATTGTAAGCGGCCGATACGCCAAGGCCCAGTTGGACCTGAACGACTACGCCTACGATCAGAACGGCGTTTGGGCCTTGCCCGCATTTAGGCTTAACGGCCATAAGCTGGACTCGGTGGAAGGTGTCGGCGTCAGTCAGGAGCAGCTGGCCGCGTTTTTAAGCGTCGCGGCGGGGGCTTAATTTAGGCCTTTTTGGCCTTGCGCGGCAGCGGAGGAACGGTTTATAAAATCAATTTTGTTATTTTGACCCGCGCGGTTTAAATTACAACGGCGGGCCGGCGGTGATGCAGAAAAGATTAAAACTTTGCTTTATCATGCCGCAAACCTGTGTTATATAATATATCCGGAGAGTTCAAAGTTTTATAAATAATTACATTTAATCCAATATTAAGAATACAAAAGGTATTTCTAAAGCCATAATTATCCTTTGGCGTAAAAAGTTGTTTTTTTGGCAGACCTGATTTCATAAGGGATTTGCCGATATCCTGTTTATTTTAGATTTTGCAAAACAGATAATTTTGTAAACAATTTATTGCTTAATATTTGAATATTTGTTAACATTTTGCATACTTTGAACTCTACAGATATATAGAAACCCTGCCTTTATTGTTTAAAAATATTGGCAGGTTTTTTTTAATTGTAATGTCCTATTCACAAAAAACCTAGGCTGGGATATTCTAAACCTCATTGTGCGGGATATTATGAGTCGCTTACGGAATGATAAATAATTACAGCCAAACTTTTTAAACGGACAAATGACCGTTAGGGATATGGGAACGCTCCGATAGTCGGGAACGGCTAAACGAAATGCGTTTCCCAAAAAATTTGGTGACTTTATCTTTTGTCATTCCTAGGGCATGTTAGAAAATGGGATTTCAGCGCGAAATTGAAATGGTTTCATCTGAATTTCCGCGCTTTTAAGAATTTTTAAACACGCCTTAAGTGAAAATATATTGTGTCAGCAGACAAATTTTCAGGAGGAAATGAATATGGACAGCGGTAAGATATACGGATACGTGCGCGTATCTACCAAGGAACAGCGCGAGGACCGGCAGTTGATAGCCATGCGGGAATTTGGCGTGCCGGAACGCAACATTTTGCTGGACAAGCAGTCAGGCAAGGATTTCGAACGTCCGGCGTATAAACGGTTAATAAAAAAATTAAAGTCCGGCGACACGCTTGTAATCAAGAGCATCGACAGGCTTGGCCGGGACTATGAGGAAATCTTGGAGCAGTGGCGCGCGATAACCAAGGAACTGGGCGCGGCGGTGGTTGTGCTGGATATGCCGCTGCTGGACACCCGGCAGAAAGAACGGGACTTGACAGGGACGCTTATTGCCGATATTGTGCTGCAAATTTTCAGCTATGTGGCGCAAACCGAACGGTCGTTGATACGTCAGCGGCAGGCCGAAGGCATCGCGGCTGCGAAAGAAAAGGGCGTAAAGTTCGGCAGGCCGGCTGGGGAACGCCCGAAGGAATTTTTTGAGCTCCGTGCCGCATGGAAAAACCGTGAGGTCTCCGCGCGCTACGCCGCGAAGAAATTAGGGATAACGCATGTTACGTTTTTGCTGTGGGTTAGGGAAACGGAAGAGGAATAAATTGGAGTGGTTAAAAACGTAAACTTTATTAACCACTGAAAATTACCAAATTACGGACAGTTCACTTGGCGGTTCATAATATCACACAATGCCACAAACCCTGTTTCCAAGGTACTTCTATAATTTCAAATTTATTTTACATATTTCTTTATTTCTTGTCAATAGGGTGGTTAATAAAGTTTACTTTATTAACCACCGGCTAATGCCTTGGCTGGAGCGAGTTTTGTAGTTTTACAGTGAGGAGAATTTTATATGGTTTTCGATTACAACGGGCCTGAATTTGAACCAGAAACAACCGCTGTGGGAAGCGCCGCTCTCCGATACGGCTTAAGAGCGTGCGGACACTGCGAAAATGTGAACCCGAAGCACAGTAAGTTCTGTGAAAACTGCGGCAAAAGGCTTATTACTGTTTCGTCGGTGACACATCTTATAAAAGAAAGGTTTGCGACCTTGCCCAAAAAAGTAAAAGACGGCTTATGGTTAGTCCTTTTCGTCGTTATACTTATGATGCTTTTGTCAAAGGTAACAGGGTACATATTTGACCCGGTGCATACGGTGGAAAAGTATTGCAAAGCCCTTGCCAACGATGATTTTAAAGCGCTTTATGACAGCTTTGGGGAATTGCCCGAAAGCCCGTTCGTTAACAAAGAATTGTACGCGGAGCTTAACGAAAACACCGTTGATAATAGTTTTAACGGGAAGATTATCAATTATCAAATAACCCCTAACGAAGACAATGGCCGAAACAATTCAACCGACAAGATAGCGAAGTATTATACGGTTTCGTATTCCGTGCAGGGGACTGATAGAATTCGGCAAGATACTGTAACTCTTATTAAGCGGGAAGGTAACAAGTTTTTATCCTATTTTCTGGGTGAATTGGCTGATAAATGGGCGGTTGCTCCTAAAGAAATTATTGCGGACAATTACCGTATCGCGGTCCTTAAGGGCGCGGCAATAACGCTTAACGGGATAGAGGTCGGCTCGGAATATCTGTTGGATGAGAACAGCGCCGGTTCAAACAATTATTATGGCGACCCAAAGCAGTACGATAACTATCTGATTCCGATAATACTAAGCGGAAATTATGAGGTTACCGCAAAACTTTCCTACTCGCGGGAACTTAAACAAACTATCAGGGTTGAAACAAATGGCGGCGCCTCGCTGACGGATGGTTTTGTGCTTGAAACTCAAGCAAAAAATGAACTCGAACAAAAGACCATAGAAGTTATTTCGCAAATGTACAGCGCCGTCATAGAGGGCAAGGATTTTTCGGCGGTAAAGGATTTGTTCGCTGAAGCTTCCGCGGATAACGCCGAATATTCCTATAACAACCTATTTAGCAACTACCATCGGGAGGGCAGGATGTTAAAAACATTTTCAGCTGAATTAAGCGGTCTGTCGAAGGATGATGTCCAATTATCACGCGGACAAGCCTCTGTCCGCGCAAGTTGTGAATACAGCTACACGATTGAGGTTGCCAAGGGTTGGTCCGGAGATGAATTCGAAACCGTCTCCAACAGTTCAGACGCGGACACGTCGGCGCGATTTGTTTTTGAGAACGGTAAATGGCTCTTAGCTGACTTAAATAATTTGCCGTCAATCAAGTATTAGGGCGTGTTTGAAGTGACGCTGCCGAAAAGAAGGTTGATACAAGCGGTGTCCGTCATATTACAAAT
>JAISYE010000159.1 GCA_031297485.1 Clostridiales bacterium
ATATTAGAAGAAAAGGAGTGCGGGAAAGTGAACGGATGTAAGCACACTGATTTTTGGACGGCTCTTGACACGCTAATCGCTGATTCGGAGATTGTGATAGACCGCCCAAAAGGCTCAAAGCACCCGCGATTTGACATGGTTTACCCATTGGATTACGGCTGCTTGAACGGCACCCGATCAATGGACGGCGGCGGAATTGATATATGGCGCGGCAGTCTGTCAAGCCCTGTTTGCGACACAATTATCTGCATTGTGGATTTATTCAAACGCGATTCTGAGATTAAAATCTTACTCGGCTGTACGGAGGAGGAAAAGTCCGCAATTCTGCACTTTCATAACGATTCCGAGTTTATGAAGGGCTTGATGATTCACAGAGCGAAATCACCGGCGGAGGTGTAACCGTGAACAACATAAAACTAATCGTCACCGACCTCGACAATACCTTGCTGCGACGAGACAAGACAATCAGCGGCTATAACTGCGAACGTGTTCCGCCGCGTTCGTGAGCGAGGCGTGTTGGCGGCGTTCGCGACGGCGCGTCCGCGAATTGAGATGACGGCAGATTACCAAGCGCTGATCAATATTGACGGGTTGGCGCTTAATAGTGGCGCAACGATAATCATCGGCGGCAAAATTGTGCGGCAGTATAGTTTTCCGGTTGAACTATACTAAGGCGCGAAAAGAAATGCACTTTTCACGCCGGTTGTTGGTTGCTCACACACGAAAACACTGAAAGATTTTTAGAAGATGTTTTCGTGTGTGAGTATATCTCGTGCGTTGCTTCTTGAATTGGGGGAACACGGCAATTTGGAGAAAATCGGCGCAAAGAGCATTCTTTCTGAATTCAGCACAAACCTGACGCGGCTAAGATTTACTGTGATTTCAAACTGCCGCTTAATGACGGGTTTATTCATTGGAAAATATTCAGCATTATCAATTCATCACGTCAGCGGCACAAGTCTATATGACGTAAGCCCGCCCAGCGCAGTCAAGGCTAATGCCGCAAAGGTAATAGCTGGGAGATTCGGCGTTCCGATCTCCGAAGCCGCAGCATTCGGTGACGACAGCAGCGACGTTGATATGCTCCGTGAGTGCGGGGCATAGGCGTGGCAATGGCGAACGCCATAGGCGAGTCCGGCTATATTTGCGGAGATTGTGACAACGACGGTGTTGCACATTGGATAGAGGAGAATATGCTGTGAATTTTGCCAAGCGGCAAAATACCGCTGGCGAAATACTCTTTTCCCGATGCGAAGGGCATGAAAAAAGCACTACAGTGCAGTTGTATCTTGGAAGCCGTTATTATATGGCGTTGAGTGCAGCCCAATTCATAGCAGTACCAAACTTGACGCTGATCGCTGTTATGTATTTTCCCATTTGCCTTAGGCGTGTTTGAAAGCTCCTTAGAGCGCGAAATTTCAAGTGAAAATCTTCAATTTTGCGCTGGAATCCAGTTTTCAAACACGCCCTGGGTTTATGGCGCTGTTTTTACTTATGAGTATATCCGTTGGGCGCGAGCCTTGCGGAACAGCGCTTAAGTGCAAGGCAAAGAGTTTTAAAGCCACCGTTTTTGGCGGTTTTAAGCCTTTTTGCCTTTTGCGATATTAAAGCTCATGAGAACTTAAAAGCTAAATCGCGCATCATTTCATAAAGACTGCAGCATTTCACTCCAAAGTTGCCAGCAACGGCTGGTATCTTTAGGTGACTCGAAAGGGTTGTTCCAAGCGAATTATTCGGTCTCTCAAATGTAACAAGTTTATATCCGAAAGCCATAGCGGTGGCAACAAGCCACGCGTCAGCGCGGTTGTTGTCCGACCATTCGGCCAACGCTTTGCTGTTATACAGTTCAGTACTTGTTTGAATATGTGTAAGTACTTCTCGATATTTGCTGAAAATAGCGAGATTTCTATGGTCAATGTGAGTTAAGCCTACCCCAACTATCCATGTGGCAAACTCATCGTTGCACTTGGAAACTTCCGCGAGAACAATTTGCCGCCCTTAGAATCCGCCGAATTGATAAAAATTAGAGGAGCATAGTCGTCAATGAGCGTAAAAGCGCGAAACTCCCCAATATTAAGGCGGCGCGCGTGTTGCCTCCGACTGTGCCGTTCATCATTATGATAATGCCGGCCGCGCTGATAGCTTCTCGTAGGATTTTGAACGAGCCGTCTACTGACGTGGACTTCTCATACCATTTTTTGTTCAGTCCTAAAACTTGCCGAATTTTTACGGCAAGGGTAAAGACGTTGCCGCGCGGATTTATTGAGCCGACAAAGCTGACTTTATCCATACCGCCGCCAACAAGATATTCGCGCATCCACTCTTGTACGCTCTCCATTTGTCTGACTGTATCGAAAAGGTCACGGCTCGGCGTTTGTATGGCGGCGCTATCTACTGTTCGGTATTCGAGAAGTTTACACTCCTCTGTCGATGGAACTTTAAGGAAAAATATCCGAGCGGAATACGGGTTTCCGCGCTGAATTTTTCAAGTTGATTAAAGGTGGGTGATTTTTCGCCGCTCATCCACTTATCAAGCTTGGCTTTGTTTTCGTCATTAAGCGTTACAGCGGACATAACCCACTGCCAAATGCCGCTCGAAACCTCTATTGTATTTTCGTTCAAGATGATTCCTCTGGCACACCACCCATTTAAAACTCTGCCGCAGATATTTCCGCCGAAGCGGTTTCGCAATCCGCTCCGCTCACAACAATTTTTATTGTCCCGGCAGCAGCTGCCCTTACGACCGCCGCGGCTTTGCCGTAATACGTCGTAAACACGCCGTCCGTGTAGCTTTCCGCCGTTCGCGGATTTGCGCTGCCGAAGGCGAGCAGTTCGCCGTTATGAACCGAAAGACTTAGTTTCGTATCGGCGTTGCTTTCGCGTATGCCGTTACCGCCCACGAGTTCCACGTCAACGTACACAATATCGCCGAGTTTAACGGTTCTTTCTTCCGGAGTGACTTTTATGACGGTTTTTCCGGACATGCCGGGCGGGTGGGCGGCGGACACAAGCCGATTGCGTCCGGTTTCTTTCCCTGACACGTCAAAAGAAACGGCTTCCAACACGCCGGGCGCGTATTTTACCTTAAATATTGCGCGGCAGTCTTTTACGCGCTTTTTGCCGACGCGCCTGCCGTTCAGCAGCAATTCCGCGGTGTACGCGCCGGTATAGACTTCGACGGTTGCGGGATTTCCCTCGCAGTTTTTCCAGCTCCAACTCGGTATGGCGTTCGTTCCGCGCCATATGGCCTTTGTGAGTTTTGCACCTTTGTGATTGACAGGACGAACCGCAATAGCGGGGTTTTTCAGAAGCCCCCAAACCGCTCGGGCGTGCAACGCCTCGCCGTTCGGGTCGCCGAGTATGTCAAGCGCGCCGCCGTCGGCAGTCAGCCAAGGATACGGCTTTTCAAAACCCCCAGCGCCGATATAGTTCCAGCCGCCCATACCCGCTTCCCCGAGATAATCCCAAGCCGTCCACATAAAATCGCCGACGAGATAAGGGATACGTTTTACCATAGTCCAGTTTTTTGCTATATCCTGCGGGAAGGTTTCCGAACCGAAAATGATGCGGTCCGGGTGCAGCTTGCCCTCAGTTTTATAGCGTCCTGAAGCGTAGTTATAACCCGCAATGTCAAGTGTGTCCAATACTGGCGTTGTTATCGCGTCCGCTTTTTTGGAGTTTGCGGCTTTGTTTATAATGGAACCGGCCATACTCGCTATAATGTTGAACATCAGCGAGGAGTTGATGGAAACGCCTTGCTGCGTGCCTCCGCCGTCTTTATACACACCCTTGCCCTTTGCCGCGAGGTTGATTATCATGAGGTTGATACCCGCAGTCACGGCCCTGTTTGCGTCCAGCTTGTGAATATATTCCACCATTTCCAGCGCTAATTTTTGCCCCTTTTCCTGTGCGGGTTCGGAAACTTCGTTGCCGATAGAATACATAATCACGCAGGGATGGTTAAAGTCGCGGTCTACCATAGATTTAATGTCTGCCTTATAGTTATCCGGAAAGTCCCCCGCATAATCGCCCTGATTCTTGTGACCGTACCACATGTCCCAAGTTTCGTCAATGACATATACGCCTAACTTATCGCAAGCCGTGAGCATGGCCGTACTCGCGGGATTATGCGCCGAGCGTATGGCGTTATAGCCAGCGTCTTTCAGCTTACGGACGCGGCGTTCCTCTGATTTCGCAAAACTCGCCGCTCCGAGTATGCCGTTGTCGTGGTGTACGCAGCCGCCGCGAAGCAATGTGTTCGCTCCGTTGACGAACAGACCTTGATTGCTCCATTCGACAAGCCGTATCCCGAAAGTTTCCGTCACTTCGTCAATTACTGTGCCGTTCTCTAAAAGTCTTACTCGACATTTGTAAAGCTTGGGCGTTTCGTCGCTCCAGAGTTTTGCGTTCGGTATTGTAATTTCCGCTTCTTCGCCCTTTGACTCTGCCACAGCCTTTCCGCCAGGGGCCGGAACGTCCGGCGGGGCCGGAACGTCCGGCGGGGCCGGAACGTCCGGGTCCAAGATTTCGATCTTGACCGAATCGCCTCCGGTGTGTGCCGTGACGACGCGGATTTTCGCGGGGCTGTAAGCGAGCGTGGAAATCTTCACGCCGTCGATGTCTATGTGCGCTTTGCCGGAAATAAGCAGCCATACGGGGCGGTAAATTCCCGAACCCGAGTACCAGCGGCTGTTTGGCTGGTCGCCGTTGCGGGCGGTTACTTTAATAATGTTCTCTGTGCCGTAGTTCAGCATGTTATCTGCCGGCACATAAAACTGCGAATAACCATAAGCGCATCCGCCGGCTTCTTTCCCATTTATATACACGCTGCTGTTCTTGTAAACACCCTCAAAGCGAAATGTCACGCATTTGTCCGCCCATTCCTGCGGTGCGGTAAATATTTTCTCATATTCGTACACACCGCCGGGGAAGTATGCCGCCGCCGCGCCGCCTTTTACGTCCGCGCCGCGCTTCTCGTGGATCATCGCGTCGTGGGGCAGAGTTACCGGCTTGCCGCCGCATGTCCATCCTCCATTAAAATCTAATACGTCCAAGCTAATTCTCCTTTTCTTCGTTACAATCGCACTTTAACAGCAGGCAAGCGCGTATCACGGCCGCTATTCCCAGCCCATAGGTTATACGCCGCGCCGAGCACCCATTCGCCGTTCTTGTAGAACCGCAAATCGTCTTTCTCAATTGTAACTTCGACACGTCTTTCCTCGCCGTGTGCAAGTTCCACAGCTTTACAGGCCGTTCGCCGTCCGCACTATTTCCTTGACGGTCATTTCCGCACAAATGGAAGACACCTGCTGTTCGAGTGTCTCCGGATTTTTTTGATAATTAATTACCGCCTGCTTGAAATCCACGTTTGCGCATCCAATCTTAATCGTGGGTGACAGTCATCTTGCCGAGCGCCGCGGCGCTGCCGTAGCGCTTTGACAGTACGCGTTCCGCTTCTTCTTTGGAAATCTCGCCGGAATTATACCGTGCCATAACCTGGACGTCTTTATCGCGCAGTTTGTAGAACCATAACGCCGCAACGGAAATTGCCGCGCCAATGGACGGGAAGAGTGTTAAACTAAGCCATATACCTTCAAGCGCGGACTGCGGCTGTACCGCGTTTTCCCCCGCCACAAAACCGAACAGTCCGATAATTAACATTGCCAGCGACGCGGAGACACTTGACGTCAGCTTATTGAAAAACGACTGAATGGCAGTAGCCACACCCTCTGCGCGTTCTCCCGTGTGATATGTTCCATATTCGATGCAATCCGGCGTGAAAAGGAACACCAAGATGCCGTTCGCCGCTCCCGCAATCGCCGACAGAATCGTAAACACCAGGAACAAAGTAAAATTTTCGTACCCCATGAAATATCTGACAATACCCAGCAAACAGTTGAAAGCACATACACCGAAATATAAGCAGAATTTATCAATCTTCTTGATTATCGCGGGCACGAACGCGCCAACGAGAATCATCGGCACCATTGAGACCAGTCCGAGCATGGAGGCTACGTCCTGATTACCCAAGTTATACCTTGCGAAAAACAGCTGCAAAACACTCGCGAAGTTTGTTGCCCCGGTTATGAACATCGCGGCGTAGAATATCAACAGAAACTTATTTTTTGAGATATATCTGAACATTTGCTTAAATGTAACCGCGGCTTCGGGACGCACTATGTTGCGTTCCTTCGCCGCAAAGCAAATCGGCAGCATTGAAATAACCGCCAGCACCGTAAACACCACTGCGATACCGAACCACCCCAAGCGCGCCTGAACCATGGGCAGCATTATTGAGCCGAGCAGTATTCCGACGACGCCGAGATAACGCCCGAAAGAGAGAATGCCGTTGCGTTCTTGTACGTTGGCAGTCATAGACATAGGCAGTACGTAGATAGGTACGTCGCAGAGCGTGTAGGACATATCCCAAGCGACGTAACCGATAACCGCCCAGAGCACTTTCAGCCCTATGGGGATATTCGCCGGCAGCGCGAACAGAAACAGCGAAAAAACGGCAATCGGAGCAAGGGACAGCCGTATCCAGGGCATATAGCGTCCTTTTTTGAAGCGGATTTTGTCAATTATAACGCCGAACAGCGCATCGTTTACCGCGTCCCATATTTTCGTAAATAACACGATTAGAGCTACTACCGCTGCCGTGATACCCACGTCGGAGAACAGCGTCTGCACGTTCAATCCGACGAGCGCGTAAAAGATGTTTTGCCCCCAAAAGTACAGGCCGTAGGTTGTCTTTTCCCAAGTGCCGACATGGTGAGCGACCTCAGTGGGGGGGGGGGCAGCCTTTTTTAGTTTTTGCATTTCCAGTCCTCCTAGTACGTGGTTGAAAATTGGGTTCCAACGCGAAAAAGGAATTTTCAAACACGCCTTAATAAAATTTATTTTGGGTTCTATCCAATACCTTTACTGTAATACAAAATTTCAAAGCGGAGATAATAGAAAATTGATTTTTATAATATTTTGTTGATAATTATGGACAAGTTATCAAAAATATACTATAATTATCAATGGAGTATTATTATCGCACTATAAACTATACTAAGGCGCGAAAAGAAATGCACTTTTCACGCCGGTTGTTGGTTGCTCACACACGAAAACACTGAAAGATTTTTAGAGATAGTCGGGCGAAGCCCGACGCAGATGTTTTCG
>JAISYE010000160.1 GCA_031297485.1 Clostridiales bacterium
CACGAAAACATCTGCGTCGGGCTTCGCCCGACTATCTCTAAAAATCTTTCAGTGTTTTCGTGTGTGAGCAACCAACAACCGGCGTGAAAAGTGCATTTCTTTTCGCGCCTTAGTATAAATGGGAAAGTGAGCAAAGTGTTCCCGATATGGATAAAATAATCGGCGTGCTTCAAATGGAGTAGACACATATTTTTCCATTGCAGCTAAATTCCAGTGTAAATACAGGCTTTTTGTTGTGCTTGGAAATAAATGTTTCTATTATACTCGTGAACGAATACATTTGCCAAAGACCTAAAGCCATGGGGGCGATGCTCCATAAGCGCGAAGTCAAGACTGGGAAGGTCAAAAGATTAAGACCTTGGGGCTCCGCCCCAAACCCCGCTGGGGACTTCGCCCCCAGACCCCTTCTTAAGGGCGGCTAGTGCAGCATTCTTATAAAAAAAACAGGCGGCATCCTGCCGCCCGTTTCCTTTAAATAAACAAAAATATTTAAATAAACAAGAATATTTAAATAAACAAGAATATTACTCCCCGATCAAGCGTTTCATCATTTCATGATGGCGGCGCACCTGTTCCACTTCGTCCGCCAGCTGTTCCATGCCTTGGTCCTGTTTGGAGCGCTGACCTTCAAATTCGGTGCATATATAGCCATCCCAGTTATTTTTCTTTAGGAACTCTATGACTTCCTCGTAAAGCATCGCAGGTTCCTCGTATTGACCGGGCTTTCCGGGGATTTCCACCATGTCGTGGGCTTTGCCGTGGATACTGCATATATACGGCAGGATCAACGCCAAATCCTCGGGGTCGGCGTGCCTTTTCCAGCTGAAACTCCTGCGCTCGGCCGGAGTAAGCCTGTTGGGATAACGCTTGTCGATTTCGCCGCCCAATTCCGTAAGGGGAACCTGTTTCATCAAGACGGTGATATTCGCCGCCAGTTCTTTATCTTTCAGACGCCTGACAGCGGCTTCCGCGCCGTCAAGATAGGGCGCCCGCATAAAAATTCCCATGTCGGGCACAAACCCCACGTGCTTTGTGCCGGTTTTTTCAATGAACTCCACTGTTTCAGCCACCGCTGTTCCCGGGTTGTCACAGAATATCCCTTTTATTGTCGGGTCGGGCTTTATGGGTATGGGCGCGTGAATCTCCCACGCAATTTTGACATCCAGCTTAACGGCTGTATCCAGTGCCCGCTGAATTACATCGGTAGGCAGCGCGGTCATGGTGCGTATATGCTTAAAACCCATTCTGGCCGCCAGCCGCAAATCCAGTTTAACCAACTCGGCGGCTTCGTTCTTGGTCATAACATGGTCACGGAAACGCAGTGTGTCAAGAAAACCGTCCAAACACACGGGCATCATGTCATACCGCGCCATCGTATTGTGCCAATCGGCAAGAAATTCCTCCGTCGGGAACGGGTAGCGGGGCACCGTGGCCTCATTAATAATTTCGACCCCGTCGCACTCCAGCGCCTCACGCACCTCGCGAATCATGTCACGGTAATCCATTTTGCCGAAAAACTGTTCCTGCTGATAACTGTAAAATGACACGCCTCTCTTTATCGCCATATCTACCTCTCCTTACTCCACAATCATATCGTAATAGTACACCGCGTCTTGTTTCCCGCCTACCGAAGCGCCCGGCGCCGGAGGATTTTTGATCATCTCTTCGTCGTGGGGATGCCAGCCGTATTGCGTAAAAAGGCTTTGCATAACGCCCACTCTGTGCCTGCCGGGTGCTAAGCCGCCCGGCGCCTGGACGTATACCGTGCCGGGATCGTCATAATCCCAATGTTCCCAGACGCACTTCGCGATCTCGTCAAAATCCCTCGGCGCTTTGCCGTTGATCTCAAATCTTTGGAGACCGCGCGGATACTCCGTGCCGTCAATGTTGATGTAGTATCCGTTGTGGAGGCTTAAGAAGCATCCACGGTATTCGGCGATTCTAACGTCGAATTTAAATCCAATGACAAACCCGTCCTTTACGACATTTTTTAGGCTGTCCTTCTTCACCATAAAGCTCTCTAACATATGCCTCGCTCCTTTTAAAGATGTAATAATGGTACGGGGCCGCGCTTAGCCCGCTGTTTCCGCCGCCTTGACCAGCCCTTTCGCGGTCCATCCGCCCCTTGCGTACCGAATGTACCCAAACGCCGCGCCGCCCAGCCAGCCTGTAACCGTCCCGATAAACGCCCCGGCGTATCCAAAATATCTGGCCAGCACAAAAGAACCTATAATGCGTCCGGCTAATTCGATTACGCTGATGTAGATCGCCGCCATTGCGTCCCCCGCACCGGTCAAGGTGCTTCTGCACAGGAACAAAATTCCGCATAAAATGCTGCCCAAACCGGATATCATGAGATAGGTACGGCCAATTTCAACCATTTCGCCTCCGTCGGACGTAAAAATGGTCATAAGCGGTCTGCCGAGCAGGACCAGCGCCAGCAGCGTGCACGCTGAAAAACCGACGATCAGCTTCATGGAACTGCGGAAGCCCTGGCGTACGCGTTCATATTGGCGCGCCCCGACATTCTGCCCGGTAAAAACCTGCATTCCTTGGGTAAGCCCGCCCGGGGCGTAGGCCACAAGCGCCTCTATTTTTGTCGCGGCGCTGTACGCCGCCATAACCGTAGGGCCAAAACCATTGACGACTGTTTGGATAATAACGTTGCCCAAGGCCATGGAGGAACTCATAAGCGCCGACGGCACCCCGATTCTGACGACCAGCTTTATTACCTCGAAGTCCGGCTTCAGAGTTTCACGCGTAGGGTGAATAATCGGCATCTTTCTCCAAAGTATTACCCAGCACACAACCGCCGAAAGCGCCGTCGCGATAACCGTCGCGTAGGCCACGCCCGGCACCCCCAGTCCGAACGCCGCAACAAACAGGATATTGAGCCCCACATTCAATACGCTGGAAATAATGAGTGTAATCATCGGCGTCAGCGAATCCCCAAGGGAACGCATTATGAACGAGGCCATATTATACAGCGCAGTGGTTATGCTCCCCAGGAAAATAATCCGCAAGTATACGGCTGCGTCGCCGATAATGTTATCCGGCACATTCATAACCCGCAGAAAATCCATTGTGAACACGGCGCCTATAATACTGAAAACCAGCGACAGCGCGGTTATAAGGTAAAACGACGTGCAGATGGCTTTCTTGACCCTTATTTCGTCCTTCGCGCCGTAAAACTGCGACACAACCACAGACATACCCATTGTCGCGCCTGAAATCAGCATCAGCACCAGCATGGATATCGAGGCGGTGGTCCCCACAGCGGCTAAAGCGTCGTTCCCCAGATAACGCCCGACGATGATCATATCCATAGTGTTATACAAATTTTGTAATACCATAGACAAAATCAATGGCCACGCGAATTTCAGCATCAGCGTTGTCGGATTGCCGGCAGTAAAGTCTCTTGATTTGGCCATTCTCTCCCTCCAGACATTTGAAAATTTCAGGAACGGGCAACTAAGGTGTGTTCGAAAATTCCTTAAAGCGCGAAATTTCGAATAAAACCGCTGCAAGTCCGCGCCGGAATCAAGTTTTCAAACACGTCCTAAGGTTCGTCCCTGTGCTTTGTTTCTTAGAAATGACGAAAGATAAAGACACCAAACTTTTCGGGAAATGCCTTTCGCCGAGCAAGCTCGACTATCCCTGTGAAAAAGTTTGACGTTTAATTAATTCGTCATTCCTTAGTAACGATTTTTATTATAAATTGTCGCTCTGTTTGGAAACTATAGCGTAACCGTCGTTTTTCCCCGCTGTTTTTTTCGGATTTGGACGCCGTATCCTGTCACGGGCGGCAAAAACGACAAATATGATGCGTGTGTTTTTGATATTTGGGCTATTTACAAAACACTCGCTTTTTTTGCTTGATTATGGTATGCTCGAAGGCGTGTTTGAAAATTCCTTAAAGCGCGAAATTTCGAATGAACCCGCTGTAATGATAGTCGAGCCTGCTCGGCGCTTCGCGCTGGAATCTAGTTTTCAAACACGTCCTAAGCATGAAGCCGAACTTAAAGTGCGTAGAATTGCCCGTAGTTTATTGTCGCACAAAATGCCGACTGCTGATGTTGCCAAACATACAGGCTTATCCGAGGAAGAAATTAAAAAACTATATAACTAATATCAAGGGCTTGCGAAGGCACTGACCGCAAGCTCTTAATAACCCCTTACAAACATGGATATAAGGAGGTACTTAAGAATGTTTAACGTTGGCCTGCAAATAACACTGGACGCCACAAAAGACGAAGCCTCTCACCTTCATCAGCAATATGAGTTAATTTATCTGCTGGAAGGCAGCGTGACGGTTTCCCGCCAGTCTGGAACCGTACAAATGAAAACAGAGGATATACTGCTCATAAACAGTGTGGAATCGCACAGCGTCGCGTCGCGGGGCAGAGGAAGAATTTGCAGGTTGTTTATTGACAACAGTGTTTTTGACGACCTGCTCGGCAAGGGGACATATATCTTTGACTGCGACAGCGCAACGCTAAGGGGGGGGGGGTCAAACCGCGCGGGGGAACTGCCGCGGCAAATCCGCGAAGTACTGCGCGTTTATTTGCAAAACAATTCAAAAATAGGCTATAAGCTGTTCGACGCCTATCTCCGGCTGTTGGACTGTTTGATTAAAGACTTTATGGTAAACCCCGCCGATCCAAGGGCGTTAAGCAAGAGTGAGCAAATGGACGAACGCATACGCGACGTGATTCTGTATGTTCAGGATAATTATGACAAACAGATTACGCTTCAGGACTTGGCTGAAAGATTCTATGTGTCGGATTCACATTTATCCAGGGTCATAAAGAAGGCACTGGGCGTCACTTACCGCGATTACCTCAACATGGTGCGCATACAGCACGCTGTGGGGGATCTGCTGTATACGGGCAATTCCATTGTCAGAATCGCGAACGATAACGGTTTCTCCAATTTGGCGGTGTTTAACAAAATTTTTAAGGAAACCTACGGTACTGTGCCTTCGGCGTATCGGAAACAAATGAGAGCCGCCGTGAAAAACGAGAGCGCGCGCAAGAAAGAAATAGAAGAGCAGACAATAGCGGAAATAGAGAGGCACGCGGCACACCCCGGCGTTTCGGAGCCCGCGGCGGTCAATATATGGGCTGCGGTGGATGTGTCCTCATACACGGCCTGCGCTAAACCGTGGCAAGACATGATAAACCTTGGCGCCGCCAACGACTTGCTCAACCCCAAGATACAGGAACATGTGATGCTGCTTAAATCCCATTTGGATTTCATCTACGTGAGATTTTGGGGCATATTCAACGACGAGATGATGATTTTCCCTGGCAAGGACCTATCGAAGCTGAATTTTAACCGGTTAGCCGACGCGATAAATTTTTTGCTGGCAAATAAGCTGAAACCCTTCCTGCAGCTGGGTCCGAAGCCGCGAACGATTATCAGCTCGCCCGGAAAGCCTTTCACGCAAGTCCAAAAAAGCCGTATGGTTTATGAATTTGACGAGGCCCAGTGGGGTGTGCTCATCGACAGCTTAATGAAGCACCTTGTTCAGCGTTTCGGAACCTCCGAGGTTGAAACCTGGATATTTGAAATGTGGCGTCCCTGCCATTGGGACGGCGAATGGTTCAAATGGTATTCGGACGAAAAATTCGCGATTATGCTCAGGATGATAAAAAAATATGTACCCGGCGCGCAAGCGGGCGGGTGCGAATTTGTGTACGGCGAGGAGTCCGGCGGTATGGCGGAAACGCTGGACTATTGGAAACAGCGGGGTGCGGTGCCGGATTTTATTTCATTCACCTTGTTTCCATACGGCGGATATATTAATCATCCGTCGCCCTGGATTACGGACGCGGATTTCCTTGCCAGGAGGCTCAGGGATATCCGCGGCAATATGGCTTTACGCGGCCTTGGACCGTTCAAGCTGTATATTACGTCCTGGAACCTGACGATATCTAACAGGAATATCCTTAATGATTCTGTTTTCAAAGGCGCGTATATTATTAAAAACGCGATAGACGCCGCCGGCGAAGCGGATATGCTGGGATACTGGCTGTGCTCCGACGCCTATGCCGAATACTCCGACTCACAGTCCATGCTGTTCGGGGGAGCGGGGCTGATCAGTCAGGACGGGATTTTCAAACCTTCGATGTATGCGTTTATGTTTCTCAAGAAGCTGAAAAACGGGTTGGTCGCCAAGGGCGATAATTACATTATCACAGGCAACACTCACGGGAACTACACAATTGTTTATCATAACCTTAAAGCGTTGAATTATACCGTTTATCTGAAGCCGGAAAGCGAACTGGCGTACCATGAAATCGGCCAATACTTTGAGAACGGTGAGCCTGCCGATATCACGCTTAAGTTAAAGGGCGTGCCGGAAGGCGTCTACAATATACGTACGCAGATGGTAAATTCCGAATGCGGCAGTATTTTGGACGAATGGCAAAAATTCGGAGGCTATACCGAGATATTTAAAGAAGAACGGACATACCTGGGGCAAATATCCACGCCAAGGATACGGATAGCGCGGCAGGAAGCAACCGAGGGATGCCTGGAGTTTCACTTGACAGCCAAGGCCAACGAGTTTGGCATAATTGAGGCGTTCCCTTGCGTCACCCAATAGGACGCGCCCGCCTATGTGGCGCAGGCACATGGAACCGCAAAATCAAAAAATACATCAGTTTTATGATGTATTTTTTTTTGTGCCAAATACAGCGGAACTAATTGCAGAAATCAAAGGATAAAACTTATCAAAAAACCCTAGTGAACATATGGACCGATAGGTGTAGTATTTTTTCAGTAAATATGACGATTTAAAATTCCAAATTCTCAATAAGGACGGGGTAAATATGCACGATATTAGGCTGGGCATTATCGGCTACGGCGGAATGGGAAGGTATCACGCCAAGCGCGCGCCGGACGCCGGGGTAAAGGTACTGGCGGCCGCCGATATTCTGCCGGAACGCGCGGCGGAAGCGCAGGCGGCCGGGCTTACGGGTTACTGTTCCGCCGGCGGGCTCTTGGCGGACGATAGGATCAACACAGTAATTCTTACCGTGCCGAATCACTTGCATAAGGAAATGTGCGTCAAAGCTGCGGAAGCGGGCAAACATGTTATCACGGAAAAACCCGCCGCGCTTAGCGTCTCGGAATTGGACGAAATGGAAGCGGCCTGCCGCAAGGCCGGGGTTGTCCTGACGGCCCATCAGAACAGAAGGTGGGACAGGGATATGCTCACGGCCAAGTACGCCTTGGACAGCGGTATAATTGGGAAGATTTTTACCATTGAGTCCAAACTCCATTCCGCCAACGGATATATGCACGAATGGCATTTATACAAGAAATACGGCGGCGGGATGATGTACGATTGGGGCGTGCACCTGATCGACCAGATTTTATTCATGATGCCCCGCGCGAAAATCGAGTATATATTCGCGGATATTAAAAAGGTTCTGCACGAGGAGGTGGACGATTATTTCAAAATCTTGATGAAGATGGATAACGGCATAACGGCGCACATCGAGCTGTCCACATATATTCTGGATTACCAGCCGCGCTGGCTCGTGGGCGGGGACAAGGGCACCATGATAGTCAAAGATTTCGCCTGCGGCGGAGCGGTTTATAAAACAGGCAAACTGCTGGAAAAGCTCCCGCCCCAAATTGCCGAAACCGAGGCCGGCCCTACGCGGCAGTTCGCCCCTGTGCCGCCCGGAGGGATTATAACGGAAGCGCTGCCGGAAATTCAAACGGACCCGAATGAATTCTACAGAAACCTGCGCGGCGTGATTAACGGTCAGGGGGAGCTGAAAGTTAAGATTCCGGAGGTGCGGCGCGTGCTTTCCGTGATGGAAGCGGCGGTGGAGTCGTCGGAAACGGGCAGGGCAATAGCGTTTGAGGCTTGCGGAAATATAAACGCGTAAGCGCGCGCAAAACGCCCCACGGTTTTAAAGCATATCTGCGCGTTTGTCACGAACCAAGGCGTGTTTGAAAATTCCTTAAAGCGCGAAATTTTTAATAAAACCGCTGTAATTTCGCGCTGGAATCTAGTTTTCAAACATGTCCTAAGAAAGGAGGCTCAAAATTGTTTTGGTACATCGTCAAAAGGTTTCTATATGTCATACCCGTGATGTTCGGCGTGCTGGTCCTGGTCTTCTTGATGAAGCTCGTTATGCCCGGCGACCCGGTTACTGAGCTGCTGCCCCTAACGGCCACGCAGGAAGACAGGGACGCGCTTAGGGAAGAACTGGGGCTTAACGATCCGATTGCCGTTCAATTCGCCGATTATGTATGGGGTATTATCAGCCGCGGGGATCTGGGCACGTCCTATAAAACAAAGCAGCCTATTATGGACGAGCTTATGCAGCGTTTCCCTATTACCATCCTGCTGGGGCTGCTGTCGCTGATAATCGGGCAGATTATCGCGAATCCGCTGGGCCTGCTGGCTGCGGTGAAGCAATACTCCTGGATGGACAGTTTAATTATCTTGTTCACTATTGTGGGCGCCTCTCTGCCGAATTTTTGGCTGGCCCTGATGATGATCATGGTCTTCAGCGTCAACCTGAAATGGCTGCCCTCTATGTATAACGGTACGGCGGCGAGTTTGATTATGCCGGTGATTGTTTCCTCCTTCGGCGCTATTGCCGCAACCACCCGCGGGGTGCGGACAAGCATGCTTGAGATGATCCGTGAGGATTACGTCAGAACCGCCCGCGCGAAAGGTCAGAAGGAACTTATCGTTATCACGCGCCACGCGTTCCGCAACGCGCTTGTTCCCGTTGTGGCGGGCATTGGGTCGGCTCTGGGCCTGCTGCTGGGCGGCACGCTTATTGTTGAGACGGTGTTCGCTGTGCCCGGCGTGGGGAAGTATGTGGCCGACGCGGTAACCCAGCGGAATTTTCCCGCTGTGCAGGGCGGCGTCGTGATACTGTCTTTCGCCTATACCATTATCAACATTATTGTCGATGTAGCCTACACCATTGTGGACCCAAGACTGAAAACCACTTTTATTACACAAAAGCAAAAAGGAATTTTCTTCTGGGGCCGGAACCTCCGGGGCAAAGTACCGGCCGCGGCTGGGAAAGGCGGCGTATAGACAATGGCGAAGATTATGACTCCGGCAATGGAGAAACTCATAAAGAAAAACAGGTACAACGCGGCCGGGGTCGGCTCCTCGGGCAAAGAAGCGTGGAAACGCCTGCGCAGGAACAAAACCGCCCTGTTCGGCATGGCGATTATCATCGTGTTGCTGCTTATCGGGGTTTTTGCCCCGCTTATCGCGCCGTACAGCTATTTTACGCAGGACTATGCGGCCACGCTCCAGCTGCCCAGCGCGGCGCACCTTTTCGGCACGGATAACCTGGGCCGCGACATTTTCAGCCGCTGTATATACGGCGCCAGGTATTCGCTGCCCATCGGCATACTCTGCGTATTTATCGGGCTGGGCTTCGGCGGCGGGCTGGGCGTTATTGCCGCGTATTTCGGAAGAAAGACGGATAACGTCATAATGCGTGTCATTGATATAATTCAGGCCATACCCAGCACGTTAATTTGCATCTCTCTCGTGGCGATCCTCGGCAACGGCCTTATCCAATTAATCATAGCCATTGCCGCCGGTACCATACCCGGCATGACAAGGTCCTGCCGCGCCGCGATATTTATGGTTAAGAACAATGATTATGTGGAGTCGTCAAAATCCATAGGGGTATCCAACCTGATGATCATGGTCCGGCACCTTGTGCCAAACGCTGTGGGGATTATCGTGATTAACGCGGCCAACGCCGTTTCGGGCAATATACTCACGGTTTCCGCCCTGAGCTACATCGGTATCGGCCTTGTGCCTCCGACGCCCGAATGGGGCGCGATACTTTCAGAAGGCAAGGTGTTCATATCCGTGGCGCCGCACGTGGTCTTTTTCCCGGGTATGATGATCGCGATTACGGTTGTGGCGTTTAACCTGTTCGGCAACGGGCTGCGCGACGCGCTGGATCCCAGGTTGAAGTAACGGGGGCGGGGATATGAGTGATAAACTTCTAGAAGTAAGGGATTTAATCGTACATTATGAAACAGACGAGGCCGTTGTTGAAGCCGTAAACAATATCTCATTCGATGTTTCCGCAGGCGAGACAGTGGGCATCGTAGGCGAAACAGGCGCGGGCAAGACGACGGTCGGGCTGAGCATCATGGGCCTTCTGCCCAAGCCGCCGGCCCATATGATACAAGGCAGCATAAAGCTGAAGGGCGCCGAACTTGCGAACACCGCGCCGGAGCCGCGGAATCTCCTGGATTTTGAAGTGCGCGGGAGAAGAAAACGGCTGGACAGGCGTCTTGAGAAGCAATACCGGACCATACGCGGCAAGACCGCCGCCATGATGTTCCAAGACCCAATGACCGCCTTAAACCCCGTCATGTACGTTGGCGACCAAATCGCGGAAGTGATACGGATACACGAGAAGGTGCAGGGCGGCGAGGCTGTCAAACGGGCCTGCGGCATGATGGAGATGGTGGGGATACAGGCGTCGCGGTACAAGGAGTATCCGCATCAATTCTCAGGCGGAATGAAACAGCGGGTGGTTATCGCCATGGCCCTGGCCTGCAAACCGGACTTGATCATCGCGGACGAGCCCACGACCGCCTTGGATGTCACCATTCAAGCCCAGGTGCTTCAAATGATAAAGGAACTGCAGCAGCAGTTGGGCACGGCAATGATTTTTATCACCCATGATTTCGGAATTGTCGCGGAAATATGCGACAAGTGCATGGTGCTTTATGCGGGCGAGATTGTGGAAAGCGGGACGCTGCCGCATATCTTTGGCAATCCGAAGCATCCGTATACCAAGGGGTTGTTCGGCTCCCTGCCAAGCCTGGACACGGAGTCCGAACGGTTATTGCCTATTCCGGGCCTGATGCCGAACCCCATGTCCCTGCCGGTTTATTGCAGTTTCTTTGCACGGTGCGCAAGCAAGCAGGACAGTTGCATGGAGGGCAATCCGCTGCTGGCCGAAATGGAAGACGGCCACTTGGTAAAATGCGGGAAGGCGTGATTGAGGAATGAGGAAAGTATAAGTTACCAAACTTTTTCGGATATAGTCGAACTTGCTCGGCGAAATGCGTTGAAGCGTTCACATTTCCTGTGAAAAAGTTTGGCGTTTATTAATTCATCATTCTTAGGACGTGTTTGAAAACTAGATTCCGATAGTCGCGCGTGGGAGAAAACGACCCAAACGGGAACACACACACAGGGTCATAGAAGCGTGGTGATTAGAAAAGTCTCAGTTTATT
>JAISYE010000161.1 GCA_031297485.1 Clostridiales bacterium
CCCCGGATGGTGGTATAAACCTGCAGAAAACTGGAGATACTTGATTATTATGGAACTCCCTGCAAAGGAATGATTTTAAATGTTTTTCGCGGGTAAATACACATCCTTATTTCTTCCGCTCGCGCTGGCGTGCGCGGCGTCCTTGTTCGCGGGCGGCTGTACGCTTCTGCCCGGCCGGGATTACGACCCAAATTACCGTCAGCCCCTTGGTCCGGAGGCCACGGCGCGGCCAACGCCCGAAGCCGCGGCCGCGGGGATATTCAAGCCGCAGACGGCGTTCCGCCCTGCTGAGCCGGTAATTCCATACACATTGTTCGTTAAAAAGGATAATTACGTGCCCGCGCTCTACGAGCCGCCGGAGGACTGTTACCTTGGGGCGTATATTTTATCCGACAAGGCAATCAATTACGATATCGCGGTTTTTGAGCAGACGACCGGCGTTAAGCACGCCCTATATCAATATCATATGCTCCTGGACGACCCGCTGCCGGCAAATTGGATATTGGAATGTATCTCAAAATCCGCCGTGCCCTATATTGTCCTCAAGCCCAGGGACCCGGCGCAGCCATTCGACAGGGCCGCCCTTGCCGCGGCTGCGGAGCGGTTCCAAGCGTTCAAGATTCCCATGTTCATTCAATTTTACCCTGTAACAAATAAATACTCCGCAGAGGACTACACGGCGTTTTTTAAGGAAGCGCGCGCACTGTTTAAAGTTTACGCGCCGCTGGCCGCGTTTATATGGGGCGTGGATTCGGAAACAGTGTTCGGGTGCAAGGAATATTACCCAGGCGACGAGTATGTGGATTGGGCCGGCATAAAAATTTATGAGCCTTTGAACAGCGGCGCGTACCCAAATGTGTTTACGGCACTGGACTATTTTTATTTCCAGTTTCAAATGAAGAAGCCTATAATAATTTCCGAGCTGGCTGTCAGCCATTTTTCCGGTACGGACCACGCGTACCACACGGAAGCCGCTGCCCGGGAAATAAACGATATGTACAGAAGAATATCCGAGGCGTACCCCAGGATAAAGGCGATTATTTATATGGACTTTAACGGCTTTGAAGTGCAAAGCGGCAAGGCTAGCAGGGACGACTTCAGCTTGACAAGAGAGCCGGCTGTTTTGGACGCTTACCTGAACGCCGCGGCCAATGGACGGTTTTGCGGAGAATTGGCCCAGCCGGAAGTTCCGGCACCGGATGCGGGCGCGCGGACACAACTCTATAAATCGCCTTTTACGGCCTGGCGTATAGGCGGCGAATTCTATATTTCCGCGCAAAGCTGTGAGGCGGACTTGGGTGTGAAGGGCCTCGGCAGGTACAGCGCTTCTGTGATGATTGATAGCGAGGCCTATTACAGCCTCAGCGCCGTTATGCCCTCAGACGGTTACGAGCTGCAAATCGACACGGATAATCAATGTATTGTTTATGGATGGTGACGAATTCAAAAAATCCCCCAACCTGTGCAATAGGTTTTTACTGAAAATAGCCCAAATAGCGAATTCCATTTTAGACAGGCAAAAATTCGATTGGTGGTTATTCAGTATTGACAAATCAGCAAACATCTGCTAAAATGCTACTGTTTAATAAACATTAGTGTATTGCACATTATACTCACACACGAAAACATCTGCGTCGGGCTTCGCCCGACTATCTCTAAAAATCTTTCAGTGTTTTCGTGTGTGAGCAACCAACAACCGGCGCGAAAAGCGCATTTCTTTTCGCGCCTTAGTATAGCATTGTGGAGGTGCGAATATGACTCGCGATATATATCTGAGTATTCTAAGAGCGGAGCTGCTAAAAAGGTTGAATCAAACCCGGGTTGCTGAAATCGTCTCGGAGTGGGAAAGCCATTTTGCGCTTGGCAGCGCCAGCGGTGAAACAGACGCTGACATTATCGCCCGTTTAGGGCCGCCCGATAGAGCGGCACAAGTCCTTACTGAGGATTTACAGAAGCAACTGCACATTACGCCTATATCTCGTCAATACCTTGGTTTTTATTTGCTTGGTATAACATTTGCTATTGTTATTGCAGCCGTATTTGCAAGCATACTAAAGTACGAAACGGCAGTTACAAGTCCATTTCGTAGCCTCGCTGTGACGTTTGTTCTAATTTTAAGCAATCAACTATTGAATAAAGACTTTAGTGGCAATTTTACACATGAAAGTTGCTGCGAGAAAAGGCTTTTTGGGCGTATAGCATCATTTTTGCTGACTGTTGTATTTTTAGTAATCACCTGTTTTGCATTTTATTTGCTCTACTCATCTCAGTTTAGCGGCTCGGTTTTGTGGAAACCGCGGATGTTCTCGTACTGTATGGTCGTTTCCGGAGCAATTGCGATAGCATGCTCAGTTTTCGCTTGGGTCTCGGCATCTGCAAATCGCTTTTTCATCGCTTCAATTTTGCTCCTATGTTTTTGCTTTTACTTGCGCGTGTCAAAGCTTATGTCTCAGTTGGACTCCATACATTCGTTTATTACCTACCGAGACACAATCTGCTTCTCGTTTATTGCGATGCTTGTCACGTTTAGTCTGTTGAATTTCGCAATTCACAAATTGCTTCCGCACTTGAAGAAAGAGATGGTTTAATTGGACACTCAGCTAAAAAAAGGCGTATTGGATATGTGCATGCTGCTCCTCGTAAACGCGCGTGATTTATACGGCTATGACGCGATGAAAACTATGCAATCATACTTTCCAGAGGTTGACGGCGCTAATTTGTATGCTGTTTTGAGACGTCTGTCTAAAGACTTGCTCGTAACAACATACACAAAGAAAAGCGAATCCGGTCCTGAACGGAAGTATTACTCAATTACTCAACACGGCAAGGAGCGTCTTGTCAAGCTGTGTAATGATTGGGCGGCGATTGATAATTTGTTAAGAGATTTTGGATATTTAGAGCTCATCCTTAATTAAAGTTTATTATGCAAAATGGCGATAAATATATAAAAAAGATGGATAAAAAATGAAACAAGAAAGTCATGGGAAATATACTCACACACGAAAACATCTGCGTCGGGCTTCGCCCGACTATCTCTAAGAATCTTTCAGTGTTTTCGTGTGTGAGCAACCAACAACCGGCGTGAAAAGTGCATTTCTTTTCGCGCCTTAGTATAATTAAAGTTTATTATGCAAAATGGCGATAAATATATAAAAAGGATGGATAAAAAATGAAACAAGAAAGTCATGGGAAATAACAGAAACATTTTGGGAAGAAGTAAAGGGATACCAAAACCAGAAAGGGAAGAAGGTAAAGAATACAAGCGAATGCCTGGATGGGGACGAAAGCCAATGGACCCCAGGCGAGTGCTAGAGGCAATATTCGGCGTGTTTCACATTTGGGCTTAATCAGTAGACACATTTATTTCCAAATGTATCAAAAACCTGTATTTATGCAGGAATTCAGCTGGGATGGGAAAATATATGTCTACAACTTTTGAAACACGCCGAAACGGGAGACAAAATTAAAAAAGGTTTGGAAACCCCGACCGCTTCGACAGGGACAACTATGGAAGAATTGCGCGGTGGCGCAAATTTTATGGCAACGATGTCTAACAACTGATAATACCGCCGTCAATGCTCGTTAAAAAGGAGGTGTCTGATGATGAAAACACTTGAAATATCAAAGGACTTTACGCTTGAAGACATTCGCAAAATTCGTGACTATGCCTACTACCGCCAGCAGGAAATAGGCGCAGAGGCATACGAGAAAGAGGCGCGGCAGGACTTCCTGCGCGGCGTTGCAATACTCGACCGCCTGAAAGCGGCAAAGCAGGGCTGCACAAGGATTAAAGCATAGCGTTACTTACCGGCGGGAGAAAAGAGGTTGTGCAAACCTCTTACTCCCGCTGAAGTCAGAGCCAAATGCGCAGTAACACAGGCTTTATGGCGCTCAAGCGGTCACGCTAATTTTTATCTTCTGACCGATTTCATGTCTTCTGACCGGGCAAACGCGAGAACCATTGCCGCGCAGGATTGGAACTATTCCACGCCTAATTCCTTCCTTGCGGCGGCTATCGTTCCCGGGTGGCAGCCAGTCGCGGCGCACACCGCCGATTCCATTTCCGCAGACGGAACAGTCTCACCGCCGCCGAGCAAGCGCAGAATTTCGGACTTCACCACATCTTTTTTCTCCGCAGGTCTGCCGCGCTGCTTCTTGCTCTTGTTGAATAAGAGCCTATCCCTTAATAGGCAGGAATGCGGATTTTGCGTCATTTCTGTGTTTTAAAATCCAGTATTTAAGCCCTCCTGCTTTATTTAGGGATAAGCCCTAAAAAGCTGCAACTGCAGTCTTGACAAACAAAACGCATCCGGCTATAATAAGATATAGTCTTATTATAGCCGGATGCGGAGGTGTTCCTATGCAATCATACATCAAACGCGGCATCGAGCAGACGATACTGTCTGTGTCGCAATCATATTCAGCGGTTATCGTTACCGGACCGCGGCAAGTCGGCAAGACTACGACATTACGGCAACTTGCCCCAAACCGCCGTTACGTTACACTTGACGATATTGAGTCGCGGCAACTCGCACAGAAAGACCCTGAACTGTTCCTGTCGCTCAACCCTGCGCCGCTGCTCATTGACGAGGTGCAGTACGCGCCGCAACTGTTTTCGCGCATTAAAATCGCCGTTGACAGCGGCGCAGCGCCGGGGGCGTATTGGATGACGGGTTCGCAGACGTTCAGGCTAATGGAACTTGCGCAGGAGTCGCTCGCCGGACGCGCCGCGATACTGCGAATGACCTCGCTGTCGCAGCACGAAATCTACGGCAGCGGCGAGTTACAAGCGTTCAAAGTTGATTTGCCGTCGTTGCAAAGCCGCGTTGCTTGCGGCGCAAAAGCCGACACAGCCGAACAATATTCGCGCGTCTGGCGCGGTTCGATGCCGGGCTATGTCAGCGGCAAGTTCCCTCAGCGCGAGGTGTTTTACGGGAGTTATCTCAACTCATATATCGAGCGCGACATTGGCGATATGCAGTCGCGTGTTGATTCGTTGCAGTTTTCGGACTTTATCCGCGCCGCCGCTTGCCGTGTCGGGCAACTGCTCAACACTCACGATATCGCGCTTGACGTCGGAGTTTCTGACGACACGGCGAAGCGTTGGCTGCTGTTGCTTGAAAAGTCAGGCGTGATATTTTACTTGCGTCCGTACTCAAACAATCTGCTTAAACGCGCGGTCAAAACGCCGAAGCTGTACTTCTTCGACACAGGACTTGTAGCGCACCTGACCAAATATTCCTCGGCGGAGATTCTGATAAACGGCGCAATCAACTGCGCGATTTTGGAAAACTACGTTGTCGCAGAGATTCTGAAAAGCTATTCTAACCTCGGCATTGAGCCAATCGCGCACTACTACCGTGACCGCGACGGCAAAGAGATTGACCTGATTCTGGAGTACGACGGCGAGCTTCACCCTATCGAAATTAAGAAGTCCGCGTCTCCGCCAACTGAAATTGTCAGCGCCTTCAAAGTGCTCGATTCGGCGGCGCTGCCTCGCGGCACAGGCGCGGTTATTTGCGCAAAGCCGGAACTGTCTGCAATCGACCGCGGCACCGCGATTGTTCCCGCGTGGGCGATATAACAAACCCGCACTCTCGTGTGAGAGCGCGGGGGTATGTATTGATAGGGTTATTCTTGCCGTTCGTCAAGCATTTAAATTATCTCTGTTGGCGTTAAACCCGTCTCTCGGTAATGAAAAATGTCTGTAACTTTTGAAACACGCATTTTTTCCCTGCGCCTTCTTACCCTTTATTTACTCTATCCTTTTTTTCGTGCTTCAACTCTGAAAATTTTTTATTTCGATTGACAATCAACCCCATTACGCTTAAAATATAAAGAAAAAGGATAAAGAGGTGTTTATATGAGTTCAGTTAACGTGTTATTAAACTCTATTGAGAAAGTAAAGAGTTTCGTAAACCTGGTTACTACTTATGAAGGAGATTACGATCTCGCTTCTGACCGTCACATTGTTGACGCGAAGTCCATCATGGGCATTTTCAGCCTTGATCTTACCAAAACTCTAAGACTTGACATTCACGACGATAATGAGCTGGAGAAAATCAAGGCTGCCTTAAAAGATTACATTGTTTAATATGCAGGCGGGTGTCTTCAAGCCTGCCACAAGGATGCAGCGGTTTACTGCATCCTTTTTTTTGCCCGGACATGCGCCTTTCTCCGTAACATCAAGTCTGAAACCCACAGCCTGTTTTTTCTTGACATTTCGGCCTAACTGTCTTGAATATATAACGGCGCGGGTATTGTAAAACAATTTCTTTTATGATATAACCCCCTATGGAAAGAACATCATAATGGAAACCGCGCGTTGCGATAGACGGCCGCTTTCGGCGCGGTGTTTTT
>JAISYE010000162.1 GCA_031297485.1 Clostridiales bacterium
TCGAACCGTCAAGCGCGCCATACCTATAATTATCAAACTATCACCCGAATAATTCTTCCAGCATAGCGGCCAGCCGCTTGGCCTCACGCTGCAGCACGGCCTGCTTCCGGCCCTCTAACATGACGCGCACCACTGGCTCGGTTCCAGAGGGCCGGATGAGTACCCTGCCCGCAGACGGCGTTCCATCCGCGCTGCCCGCGAACTTACTCTCCAGCGCCTTTATTTCCGCCTGTATACCCGGGTGTTTCAGATAATCGTACTTTTTTTCGTTGGCCACACGGGCGTTTACCAGCACCTGGGGCAGAACCGTCATATAGGTGTTAAGCTGCGAAAGGGTTTTTCCGGTTTTCTTCATTACTAATAGCATTTGCAGCGCGGTTAATATGCCGTCGCCTGTGGTCGTGTGGTCCAGGAATATTATATGGCCCGATTGCTCGCCCCCAAAGGAATAACCGCTTTCCAGCATTTTCTCCAGCACATACCTGTCCCCTACTTTTGTCTGCACAATATTTATACCGCGCGCTTCACCCATCAGGGTCAGCCCCAGGTTGCTCATAACCGTGGCCACAATGGTGTCCTGCTTAAGCCGCCTTTCGTCCTTCATAATATTTCCGCAGATTGACATTATTTCGTCGCCCTGCACAAGCCCGCCGCGTTCGTCAACCATAAGGCAGCGGTCCCCGTCTCCGTCAAAGGCGATGCCAACGTCCGCCTTGTTTTTCCGCACGAATTCCATTAGCGGCTCCATGTGAGTGGAACCGCAGCCGGCGTTTATGTTCTTGCCGTCAGGGTCGTTGTTAAGCGGGAGAACCTTCGCGCCCATATGACTGAATAAATACGGCGCGGCCTCAAAGGTGGCGCCGTTTCCGCAATCCAGCGCTATTATCATGCCGTCCAGGCGAGTATCCGCTGTGGAACGAAGGAATGCTATGTAATCGTCCAACGCCTTGTCGCACATAATCTGGCTGCCCACATCTGCGCCAGAGGGACGGGGCAAATCATCCAGACCGGTTTCTATTACGCCCTCGATTTCATCCTCAAGGGCGTCCGGCAGTTTGTATCCCTCACTGTTAAAGAACTTTATGCCGTTGTCCTGCATAGGGTTGTGTGAAGCCGATATCACAACCCCGGCGTCCAGCTGGTACTTGCGCACCAGGTACGCCACGCCCGGCGTGGGTATTACGCCCGCCGAATAAACGTCCGCCCCTACCGAGCACATCCCGGCGGTAAGCGCGCAGGAAAGCATCCCGCAGGAACGCCGCGTATCCGTTCCCACGATTATTTTCGGCGCGCGGCGTCCGGTCTTGGTAAGCACATACGCCCCCGCGCGCCCCAGCTTGAACGCCAGTTCCGGCGTAAGCTCCACGTTGGCCAGACCGCGCACGCCGTCTGTGCCAAATAGTTTTCCCATCTTTGTTCCTCCTAAAAAATTTGTCTCATGTGAGTATATCATCACGGGCTTGTTACATACAAGAGGGCGCGGTATAATTGAGAAAATTTTATAAAGGGGCTGCTGATATGGAAGAATTATACCACATAGGCTTTAAAAAAGAGCACAACGCGCGTTACGCCCTGCTGCCGGGGGACCCGGGGCGCGTGGAGGCGATAGCGCGCCGCTTCGAGCGCGGGGAGCCTTTCGCCCGGAACAGGGAATACACAGCATACCTGTGCGACTGTCTCGGTCAGCAGGTAATAGTCATGTCAACGGGAATGGGCGGGCCTTCCGCGGCTATCGCGGTGGAGGAGCTACACCGCACGGGCGTGAGGAATTTTTTGCGCGTGGGCACCTGCGGAGGCATGGCCCTGGACGTAAAAAGCGGAGACATTGTAATAGCCAGCGCGGCCATACGAATGGAAGGCACCTCCAAGGAATATGTGCCGGTCGAATTTCCGGCGGTGGCGCACATAGACATAACAAACGCCCTTTCCGCCGCCGCCGACTCTCTGGGTTTAAGCCGGGGTAAGCACGTGGGAATCGTGCACTGCAAGGATTCGTTCTACGGCCAGCACGAACCCGCCAGGATGCCGGCAGGCAGGGAACTGGCGGACAAATGGGACGCCTGGTTAAAGGCGGGCTGCCTGGCGTCGGAAATGGAAAGCGCGGCCCTGTTTATAGTGGCCCAGGTGCTGGGCGCAAAGGCGGGCTGCGTCCTTAACGTGGTGTGGAACCAGGAGCGCCAGGCCCGCGGGCTTGACGACGGCCCGCGCCCCAGCCACGACAACGCGATTGACACGGCTGTGGAAGCCGTGAAAATTTTAATCAGGACTGAAAATTACTAACATGGAGCAGCGTGCGGTTCTGCCAATGCTTTTCCCGCGGATAGCGGTAAATACCCGCGATTTCGTCAAAAGTAAAGCCCGCCCCGGAAGATGAAAGGCTGTCCCTCGGCACCAACACATATTTGCGTTCTTTTTCAAGTACACATATATACTCGCTGGAACCGGAACTTCCGGCGCTTTCAAACAGCGGCTTAACCGCGGTAAGCCCGTCCGGACCCAAGTGGCCCAGGTCAAGGCTCCGCAGGCGTCCGGACACCAGCAGCCCGGCGTTAAGCCGCGCGGCGAAGTAATCGCTGCCGGTGACATTCACAATCATGTAGAACACAAGGCCAATTAAGAGGAAGCACTTTATAAACGGCACATTGCCTCTCAGCAGGCCCGTTACTGTAACGCACAGCAGGCAAACCTCCATTATCAGGAAAGTAACGACACACAGCCGCATGGATGTATGGCCGTACACGCCAATATACAGGGACATGCGGTAGAAAGAGGAAGCGATAAGCACACCGGTAAACAGGCACAGGGCGAGAAGCAGCGCGCGCAGCAGGCGGCTGTCACGCACACCCTTAAGCACGCACATAAACACGATAATTACAAAAAAATTTATCAACGTTACGAACAGCAGTTGAAAAAAGCCTTCTCTGGCATACTGGGAATAGACCATGCCGTCGGGCAGCGTCATAAACCCGCCGCCGAACAGGTACGCGCACTGCACCACGGCAAACAGCATAAATAGCAGGTTAAGCAAGGCCAGGAATGTGGCGCTGATAACCACGTCCGCGCGCCAGCCGTTGCCCAGGCGCCAGTCCCGGGCGGCAATCTTTCCGCCTCGGCTCGGATAGCCTGAGGCGTATACCCATACCGCCAC
>JAISYE010000163.1 GCA_031297485.1 Clostridiales bacterium
AGCTTGCTCGCCCCCGATAGTCGAGCTTGCTCGACGCAGACCCCTTATTAAGGGCGGCGAGTACGATACCGGATGTTCCGCCCCGGTCGAGCTTGCTCGCCCCCGATAGTCGAGCTTGCTCGACGCAGACCCCTTCTTAAGGCGCGGCGTCCCCGATAGTCGAGCTTGCTCGACGCGGCGCTTTTGATACAGGTACAGCCTTTTTAAGGATAGTCGAACTTGTTCGACGTAAAAGGGATTGTTTGTTTTTTTCTTAAGTTCGTGCTTATAGGGTGAATACCGCAGGCGGGTGAACGCACTTCGCCCCTACATTGGAAAATGTATTCGTTCGCGAATATATATTCTATATTTATCTATATTTAGAGCCTATCCCTTAATAGGCAAGAATGCTGATTTTGCGCCATTTCTGTGTTTTAAAATCCAGTATTTAAGCCATTCTGCTTTATTCAGGGATAAGCCCTTAATCTATAATCTATTTATAATTTAGCGATTTCCGCTATTAATTCCTTTGCCAGCTGTTTCTCCGGCACCTTGCGCACTACCTGGCCGTTTTTAAAAAGCAGGCCAAACCCTCGGCCAGCCGCGACGCCTATGTCCGCGTCCCTGGCCTCGCCCGGCCCGTTTACCGCGCAGCCCATAACCGCCACTTTTATATTTTTTTGCAGCCCGGCGCAGTATTCGTATACCTCGTTGGCGATTGGTATCAGGTTTACCTCCGTGCGCCCGCAGGTGGGGCAGGACACAAAGTCCACGCCAAAGCGCCGCAGTTTACACGCCCGCAAAATCTCACGGGCGCACCTTATCTCCTCCACCGGGTCGCCGGTAAGGGAAACCCGCACGGTGTCCCCCAGCCCCTTGGCCAGCAAGGCCCCTATGCCCACTGCGGAACGTATGGAGCCTGCGAATAGCGTACCGGCCTCGGTCATGCCAATGTGCAGCGGGTAATCCACCTGCCGCGCCAGCAACTCATGGGCGGATATTGTTGTGGTTATGTCCGAGGATTTTATAGACACTACCAGGTTTTCGTAACCCAGGCCCTCCATTATTTTCACATGGCCCAAGGCGCTTTCGGCCAGGGCCTCCGGCGTTCCGCCGCCGTATTTTTCCAGGAGATTTTTTTCCAGGGAGCCCGCGTTTACGCCTATACGGATTGGTATGTTTTTCCCCCGCGCAGCCTCCACAACCGCGCGCAGCCTTTCGCGGCCGCCTATGTTGCCCGGGTTTATCCGCAGCTTGTCCGCCCCGTTTTCCACTGCCGCGATTGCCAGCCGGTAGTCAAAATGTATGTCCGCCACAAGGGGCGCGCTCACCAGGCGCTTTATTTCACTCAGAGCCTTTGCGGCAGACATGTCAGGCACAGCCACCCTGACTATTTCGCAGCCCGCGTCCGTGAGCCGGCGTATCTGTTCCACTGTGGCGGCTATGTCACGGGTGTCTGTTTTGGTCATGGACTGGACAGCCACAGGGTGCCCGCCGCCTATAACCACTCCGCCTATGCTGACTTCACGTGTTGTGTCCCTGGTTGTCATTCTTTCCCTCCGTCCGAAGCGTGTGAATGTCAAAAGGCGAATTCTTCGACTGTTTACGAAGTTCCAAAAAATACATGGAGATGCAAATTTTAAAATAACAGGAAACAAAGTAGCTGAGAAACTGCAAGGCTATGGCCGCGGCAATCTTCAGCGGGCCTACAGCGAGGAGCCCCTCCGCCGCCAATATAAGCGCGCTTACGGCATACATCATAACCGCCAGCATCAGTATAAAGAGCGCCGTGTTCCGCCACTGCCCCCTGACAAGCCTGCGGCTTTCCAAAAACGCGCTTGGACCCCAAAGGTCGCTTATAGCCACTATTTCACAGTAGAACGTGAACAAAACCGCGTAATTAAACATCTGGGCAATAATCAGTATACCAATGGGAAAGAACAATTGCGTAGTATAATAAGCGGCGAACATCATCCCCAGCACCAAGGCAAAGTACATCAGCGCGGTTATAAAGTGCCTGGGCCATTTTAACAGCGAGGCGTCCAGCATGGCGGTAAACTCCGCCTTCTTGCCGGGGTGCTGGTACGCCAGGCTTGTCATTGCCGCCGAAGCCAGGGGTTCGAAAACTATGGATATGCACGCTCCCACCAGCAGCGTCTGCGCCAGCGCCTGCAGCGCCGCACTCCCGGCCCCCTGCTGCAAGAGGCTTGTATCTATTGGCGCCACAAGCTGGTCTATAATTATCACCGGCACGTACACTAACAGGCATATCAGCGCCACGGGCTTCAGATTCGCCCTGTAAGCCGCCAGCGCGGCCGGAAACACTTTCTTTATTATAGTTATCCCTCCTGTTCTATATCGAGCTTGCTCGACTTGGGCATGTAGGTTTTTCGTTTTTTAATTATACAGCTTGTGCGATAGAAAGCAAATGTATAAATAATTACAGAATTTAATCAAGAAAGAGTGTCGATTCAGAGGTCAAATCACCGTTAGGGGCAAACGGGCGGGGCCGGGCGCCGGCTGCGGGCCGGAACATCCGGTATCGCACTCGCCGCCCTTAAGAAGGGGTCTGGGGGCCAACGAACAAACCATCGTTAGGTCCCCAGCGGGGTTTGGGCAGAGCCCCAAGGTCTTAGGTCTTAGGCCACTAACGGTGAACTGTCCGTTGGTTTTATAATTTTTAATTAAGGATAAGCCCTCAATCAGACTTATCGTATTTCGAAGGCGCACAGCCGACAATTTTCTTAAACTGCGCAGATAGATAATATTGAGAGCTGAATCCAAGCTGTACGGCAATTTCTCCTAAAGATAGCTCCGTCGTTTCCAAGAGCCGGCGGCATTCTTCAATCTTGACCTCGTTCACATAAGAGGAGATTGTCTTTCCGGTTTTTTGCTTAAAATGCTTGCAGAGATAGGAAACGTCCATATGTAATATCCCCGCCAGTATGGTTGGGGTTATTTTTTCGTGCAGCTTGGCATGAATGGCTTTTTGTATCTTTTTTACCACAAGGGAATCCCCGGACAATTCGCGCGTGAATCTAACGCGGTTCGCATATGTCATAAACATACGGCGTATCTCCTCGGTAACCTGCTCGAAGTCATCCAGCGATTCTATTTTTATCAAAAAATAGCTGCACAATTCGTTAACAGTGTCATAATCCAATCCGCCGGCTATGGCGGTGCGGGAAATCACGCCGTTTGCCTGTATGGCTATATCCTTATAGGAGCGCAAAGCGTCTTTCGTCACAATGGGGACGCCCACGCTGCTTTTAGCCCATTCTTGAAATATGGCCTGCAGTTCGTCGGTCTTTCCGTACTTCACATAAGAAAGCAGCGTTTGCTCTGCCTTAACGTCGTAATGTTCCAAATAAGTTGTCCTGACTTCGACAGGGGTCAAAATCTCCCTTTTTGGTGAGAGGTCCACCTGACTCGGCTTCCGTTCTGATACGCCGTTTGCAAGCATGTCCAACAGAACAAGAAATTCTTTGAATTGTATCAAACTATATAAGGGCAGGAATTGCAAATATGGCAGCGTTTCCGTGCCCTGGCCTGACGGCAAACCAAGATATCTGGATATTTTTGCGGACAAATTTGCCGTTGGTTTGAAGGCGAAAGTCGGACCCATTAAGATTACTTCATTCGTCTCATTTATTTTCACGTATCCCAGAAACATCTGGTCAAGCACAACAGTAAACCCCATCGGCTCACTGGAATTCAAGGCCGCGGGCAGCAGAAAAAGCGCTAAATCCGGCGACAAGATACTGGCCGCAAAGATATGCATAAGCTCCTCATCTTTATATATACGAAGATTTAACCTTGTGGCATCATAAAACTGCTTTAGCTTTTTCAACAACATTGCGAGATACCTCCAACATTAAAGACAATATATTATATTTTAAACCAATATAGCGAGTAAGTCAATGTTAAACCTATGGTATGATTCCACTGCAAAAAGTCCACCAAAGGCAAGCGAAAAAAATCAAGAATTAGGTTTTGAAGTTCAAAAATTTGGCATAAATTTTTCAAAAATAATAAGAAACTCTTGATTTTAAGAAGCAAGCGCAGTATAATAAGAAAAAGTAAAAACATA
>JAISYE010000164.1 GCA_031297485.1 Clostridiales bacterium
GCGCCCTGGACGTCCGGCGCGAAACGCTGTACGCGCCCCAACAGCGCCCCTGCTTTGTGGCCTGGGCCACATCCTTCGATTACGGGGACGGAAGCCTGGGGCTTTCGTTTAAAGAAACGCTTGCAGAGGAAAACCCCGATTTTACGGAACCCTCGCTGGAAGCGTCGGAAGCTATGGCAGCGCCCTACTCCTACGGCACTGTTTTTTTCGGCTCGAAGAATTTCAGAAGCTACTGGGTCTATATGCGGTCCCTGGACAATGGCCGGACCTTTTTTGAAACAGGCCGCGCGCCCGTTGGGCAGGGCTCGGACATCAATATAGGGTTTACGGACGGCCGGATTCTGGGCTATCACATGCCGCCGCCCTGGGAGCCGGGGCTGGCCTGGGGCTGCGTCCGCATTATGGAGAGCCGGGACGGGGGCACAACCTGGACTCGCGCCGCCACTATGCTGGAGGGCAATTCCATTTATCTTTGGCGGGTACGCCGCCTGCGCGACGGCACGGTTATTCTGATGGCCAGCCTGTACGGCACTGCCTGGGGGCAGGGACAGGAACGGGCCACACGGAACACCATGCTGCCGGACGAAACCAGCATCAGCAAAGTACAGGCATTTTTCATGGCGTCATCTGACGGGGTCAATTTTTCAGGCCCGCACTATATTTTCCCCGGCGTAGGCGCTCACGAGTTTGACATGGTGGAACTGGAGGATGGGGAAATGCTGTTCATCCAAGGCGACGTACAAGGAACGCCGCCGGCCCGTCAAAAGGTGAAACGTGAAAACGGGCGGTTTATTAACAGTCCCATCCATTCTATCCGACGGGGAACCAGCCCGAACGCTGAGGAGACCCAGGGCGGATTCGTGCCGGAGTCGATAGTCCGCCTGCCCAGCGGTTTGCTGGTGGGGTCCCGCCGGCACAAGACCTATTCCTGTTCCCCCGACGAAGGAGAAAATTGGTACGAAATTCGCGGTCTGCCCCCCAGTTTATACCAGCCCTTCCTGACACTGACCCCTGACGGTGTTCTTGTTAATTTCGGACATTTAGGCGGGGACGTGTCCTTTGGGCAAAAAGACATGTTCATAGGCGCGGACTATTTCCGGGTAGAGAGCTGTCTGCCGCAGCTAAGCCGGCTTTCCTTGGAACGTTGTATGTCTGCGGACGGCAGCCGGTATCTCAACCGTTTCCGCGCCAGGCTCACCTGCGGCGGGCGGCCTGTGGCCGGGCGGGAGGTTGTCTTTACATTCCAGCCTTTTTGGCCCATGGCGGAAGAAGATCCTGACCTGGCGCCCCGTGTACGGACCGCGGTTACGGACGGGGACGGCTGGGCGGAGGACGGTCCTGAAAGTTACGGCCAAGCGGGTGACATCCATTTCTCCTATACGGCCCAAGCTGTATTTGAGGCCAAGGACGACCAGGAATGTTTATCCTGCCAAAGCCCTATTATGCAGGTACAAGCGCTGCGTCCGGCTCGGCGCGAGCCCTATCCCTTTGACGCCTATTTCGCGGAGGGCACGCTGTATCTTGCGCCAAGGGTTTTGCAGGCGTATCCCCAAGCGCTGGCTCTGCTTAAAGGTCAAGCGGGGCGTGCGGACGGGTTTTTGGACGCGGTCCTGCCGCAAGGTCTGGAAGGCCTGCTTATTCAGAGTCACGTGCTTACAAAATCCCAGGGCCGTTTGAAATGGAAGGCCAGCGTTCACGCGCCTGCGCCTTTGGCAGATGTACGTCCCATGTCCGAAGGGGATAAATTCGTATAGCGCCAGCGGCTCTAAAGATTTAGGGGAGGTCAAAAGATAAGACCTTGGGGGCTCTGCCCCTAACGGTGAACTGTCCGTTGGTCTTAATCTTTTGACCTTTCTTAATCCCGCGCCCATAGCTCAGAGCCCCCAAATCTTACCGTTCTTGACCTTCCGTGCCCCGCTGCGCGGCAGGCCCCAGACAGCTCTCTCTCTTTACCAGCTCCGGGTGCTGAATGTATAGACCGCCCGCAGGAAGCTGAACCTTGTTCATCAGGCTGCAGAGAATCTCCGCGGCCTTCAGGCCGGAAGCGTAGGCCGGATAGGATACGGCGGTGGTGTTAGGGCTTTGCTGCAGGCATACTACGGAATTGTCATGGCTGATAACTCCGATGTCGCCGGGAATATTAAGCCCCATATGTTCTATAGCCTTGTATACACCATTCAGCAAAGGTTTTTTAAAGGATTCCCCAGCGCAGAATATACTGTCCGGCGGATTGTCCAAACGCAGGAAAACCGTGGTTTCACTGTAGCCTGGCCATTCCGCCTGAAAGTCGGTCTCCAGGGCCACACACCGCCTGTCCAAGTCCATTCCAGCCTCCATAATCGCCGCCGCGTAGCCATAATACCGCTCCAGCGACACGCTGTAAGCCTTCATGCCTAAAAAGGCCGGCCTGACATATCCCTGCTCCAGCAGGTGCTTCGTGGCCAGATATCCTCCGTAATAGCCGTTGGAGCAAACCAGCGGCACATCATGAACACCCTCTACCTTCCGATTGCAAAAGACAAAGGGCACCTGATTATCCACCAGCAGCCGGCAGGCGGCTTCCTGCCCCTCCTTGTCAATGGCGGGCACCAGCACGACCCCGCCGATCCGCGCGGCGGCAAGACTGCGTATAATGTCGTACTGCCGCCGCACGTCATGGTCCGTATTAAATATCTGCACACTAATGTTGTGCTGGCGCGCAATGTCGCACATACCGCGCAGAATGGCGGTGTAAATACTGTTCATCACGTCGGGGGTAATAAGCGCCCAGGAAACTCCGGCGCCCTCCAGGACGGTTTCGCGGTCAGCCGCGTATGTACCGGAACCCCGAAGGGAATATACATACCCTTCCCTGGTTAATTCCGCAATAGCCCGGTCAACCGTGGTGCGCGTGCAGCCGTATTTCTGGCGCAATTCAAGCCGCGTGGCCAGCTTCGCGCCCGCGGGCGCTTGTTCTAGTTCCTCTTTAAGCGCCTGTACCAGCTGGTTATACTTTAGCATCCCTGTGCGCCTCCCTGTACCGGATTGTGAATTGCATGTATAATACCATAATGTCGCGGAAAAAGTCAACTTAATATCACTAATAACGGGCAAAAAAATATTATTTGAAAATTTGCCCGCTGCATAGTCGCAATTAGCCCGCTTTTTGAAAAAACCTTGACTTATTTCCACCAGCCTTGTTATACTGAAAATATAGAGGAGGAACCCTATGAAAAAACGTCAAATCGCAAACACGGACCTGTGGGTAAGCCCCTTGGCGCTGGGCACCATGACTTTCGGCAATCCCGTGCAGCCGGACGCCGCCGCCGGACTGGTACGGTACGCCCTGGACCAGGGCGTTAATTTAATTGACACCGCAAACATGTATGAAGGATACGACCGTGTAGCCGGCAGCGCGGGAGGCGCGGCCGAAAGCGTTATCGGCGGCGCCCTGCGCGGACGCAGGGAAAAAGCGGTGATAGCCACCAAAGTAGGTATGAAAGTGGGGACAGCCCCCGAGGACGACGGAACCAGCGCTGCGGCCGTGCGCAAGCACCTTCAGGCCAGCCTTAAACGGCTGGAGACCGATTATGTGGACATTTACTACTTGCACCGGCCAGACGCGCCCGAACTGCTGGAGGATACCCTGCGGGAACTCGCGCGCTGCCTGCGGGACAAAGCTATACGCTGTTACGGCGTGAGCAATTACAGTGCCCCTCAGTTGGGCGGAGTGCTGAACACGGCCAAGGCCCTGGGCGTCCCCGCGCCGGCAGTCTGTCAGCCGCGCCTCAGTCTTATGAGCCCCGAGGCCGCGTCGGACCTGATTCCGCTGTGCGCTGCCAATGGTATTTCCGTAATTCCTTACAAGATTTACGAAGGCGGCCTACTGACCGGCAAGTACCAACGGAACGCCGCCCCGCCGCTGGACAGCAGGGGCAGCGAAATGCCAAGCTGGCTCCCGCCGCTGGACCAGGGCTTATTTGACCAGTTGGAGCGGATTAACGCCGAAGCGGCGCAGCAGGGAATGACACTGGCGCGTTACGCCCTTAATTGGGTTTTGCGGCAGCCAGCTGTGGTCAGCGTCATAGTGGGCGCTAAAACCCGCGGCCAACTTGACGAGGCCATCCGCGCAGCTGAATGATTGTTATATAGATTCTATTTCTTAGAAAGGGAAAATATTACTATGAGTGAAAATAACAGTAAATTAAGCGACCCTTCGGGCCGCGGTTGGGTAGAAGGCTACAAGGTAATCTTCCCCAAGATGCAGCACCCCTATACCGAGGATGAAATCCAGACCGTAGCAGATGTAATGCGCCACGCGGAAGGACAGACTCAAGGCCAGTATCTTGAAAAATTCCAGGCGGATTTCGCCGCCTTTACCGGCGTTAAACATGCCTTTGCCGTCAGCAACTGCACCAACGCTTTAAAGCTGGCCGCTATTTTCTGCCGGCTCCAGCCCGGGGACGAAGTAATCCTTCCCGCATACACTTACATGGCTTCGGCAGTGCCTTTCGGCGACTTGGGCGCCAAATTGGTCTGGGCTGACATTCACCCCAAGACCTGGACCATTGACCCTGAGGATATTCTGAAAAAGCTCACTCCCAAAACCAAGGTGATTCTGGCGGTGCATCTGCTGGGCCTGCCCTGCCATATGCGGGAGATAATGGACATTGCGAAAAGATACAATATTAAAGTCATAGAGGATTGCGCGCAGGCCATGGACTGCCGTGTAGACGGGCAGCATGTGGGCACTTTCGGCGATTTCGGATGTTTTTCCTTCCACGCGGCCAAGACCATGACCACGCTGGGCGAAGGCGGTATGCTGGTTGTGCGGGACGACGAGACGGCGAAGCTGGTCCCGGGCATCCGCCACAACGGCCTGTGCGCCTTCGAGGGGCCGCGTGAGCGCTATTGGGTGCCTGCCATGAGTAATGTGGAATCCTTCCTGGACGGGCAGTGGCCGCAGAATTTCTGCATTGGCGAGGCCCAGTGCGCGTTGGGCGCTCAACAACTTAAGGGCGTAATCGCGAACAATGAGATTTTGATAGAGCAGGACCGCCGCATACGCGCGGCTCTGGCCGACATACCGGAACTGTCCTTTCCGGAGGTGATTCCCGGGGGACGTTATGTAGTACATCAGTATGTCATGCACTTTGACGGATCAGCCTTTGGTAAGAACCGTGACGATCTGCTGGATTTAATGACCAAGAAATACGGTGTGCGGTGTATTACCCAGTACTACCCGCTGTACCGCTATCCGTTGTTCCAAAAGATGGGTTTGGGGACTCACGACTGCCCGGTACTAGAGGAATGGTGGGACAACAGCTTTTCCCTGCCCTGGTGGTGCGGCATTGACGACGAAAGTCTGTCCATTATGACGGATGGTCTGCGGAGCGCTGTAAATGACCTGAGAAACCAAGCATGAGCGCATGGCTCAGCGGTATCCTGGTTCCCATAGTCACACCCTGTGACCGGCAAGAAAACTTAAAGCTGGATTTATTGGACAGTTTGGCGGATGAGCTGTTGAAAAAACCGGTTCAAGGTTTATATATCTGCGGCGGAACCGGCGACGGCGGTCAGCTTACCCTGGACGAACGCCGGCAGGTTAGCCGGCTGCTGCTGCCCAAACTGAAACGCGCGCGCAAAACCGCCATTGTTCACGTGGGGCAGGTAAACCTACGGGCAGCGGTTTCCTTGGCGGAACACGCGGGAAGTTTGGGGGCGGACGCCGTGGCGGCCATTCCTCCCAACGGGTCCTGGGATGCCGCCGGGGTATATTACCGCGCGCTGGCTGGTACGGGCCTGCCGGTGATTATCTACTACATTCCGTCGTTGACCGGTCTGCGGGCCAATTTCGCGGACATTGCCGCCCTGCTTGAGATACCGGGTGTGGAAGGCATTAAAGTAAGCGACTGGAATGTCTTCATGATCAGCCAGATTAAAGCGGCCTACCCCGAGCGCCGTGTGTTCACCGGCTATGACGAAATGCTGCTGTATGGGCTGGCCTGCGGCGCGGACGGTATTATCGGCACATGGGCGCAAATCTTCCCCGGGCTGTACGTCCGTATTTTTTCCCTGGTTCAGCAAGGGGAATGGGCAACGGCCCACGCGCTGTTCAAAAAGTTCGCCGCCTTTCTGGCCGAATGCTGGAAGTACGGCGCGCTGCCTGTATTTGAAGCTCTGATGTCCTCCCGGGGCACACCGCGCTGCTTCAGGCAGCCCACCTCGTGGCCGGCGGTTTCCATTCCGCCGGAGGTTTTGGCAGCGCTGGATACCGCGGCTGCGGAGCTGGAAGCGGAAGCCGCGTCTTGGTGAACATGTGCGGACTCAGGGCCGGGAAGGCTAAAACATTATTTTAATCCACATCTGGGTAGGAAGCCAGATGACCCCAATGCATTGCATATTAAAGTTCGGCGCTCTAATAGCCGAATAGAGCCAAAATTACAAGAGCCGGGCATAATAGGCCCAATCCAAATTTTGAAAGAGTCAAAACATTGAAACCTTAAGACCTTGGCACTGCCCATTTTTAATGCGGGCGTAAAATGCCACAAGCGAATCATTAAGCAAATTTAGAATTTCTTCCTTTTTTTATATAGCACTTTGGAGAGTTTTATGCTATGCTGTATATACAGCCTTCTCCAATGGCATCCTCCTTTTTTGTCGAAATAAGGATACCAGAACATCTGCCATCTATTGATAAACTTAGGTTTTGATGTAGATGGTTCAACAGAAGCCCGAAAGTGCCTATTTAACGGCGTTTTCGGGCTTTGTGTTTTTTGCCTTGTACGAAAAGGTAATGAGGGGCAAGGGCGTTTTTCAGGGAACACTTGACCTGAACCGTGGAGGTTCCCAACTGTCTTTTAACGATTGCCCCGCCAGGGGTGTTCAGATTTAACGATTTGCCTTGCCCGTGCCAATTTTTCGCAATATTTATTTTTTGCCTGTTTTAAGGGCGATTGAAAGCACGAAAACAGTCCGCCCGATGGCGAGCCGTGGATTTTCGGGCGTGTTTCAAAAACGTGTGTTTTTAGTAGACACTTTTTGGTTCATCAATATGCCAAGAACTCCGTAATTTCAAGGTTTGCCGGCGTTCGCACTAATGAAAAATGTCTACAACTTTTGAAACACGCC
>JAISYE010000165.1 GCA_031297485.1 Clostridiales bacterium
GCCATAAAGATGGGTAAGCTCAGCCAAGATAGCCTCACAAATATATAGGGTATTGACGCATTCAAAGCTGCGTTCAAAGAACAGATCAAGAAGAACAAGAATGAGCAGCCACGGAAATAAATCTGACTCTTTCAAAATTTGGGTGGTAAAGCCTAAAAAAAGGCCATACAATACCTGATGCAGACAACACTGGTAAAAATTAGACTATAAGTTTAGTTTTGCAGTGCATGTGTTTGTTTGCGCTACTTACGCAATTTCTGCCTTATATCATAATAGACGCATGCTTGGATGGATTGAATGCCATAGTGGAAGACTATCAGGTTAATAACGCGCAACAGATTGTTTTTCCGAGTAGAAGGACAACATTGCTGCCGTCCGACCGCCACAGATTTGTATGTGCCCAATTAAGGAATGACAAATTAATTAAACGCCAAACTTTTTCACAGGAAATGCGAACGCTTCAACGCATTTCGTCGAGCAAGCTCGAGTATCTCTGAAAAAGTTTGGCAACTTATATTTTCATCAATTCCTAAGGCGTGTTTGAAAACTCCTTAAAATGCAAAATTTTAAGTGAAAACGCTCCAATTTCGCGCTGGAATCTAGTTTTCAAACAGGCCCTAAGGCATACGGTTCCTCACATAACCTTTAGCATGATATAATTACCAGAGCGAAATTGTGATTTTAGGTTTGTTTAATGGGTTATGCTCCATTATCTTATCGAACTTATCCCAGCGAGTTTACTGCAAGAAATACATCGGGAAAAGATATAAGTTGTATAAAGTGGCATTTAAATTACAATGTCAACAGGTCAAGGAATAACCTCATAAAAGCACAATAAAGGGATATAATGTCACAATAAATCAGTAATAAAATAGGACCTTTCAAAGTTTGGTCGGCGCCACGAGTACCCGGCATCTTCGACAGATCGGCTTTGCCGAAATTCCTATAGCGCCTTCCACCATGATATGCTATACTTCGAACGGTTAAATTTTCACGGTCACACCCTGCAAATGGGCAGGCTGTACTTGCCGAGGCGCGCGGAACGCTTTTCTGGTTCTTGCGCGCCAGCTTGGCATGTGGCGGATACGGTAAATTTCCCGCGCCGGTTTGAGAGCGGAAGGGGGACATTATACAGAGGAGCGCCGAACCGCCCTCGCCGTGGGGCGCGGATGGAAAACGCGGCAGGGACGCTTGATATTTTCGCGCAAATAAACAAGGAGGAATAGCATGTCAGAGAAACCAATGGGGATTATAGGCGCGATGGAGGACGAAATAACACTGCTTAAAGGCGCGTTAACATCCATAAGCGTAAGCCGATGGGCCGGCACGGAGTTTTACGCCGGGCTGCTGGGCGGCAGGAGCGTTGTGCTGGCCCGTTCGCGGGTAGGGAAGGTGAGTGCGGCCATTTGCGCGCAAATACTTGTGGACAGGTACAGCGTGAGAGGCATAATAAACACGGGTTGCGCGGGCGGGCTTTACGAAAAACTGGAAATGGGCGATGTGGTGGTTTCCTCGGAACTGGTGCAGCATGACGTGGATGTTTCGCCGGCTGGGAATTACACGCCTGGTCACATACCGGGCTTTTCCCGGGTGTTTATTGAGGCGGACACTTATCTGGCGGAAGCGGCCCGGGCGGCCTGCGAGAAGGTGCTGAAGGGGCACAAGGCCTATGTGGGCAGAATAGCCTCGGGGGACAAGTTTGTGGCGGACGCCGCCGCGAAAGACTGGATATGGCGGACTTTCCGCGCTTACTGCGTCGAAATGGAGGGCGCGGCAATAGCGCAGGCTTGCGCGCTTAACCAAGTGCCCTTTGTGGCGATACGTTCCATATCAGACAAGGCGGATAAGGAACTGACCGTTTTCTTCGACGAGTTTGTCAAGCTGGCGGCCGATAATTCGTGCAAGGTTGTGTTGGAGATGCTGAGGGCTGTGTGAGCATAAGCGCGAACTTAAGAAAAAAATAAACAACCCCTTTTATTGAAAGGGCTATGTCTGCATCAAAAAGCGCTGTGTCGAGCAAGCTCGACTATCGCATTCGCCGCCCTTAAGAAGGGGTCTGCGTCGAGCAAGCTCGACCGGGGCCGGAACATCCGGTATCGGGGGCCAACGAACAAACCATCGTTAGGCCCCCAGCGGGGTTAGCGTCGAGCAAGCTCGACTATCGGGGCCAACGGACAAACCATCGTTAGGCCCCTAACGGTGAACTGTACGTTGGTTTTAAGGTTTTGACCTTCCCCATTCCTTTAGTTCGCGCCAATAGGGACTGCGTCCGCCCGTCTCCGGAAGCGTTGTAATTGGGGCTGCGCGTTTAGTGCGGGCGAACTCGAGGACGTTGGAATTTGCCGCAGAGGGCGGGGGAAAACAGTTCGCTCCGTAAGTTTGCCCGCACCCGGTGCCAAAACTTCCGGCCGTTTGGAAAATGTATCCGTTTGCGGGTATATGATACAATAGAAAGAGGATAAAAATGGAGAAGTGGACAGATAAAGTTTTTTACCACATATATCCGCTTGGAATGTGTGGGGTACCTAAACAAAATGATTTTTGTTCATCTGCCGGAAAAGGGCTGTCTTCACTGGTTAGACATATACCGAGGCTTTTATCGCTGGGGATAAATGCGCTTTATATTGGGCCGCTTTTTGAGTCAAGTTCTCATGGATATGATACTGTAGATTATTACCATGTTGAACATAGGCTTGGTAATAATAATGATCTTAAAGAACTCGTCCGTATTTTACATGAAAGTGGCATTTCTGTTATCCTTGACGCTGTTTTCAATCATACTGGCAGGGATTTTTTCGCCTTTAAAGATATTAAAGAAAAAAAAGGAATGTCCCAATATGCTGATTGGTATCTTAATATTGATTTTTCCCGAAACAATGAATATAATGACGGCTTTTCTTATGATGGATGGGCTGGTCATACAAGTCTTGTAAAACTCAATCTTGACTGCCATGGGGTTCGTGAACATCTGTTGGGTGCCGTAAAATATTGGATAGAAGAATTTGATATTGACGGTTTGCGTCTGGACGCCGCAAATGTTATTTCCGTTGATTTTTTACGGGAGTTGTCTTTCTTCAGCAAGAATATAAAAAAATCATTTTGGCTTATGGGTGAAATTGTTGCGGGCGATTACCACCGTCTGGCACATGAAGGCTGTCTTGATTCAGTAACAAACTATGAATTGTATAAAAGCCTTTGGTCGAGCTTTCACGATCAAAATATCTATGAGCTTGCGTGGACGCTGAAACGTGAATTTTCCGATAACGGTCTCTATCCGGACCTCGCTTTGTATAACTTTGCGGATAATCACGATGTAAACCGTGTTGCTTCTTCTCTAAAAAATCCGGCAAATATTTTTCCATTGTATGGTGTATTATTTTGTTCACCCGGCATTCCCTCTATTTATTATGGCAGTGAATATGGCATTTATGGAAAACGAAATGAGTACAATGATCATGACTTGCGGCCTGAATGGAAGGATAGTTGGGCGGATTCAAATACAGCAAAAAATCTTTTTAACGAAATAAGCCGTTTTTCTAAATTAAGGCGTGAATCAGAAGCATTACGAAATGGCAGTTATCGCGAACTTTTAGTAAATTATGAGCAAATATTCGCTTTTTCACGGGAAACAAACGATGAAAAGATAATTGTAATTATAAACGCGTCAGATAAAAAGAATGAATGTGTCCTAAAATATGAAAAAATCGGAAATTCTGAATGGGTAGATTTGCTTTCAAATAATATTTTTATTGCGAATAATGATACCCTTAAAATAATATTACAGCCTTCTTGGCTGAGAATATTAAGAAAAATATAAAAATAGTGCGCGGCTCCACCGCGCATATACTCGCGGACGCCACGATTTGCAGTAGGGTGCGGTCGGACCAACGGACAAATCCTAACGGTGAACTGTCCGTTGGATAAGGCGTGTTTGAAAATGAACGCCGTCTTTGTACACTTCCACATAACTTATTTTGACCTAAGGCGTGTTTGAAAATTCCTTAAAGCGCGAAATTTCTAATGAAACCTCTGCAATTTCGCGCTGGAATCTAGTTTTCAAACACGTCCTAATGAAGTTATATGGTCAATAGATATGTTAAAATAAATAAAACGGTTTGTGTCACCGTTAGGGGTTCTGCCCCAAACGGGCGGATTGCCATCGTCCCTTATGGGGACCCGTCCCCATGCCCTTCTTGCGCTTCGCGCGCGCTCAATTAAATAAGCCTTGCGACTCTGAATAGACATATTTCTGCGCCAACCATTTTGTTTCCTCCGTTCAATTTTTGTTTTTGTTACGGTATAATAACAAGCTGACGGCAAAACAGCAGAGTTGAACGCGTTTCAGAATCCCCTGTACAAACGTGATAAACTGTGATAGTGTAATCATAGAATTTTGGTTTTTTTGAAACCAATCAACAAAGAACCAACGAAACGCGGCAATTAAAATCGCCGCACTGTACGCGCAAAAGAAAGGGTCCGTTGGCAAGCCCAAGGTCTTAATCTTTTGACCTTCCCCACCCTTGGCGCGCATATACCATAAAGGAGAGTGTATGTCATGAAACTCAAGAAAATAATCGGCGCGGCAGTAGCGGCAGCGCTGGCCGTGGGCTGTACAGGCGGCGGCCAAGGCGCGCCGCCCGATACCGCGGCCCCGGAATCGAACTCCTCGCCGGAGTCTCAGACTTCATCCGCCCCAGGTTCCCCCGTCACACTGGCAGACCCCAATATAAGCGTAATATATTGGCGTTCGGAACGCAGCTACCTGACGGAAAAAGCCAGGCAGCCCAACCTGTTCGACGCGGTGTGGGAAACAAAGCCGCTGTTCGAGGAAAGATACGGCGGCAAGGTAAATATCGAGTACGTGGAGTGGAACGGCATGCTGGCGCGCATGGTGGAGCTGCAAAGCGCGGGGGCCGCTCCGGACCTCATAGAGGTCTACGACAGGGTAATGCATAACATGATATTCCAAGGGGCCGTTATGCCGCTTACAGACTATGTTACGGACGCCGACTTCGGATTCTGGGACGTGGACAGAGACTTGTTCTCATGGAAGGGCGTGCCTTACGCTATCCCCTGGAAACCCTACCTGACCGCCCTTATGTTCAATAGGGACTTAATCGACCTGTACGGACTGGAAATGCCGGACGAGCTGTATAAACGCGGCGAGTGGACTTTTGATAAATTCAGGGAAATTGTCCTGGCCACCACCCGGTACGTAGACGGCGAAGCCTCTACCCTGGGGTTTGGCTCCTGGGTGGGCGACGGCATGAGCCGGTTTTTGGTAGCCAACGGCTCCGCGTTTATAGACGTGGACACGGCGGCGGGCACAGCTTCCTCGGGCTTCGATAACCAGCGGCTTATAAATACCCTGGACTGGATGCGCTCCTGGGGCGGCGGCGCTATGCCGGGCTGGGTCACGGACGCGGATATGTTCGGGTATTTTGACAACGGCGGCCTGGCGCTTATAGACGGCAAGGAGTACGGTACCGGCGAATATCCCTTCGAGGTGGGTATGGTCCCATATCCTAAGGGGCCGGACAGCCCTGTGGAAAAGCCGGTGGTGGTAATGCCCCAGGGCATGGCCGTGCCTGCGGGCGCGAAAAACCCGGAAGGCGCGGTAGAATTCATGCGTATGTTAAACCAGCTGTGGTACGAGAAGGGCAATAGCATGGAAGCGGCCATCATAGGCCAGGATTATTATGACATGATATACAACGACCCGGGCAGCAAGTGCGTCTACGCCTTCGACAAGGCGGTAAGCAACATAGACCAGGTAACAGGCACCATAAAGAATTATCTGGGCGACGAAGTGCCGGCCAGCACAATAGCGGAAACCCTCAACCCGGAACTTAAGGCCGCAATCGAGCTGGTATACGGAGGACAGTGATGGAGCGCGGGATATATTTCGACGGCTGGATTAAACACACTCACTGTTATCATCCCAGCCTTCCCATGCGTCACAGTGGTATGCTGGCAGACCTGGAAAAATACAGGGCCACCTCACTGGTATGGTCCGCCCTTGGCGGCGGGTCCATATCCCTGCCCTACCTTCGGGAGGAAGCCTTCGGACAGGTGCCGCCGCGCCTGCGCTTTTACGGCTATATGAATGACTCCGAGTTTATCGCCCAATGCCAAAAGCGCGGCATAAAGGTGTTTGGCATTGTGTTCGAGGTGCAGGGCTGGGAGTTTACGGTGAAAATTTCCAAGGACGGCCGCAGTTTTCTGGAATTTAACGTGTGCGGCGATACGGACCAATGGTACGGTCTGCGCGAGTTTTCCGGCAATACTTACGACGGCCTGTTCCCTACCTCCTTGCGGGATTACTACCCATCCGGCATTGTGAATTCCGACGGCCAAATAGTCAAGGATCTTTGGGAGGAATGCTGCGCGAGAACATACAAGGGCGAGCCTGTACACGCGGGCTGGGTAGAATGTCCGGATAACGCCCATCAGGCTCGGCAGATGTGCCGGAATAACCCGGTGTGGCGCGAGTATCTTAAAAAAATAATCGCCCTGATGATAGACGCCGGCGTGGACGGCGTCCAACTGGACGAGGCGGAACTGCCCATAACCTCCCTAAAGGCCGGCGGCTGCTTTTGCAAGGACTGCCGCAAACAGTTCCGGGCATATCTGCGGGAACTGCGCGGGTCCGGCGGCCTGGCGGGCTGGGACAGTCTTGACCTGGAAACCTTCGATTACATGGATTTTTTAAACCAACAGGGCAGCGGCTTCCCGGAAGGCGCCCCGCTCTTCAGGGAATATTACGAGTTCCAGCTGGGCGCGGTTAGGAAATATTTTACGGAACTGGCGGACTACGCCCGCGCCTATGGCCGCGAACAGGGACGTCAGGTGCTGGTTTCGGGGAATTTTTTCAGCTGTATGCCGGTCTACTTCCCCTTCCGCCACACGGTGGACCTGATAATTACCGAAATGGAGCAGACCTTGTTCCGGCAGCCCCATTGGTACCGATATGTAAACGGGTTCGCGGGCGGGCTGCCTGTCATAGTGGCGGAAAACCCCTACGGCGGCGTTATACCCGAACTGCTGGAGGCCCTGGATAAGGGCAAGGGCTATGACCTGTACCGGCTGCTGCTGGCCGAGGCCGCCGTGTATGGCTGCAATATGAGCGTGCCCTACGGCGGCTGGATGGGTTCCGTTATACGGGACGCCTTTTACCCGCCTCGTCAGGTTACCGCGGAATTCCAGGATTTTTTAGCGGAACACGAAGGGCTGTTTACGAAAAAAAGCGGTTCCCGGACCGCCCTAGTCTATTCCTTCCCAAGCTATTACTGGCGCGAGGCCACCAAGGGCTATACAGGCAACGTGGCGCGGGACCCGGGCGAGGGCATGCTGTTCTACCACCCCACGGACCTTACGGACGAGCGTACCGCGCGTCTGCCCTTTTGGGAAATCCTGAAGGAAATAACGGACGCCCAGGCCGTGTGCGATGTGGTGGCCACAGGCGGCGGGCCTCTATGTCCGGATCAGGTTACGGAAGAGACCTTCGCGGGCTACGACTTGATTATACTGCCGGATTGCGCGGATTTAACCGAAAACCAGGTCCGCGCCCTGTACCAGCGCGTGGAACAGGGCGCGAAGGTCCTTGTTTTCGGACGATCGCCCCTTAAGAAGGAAGAAGGCGTGTTTTTCGCGGAAAACAAGGCTGCTAAACGGGAATCCCTGGAGTCCTTCAACAAGATGTTTTGGCCCCTGTACGAGCAGGTCCGCTTGGTGCGGGTTTCCGACCCTTCCGTGGGGGTCTGCGTTCATAAGGACGGCACATGCGTCTGGCTGCTTAATTACGGCTATGACAAAGACAGCGACCGTGTGCTGCCAATAGCGGACCTGCGGGTGTGGATAAAGAGCGCGGCTAAGGCGCGGGTGCACACCCTCGGCGCAGGGTCCAGGGAGGTTGAAGGCGCGGACGGATGGTTCACGCTGGAAAACGCGGGGCTGCTGACTATTATAGAGGTGACCGGCTGATGGTTGATAAAGCGAAACTGTTGAACAGCGAGCCGCTTTCAAGGGAGAAATTCCAAAACCCCTCGCGGGAGTTTGGCATAATGCCTTTTTGGTTCTGGAACGGCGAAATGAACCGCGACGAAATGGAATACCAACTGCGGGAGTATTACGCCAAGGGTATGCCCGGGCTGTTTATACACGCGCGGTTCGGCATACGGGAGCATATGGCGTACCTGGGCGAGGACTGGTTCGACAGGGTGCGGTTTACCTTGGAAAAGGCCCAGGAAATCGGCCTCCAGGTGTGGGTTTACGACGAATACAACTGGCCCAGCGGAACAGCCGGCCAGACAGTGCAGGCCATTGACCCCGGTTTGACGCAGGTGTACCTCCAGTTGGTGGAAGGGGATTTGCCAGGGCAGTTTTTCTCCTTTATGGAAGGGACGGATTCCCGTTACAACGACCTGGAGGAATCCGAGCCGGTGTACGCCTGCGCCGTAAAGCTGGAGGACCTCCGGGCCGGCAGGTTCGAGTACGTGGATTTGACGCCTTCCCTCTCCTTTGATAAGGTCCTTACCTGGGAAGCGCCAAAAGGCCCCTGGAAACAGATGTACTTTATAGAGCGCAAGGCGGGCTGGTACACCGACGTGTTAAACCCGGAGACCACCAAGCGGTTTTTGGAATATACCCACGAACGGTACAAGGCGGCCCAGGGCGGGCGCTTTGCCCAGGACCATGGCGTTTTGGGCTTTTACACGGACGAGCCGGCTATGCTGTACTTTGAGGCTGGCCGCGACAACTATGTGCTGCCCTGGTCCAAGAAGATGTTCCGAATTTTTAGGGAACGCAATGGCTACGATTTGCGGCGCAACCTGCCCAAGCTGTTCTACGACCTGGGCGGAGACTACGACCGGGTCCGCCACGATTTTTGGAACGCGCTGTCGGACCAATACGACGAGGCCTATTATAAGCGGATAGCCGGCTGGTGCGAAAGCAACGGCGTAGTGTTCACAGGCCACCTGCTTCATGAGGAATCCTTGCGAATGCACCTTAAAAGCGGGGGCAACCTGTTTAAGCACCTGTCGCACTTGGGGCTTACCGGCGTGGACCATCTGTATCCCAGGGTGGGCACGCGGGAAATGCCCAACGAGCATGTGGCCCTTAAGATAGCGTCCAGCGCGGCCCATCACTTCGGCTCCGCCCGTCTGCTGTGCGAATCTATGGGAGGCTCCTACTGGGACTGCACAATGGAGCGCATGAAGTGGATCGCCGACTGGGAATACGTTCTTGGCGTTAATATCTTTAACCCCCACGGCTACCATTACTCCATAGAGGGCGAGCGCAAGCGGGACTGGCCGCCCAGCCAGTTTTACCATCATACCTGGTGGGAATATTACGGGCTGTTTAACGCCTATCTTTCCAGGGCGGGTTACGTGCTTACAGGCGGCAGGCACGTGGCGAAGATAGCGGTGCTGTACCCCATTCACAGTATGTGGGCGAACTTCACGCCCCAAAAGAAGGATAAAATATCCAGCTTGATAGAGGAAGACTTTGTGTATATGACAGACCGCCTGCTGCGGCTGCACGCGGATTTCGACTACATGGACGAGGATGTGCTGGCCGGCTGCGAAATAAGGGACGGCAAGCTGCTGATACGGGACGAGGCTTACGAGCTGCTTCTGCTGCCGCCATGTACCCACATCAAGGGGTCTACCGCGGACATGCTGGAGAAATTCGTCAGCAGCGGCGGAAAGGTTATAGGCGGTGCCCTGCTGCCCTACCGGTTAGCGGACGGCGGCGGCGAGGACCTGCCCCGGCGCATGGAGGCCGTCTTTGGCCGCAACCCGCTGGAAATGCGGGAACGCTTCTTGTCCGGTACCGCAAAGGGCATTGCCGAAACCGACGGCATGGCCAGGCTGAAAAAGCTGATTTTCGAGCAGGTGACGCCGGATGTGGAGATAGATTCGGAGGAAGTGTTCTGCCTGCACAGGATAAAGGACGGGCAAAATTTCTACTTCTTTGTCAACCCTACACAGGAAACGCTTGCCGTAAATGTCTCCATCGAAGGGGAGTACGCGCCGGAATTGTGGAACCTGGAAGACGGCAAGACAGCCCCATTGCTGCCCTATCGCGCCGAAAGCGGACGGACCTTTTTCCCGCTGAAACTGTATCCATTCGGCTCGGCGCTGGCCGCCGCCGGCAATAGCCCCGACGGACGCTCCGGCGTCCCCGCGCCGGAGGAAACCCTGTTTGCGCGTATGGATATCGGCGCGGGTAAGCTCGGGTTCTCCATGACCAAGCCAAACACGCTGGTGCGCGGGCGCTGGAAGCTGGAGGCGCCTGGTTTGGAAGCCCAGCCGGAGGTTGGCATGGGCGCCTGGGAAATGCAATTGCCCACGGAATGGGAGGGCGGCTACCCCGTTGACCTGACCTTTACGGCCACTGTATTGGCCGGATATGTGGCGGAGGACCTGCGGCTGATGATAGACGGCTTCAAGGGTTCCGGCTGGGAATTGTCCGTAAACGGGCGCCAGGTGAAGGAAACGCCGGAGCGCAGTTATTTGGACGCGGAAATAAAGACGGTGCCGCTTAAGGATTATTTCAAGATTGGGGAAAACCTCATAAGCCTAAAGCTGGCAGTGTGTAAAAAGAGCGACGGGCTTGTGGACCCGCTTAAAATAATCGGCTCCTTTGCGGTAGAGTCCGCGGGCGGCGGCACGGACCGCATGGTTCCTCCGCCAGCGGCAATAGAGCTGGGCGACTGGGTAAACCAGGGTCTGCCCTTTTATTCCGGTTCCGGCGTTTACACAGTGTCAGTGGATATTCCCAGCGATTGGGATAACAAGAAGGTCTATTTGACCGCGGACGTGGGCGGCGACGTTCTGGAATGTTATGTAAACGGAACGAGCGCGGGAGTCCGGCCATGGCAGCCCTACCGTTTGGACTTGACCGGACTGCTGGCGTCAGGGTCTAATAAGCTGGACCTTAAGGTCACAAACACGCTGATAAACATGCTGGAAGGGGTAAGGAAGCGTTCTGGGCTTTTCAGCGCCGCGCTTGAGGCTTATGAAACGGAGGCGGTTGCATGGTAAAGGTGCCGCTTACGCCGCGGCAGGCTTCTGTCGAGAATCTCAAAGGTTTTGGGGAGTTTATCGCGCCTGCCGCGCCGAATTTTTCCAGCAAGGAGTTCGATTGGCACCAGCGCCTGGCGGTGTTTAAGACAGGCGCGGCGGAGATTGGCCTTGTATGTATAAGAAACACCGGCTGCTATGAGCAGCGGACGCTGGAGCGCCACAAAAGGACAAAGGAGGCTGTCCTGCCTGTGGAAGGCGATGTTGTGATGGTGCTGGCAAGGGGCGAGGCGTCCCTTAAGAAGGATTTCGCGGCTTTATATGTGCCCGTGGGCTGCGGGGTGTTAATAGGGGAAGGCGTCTGGCATCTGGCGCCTATGTGTTTTTCCGAGAGCGCGGCCGCGTTTATCATTTACGCAGAAGGCACGGGCGAAAACGACAAAGAGGTTATCAGCCTGCCTGAACGCGGGCTGGAGGTTTTTCTGGAAAGGATGTGGCAGTAATGAGGATACTTCTTGACACAGACATTGGCGGAGATGTGGACGACGCCCTGGCCCTGGCCTTGGTTCTGCATTCCCCGGAACTGGAGCTTGCGGGCATAACGCTTGTTTATGAGGATAACCAATGGCGCGCGGGACTGCTTAGGGACATGCTAAGCACCTATGGGCGGGAGATACCCTTTGTCCTGGGGGCGGAACAGCCCTTGACGGGCAGATGGGGCGCGGGTTCCTTGGGGCCTGAGGCGGCCGCGGATTTTATAATCCAAGGCTGTGAACAGGACCCGGATTTGGTCATAGTGGGGATAGGGCCGCTGACAAATATCGCGGCCGCGTTTAAAGCCAAACCCAGTATCGCGGCCGGCCGAAGGGTCTGCTTAATGGCCGGGGATCTGCCCCCGAACCAGGCGGAGTGGAATATCAAGTGCGACCCTAAAGCGGCGGCCATAGTGTACGGCAGCGGCGCCAACCTTTCGGTCATAGGGCTTAACGTGACGGAACGGTGTTATCTCACCCAAGAGGACGTGGACCTGTTCGGCAAGCTGGAAAGCGCGGAGGCGCGCCTGTTAAGCGAGATGCTAGGGAGGTTTATGGATAGGTTCAATATTCTGCCAATATTGCATGACCCCCTGGCAATAGGGTCCCTTATATGGGACGACGTGCTGGTGTTTGAAAAGAGACGGCTTAAGGTGGAAACGGGCGGGTTTACAGTGGAAGCGCCGGATGGCGCGGAAATTAGCGCGGCGGTTTCCGTAAAGGCGGAACTGTTCAAGGAACGGCTGCTGCGAAGAATCCGCCTGTGAAGTACTACGGTAAGATAATCGACGGGCACGCGCATATTATGCCGCAAAACACAGCCTCTTTCACGGAGCCGTCCGCCTGGGACACGCTGGCGGTTATCCAGCGCGGGTTCGGCTACGATAATTTCTGCGTGCTGTCCCTGGAAGCCTTGTATCCCGGTCAAAACGACGCCTGTTTCGCCTTGCGGGACCGGACTGGCTGTTATGTGTTCGCGGGCCTGGACCGGACTCGAGAGGACCTTGCCGGGCAGGCGGAAAGCCTGCTTGCCCGGGGCGCCCGCGGCTTTAAGATGATCGAGGGCAAGCCGGACGCCTGTAAGATTCTCGGCGAGCCTCTTAACTCCGGGCGCAGCGGTGAGTTTTACAACAGGCTGGAGGGACTGGGCGCGCCCCTGCTGCTGCACGCGGGGGACCCGCCGGAGTTTTGGTCCGCGCAAACCGCGCCGGCCTTCGCCGTTGAAAATGGCTGGGTATATGAGGGCGAAGGCTTTCCCGCGCTTAAAGAAATAAGACGGCAGGTGGAGGACATAGCCGAAAATTTCCGGAACCTTAAACTTGTCCTGGCACACTTTTATTTCATGGCCGGAGACCTGGACGGGGCCGCGAGTTTTTTAGACGCGCACCCCAACGTTAGTTTCGACATTTGCCCAGGAACAGAGATGTATGTTCATTTTTCCAAGGAACCGAAATTGTGGCGGGAGTTTTTTATAGATTATTCGCGGAGGATTATCTTCGGCACGGATAATTACAACGTTGAAACGCCGAAGGATATTTTCGACAAAGGCGAAATAAACCGCATGATACATCACTTTTTGCAAACGCCGGACGAATTCGGCGTATGGGACCTGCGGGTAAGGGGCATTGACCTTGCGCCCGAGGTTTTGGAGCGTATATACTTTAAGAATTTTTGTGACTTAACGTCAGGAGGATCTGTCTAATGAAGAAACTTATTTTCACGCTGATGACGCTGGCCGTAATTATGGCCAGCGCCGCCATAGCGCTTGCGGCGGGCGAGGTTTACACCCTGCGTGAAGCGATTGAGGGCGACACGGAGCAGGGGCCTGAATGGAGTTACTTGTCCAGCGTTGACGGCGGCGAATGGCAGGAACTGTACTATACGCCGGACTGGGGCGATAACTGGCAATATTCGGATACACCTGATGGTGTTGGCATTTACTATTCCATATATTTATCAGAAGGCAAGCTAATGGCCGAGGCGGGCGTTAGGGACGGGGTTAGTTACGCGGTGGCGGCTCGTTTTACCGCGCCTCGGGACGGCGAGCTGGTAATAGCGCCTTGGCGGCATATACTCACGACTTATGACGGCATGTACGAGGACGAAAGCGGAATAACGGTCAAGCCCATAACCGATGGGTATATAAACGCGGTTATTAGAAAGAACGGCGAGGAGCTTTACAGGGCCGCTACTGACGGCAGCCTTGTTTCCAGCGCCGAACTCAAGACCAGCGTGGTAACGGGCGACGAGCTTTGGTTTATAGTAGAGCCGGGCGAAGGCGCGGAAGGGGACGCGCTTATGAACGACGTGGCGGTGTCCTACGGCGCGGCGCCGGAGCAGCCGGCCATAACCTTGTCGCTGCCGCAGAGTTACGGCGGGGACGGGGTATACAGCCTGCACGACGCGTATATGGGCGACGCGGAACAAGGCCCGGACTGGTTCTATCTTAAACGCTACGGCGCCGGAACTTGGGAGGAGCTTAACTATTACCCGGATTACGGCGATAACTGGCAAGTGTCCTCCAAACCGGACGAAGACGCTATTTACTACTCGCTGTGCGACTGGAACGGCGTTTCGGCCCAGGCGGGGTATGACATTTTAGAGGGCAAGCCCTATGAAATAGCGGCGGCGTTTAAGGCGCCCGAAGGCGGTACGCTTAAAATCGCGCCTTGGCGGCACATAATGTTTTCCTCCTCTGGGATGGAGGCCGGGCTTATTACTTACGAGCCTTACGAAGGGAACCTTTATTCGGCTGAAATCCGCAAAAACGACGAGGTTATCTACTCCAAAATGCTATCGGGCGGGTATCAGGAGAGTCCGCCGCTGGATATTTTTGTTGAGGCCGGCGATATGATTTACTTTGCGTTTAACCCGCGCGAGTTGGTGGATGTTGCGTTTGAAACGCCAACTTTACGTATGGACGATATTCTTGTGGGGTATGAAGGGGTAACCTTCAAGCCGCTGGCAGAGCTGCCGGAAGTGTTCGCGCAGGATTTACCCGAGCCGTCCGAACCCGCCGCCTCGGAAGAAGCGGCGCCGGAGCCGGCGCCGGAGGAACCGGAGTCAGCGGAGGCCGGCGCGGCAACGGAGGAACCAGCGTCGGAGGAGGCCGGCGCGGAAGCGGCGCAACCCGCGTCTGGCACGCAGGGGGTACCGTTAGCGGTTATTGTAACCGTGGTATTAGTGATATTAGTAATAGCGGCGGTTATAATAACGAGAAGGAGGAAGTGAAGGCATTGAAGCGGAGTGAAATAAACGCGGCCATAAAGGCTACGGAGGATTTTATAAAGTCGTTTAAGTTTGCGCTGCCGCCCTTTGTGGCTTGGACGCCGAAGGAATGGCATAACAAAGGGGAGGAATGCGTTGAAATACGGGACAACATGCTGGGCTGGGACGTAACCGACTTTGGGTTGGGCAGCTTTGCCCAAACAGGGCTGACGCTTATTACGCTGCGTAATGGCAATCAGCATGACCCCAAATATCCTAAAGTTTACGCGGAAAAACTCATGGTTATGTCGGATGGCCAGGCGTGTCCAATGCATTTTCACTGGCAGAAGACAGAGGATATAATAAACAGGGGCGGCGGGACGCTTATGATGGAGCTGTGGAACTCCGCGCCGGACGGGAGTCTGGACAGAGGGTCTCCCGTCAGGGTCTCCCAAGACGGTGTGGCCCTAACCCTCGCGCCTGGCATGGTACTTACTCTTATGCCAGGCGAAAGCGTGACGGTTACCAAGGGCATATACCACTCTTTTTGGGCTCAGGGCAGGGTCATGATAGGCGAGGTAAGCGAACGCAACGACGACAACGCTGACAACCGCTTCTTACATCCCCTGGCCAGGTTCCCCAGCATTGACGAGGACGAGCCGCCTTACAGGCTGCTTTGCGGAGAGTATCCCTCTGCGCGAGACTAAAATCCGCGCTGCCTTCTTCGTCTGCGGGCGGCTGCCGCGCGGCTGCGCGCGAATAGTACCAGAATGGCGGAGGCAAAGAGACCTATAGTAACCAGCACGGCCAGCAGAATAAAACGCGCGAAACCTAGCCCGGATTCCGGTTCGGCCGCGTAGTCCCCGTCGTTTTCGTTTGCCGCCGGTTCGGAGGGAACCGGCGGCTCTTCTTGAATGGGACGCAGCGTAAGCGCTACTTCCCCCAAGAGCAGAGAAGGAGTTAACCCACGCAGCTCGCTTTTGAGCGAAAATGTCGCTTTGGCGTTCGCCACGTCATAAGTTATTTCTATATCGCCCTTTGTGGCCGCGATGGGTATCAGCGCGCTGAAGCCGCCCGCCAGTAAATCCACACGCGAAGAACTGCCGTCCGCGTTTATTACGGGGTAATTCCCCTGGAAGATTTCCTCCGCGCTGAAGGTTACTTCTTTTAATTGGTCAAACCCAAAATCCAGCAGCGCGCGAGTGTCCGCCCACTTGTCAGTCTGCATGGCGGACTTCATAACAACCGCTATTAGTTTGCGCGCGCCGCCGCCGCGCCGCGCCACTGTCACAAGCGTGTGGCCCGCCGCGGTGGTCCAGCCTGTCTTGGACGCCACCACGCCGTCGTATATTTCGGCGCCTGTCAGCAGCGCGTTTGTAGACCAAAAATACCGCGCCTCGTCCTTCATATTTGTGGGAGGCATTTCGTAGTAGTCAGTGCCGAATATTTCTAAAAAACGCGGCAACCTGGCCGCGGCCATTGTTATGCGAGCCATGTCATAGGCCGTGGTGTAATGGTCCTCGTCCGGAAGCCCGTGGGCATTGACGAAATTGCTCTCACGCGCGCCCGCTTCCCGCGCCCGCGCGTTCATCAGCGCCGCGAAATTTTCCGTTGTGCCCCCGATATATTCCGCTATGCCGTTGGCCGCGTCGTTGGCGGACATTATCGCCAGGGCGTACATAGCCTGCTCAAAGGTCAGCTGTTCCCCTACGTCAAGCGCAATCCCCGACGAACCCGGCTCTACGGAAAAAACCGCGTCATGGGACATGGTTATCACACCGTCCGGCTGGCCGCGCTCCAACGCCACCAGCGCCGTCAAAACCTTGGTTATGCTAGCCGGATACATCCGCCGCCGCATGTTTTTTTCATACAGCACTTGCCCTGTTTCACCATCCATCAGCACAACAGCCTCGGATAACAGCGCGCTCTCAAGATAAGCCGCCGTCGCCGCGTAAATATCCTGGCCGCTTGATATAATTAAAAAAATACTCATGAGAACAAAAATATTCGTTTTACGCTTCTTCATGGTTTAAATCCTCTTTTCCATAAGGACATCATAAAAATAAAATTCTTTTATGTCAATAGCGGGCATGGATTAGCGAACGCGCGAACCCAATCTGTGTTGAAGCGCCCGTATATGTGTGATATACTGCTTAGGAATGACGAAGTATAAGGCTGTTTAATTATTCGTCATTCCCTATTGAAGTTTTTTTGGGTTTCCTGATTGAGTTAAGGCGTGTTTAGAAATCCCTTAGAGCGCGAAATTTCCAAAGAAACCGCTGCAATGATAGTCGAGCTTGCTCGACGCTTCGCGCTGCGTCGAGCGAGCTTGACTATCGAAATCCAGATTCCAGCGCAAAATTGGAGCGTGTTCACTTGAAATTTTGCATTTTAAGGAGTTTTCAAACACGCCCTAGAAGGGGCAAGGTGAGATTATGAAGAAATTACCGGTAGGCATACAGACCTTTAGAAAAATTATCGAAGGCGGCTACCTTTACGCGGATAAGACCCAATACATCTATAACCTCCTGCAAAGCTCGGAATGCTGTTTTCTTTC
>JAISYE010000166.1 GCA_031297485.1 Clostridiales bacterium
TCGCGCCATCCGAAAGTGGAGCTGGTGAACCATCCCGCCTTGCCCTCCCACAGCGACCACGAGCTGTATAAAAAATATTACCCCAATGGCGCGAGTTCTATATTCACCTTTGAAATAAAAGGCGGCGCTGAGGAGGCCAAGAGATTTATTGACAAGCTGGAATTGTTCTCCCTGCTGGCGAATGTGGCGGATGTAAAGTCGCTTGTTATCCACCCCTCCAGCACGACCCATTCGCAGCTAAGCCCGGAAGAACTGCTTGACCAGGGCATAAAGCCCAATACGGTCCGGCTTTCTATCGGCACGGAACATATTGACGACATTCTGGCGGATTTAGAGCAGGCTTTTGAATAATTTTTCGACCTGTGCAATAGGTTTTTACTGAAAATGGCCCAAATAGCGAATTCCATTTTAGGCAGGCAAAAATTCGGTACTCAGAAACCCATCCGCATTGCAGGGTTCAAAGGCAATTGCACAGGTAGTAATTTTCCACGATATTACTAAGGCGTATTTGAAAATTCCTCAGAGCGCGAAATTTCGAGGGTAGCAGGCGAACCAACGGATAGTTCACCCCTAGGTTCGCCTCTGCAAATTTCGCGCTACGTCGAGCAAGCTTGACTATAGGGGTTCAGTTTTCAACACGTCCTCGCGGACGAATACATTTTCTGAACGTAAATCGGCGCTTATGTGAGGGCGAACTGCCCTACGGCAAATCTAAACATCCGCGAGTATATCATCAGGTAAATAGAAACCGCATTCGCCATGCGCTGCGATTAGGAAGGTAAAAAATGCCGAAAACAAACCTCGCTTACCCAAGCGTACAGATACGGGAAACAAGAATTAATTCAATCACAGGCTATCAGGGCACGGCGCGCGGGCTTGTATCCGCTTCGCAATGCGGGCTTAGGGATAAAAGCCGCGGTTTCAGCCAATGTGTGGGCTGCGCCACGAGTAAGGCGGCGTGCATGACAGTGCTGATACAGGACGCCGCGGTAATTAGCCACGGGCCTGTCGGGTGTTCGTCCTGTCTGCACGAGTTCGCGTTCACCTACAGGGTCAACGCCTGCCTGCGAGATGTCCCCAACCCGACACAACGCAGGATATTTTCAACCAACCTGACGGAAAGGGATACCGTATACGGCGGCGCGGCAAAGCTCGCCGCGGCTGTCCGGGAAGTCAAAGAGCGCGTGAACCCGAACGCGATTTTTGTTCTAACCACCTGCGCGGCGGGTATAATCGGCGACGACACGGAGAATGTCTGCGACGAGGCGGAGGAAGAACTCGGCATACCTGTTGTGGCCATATACTGCGAGGGGTTCCGTTCCACCGTCTGGACCACGGGCTTTGACGCGGCGTACCACGGCATAGCCCGCAAGCTGATTAAGCCGGCGCGGGAACACCGCCCGGACGTAATTAACGTCATTAACTTCTGGGGGAGCGATATATTTAAAGAGTGGTTCGCGCCCTTCGGGGCACGGCCGAACTATATCACGCCCTACGCGACGGTGGCCGCGCTGGAGCGTTCAAGCGAAGCCGCCGCCACGGTCCAGGCTTGTTCCACCCTCGGCAGTTACCTTGGCGCGGTGCTTGAACAGGACTTTGGAGTGCCCGAGATACCCGCCGCCCCGCCATACGGCGTGGCGCAGACCGACAGATGGTTCAGGGCGCTCGGCAAACTGCTCGGCAAGGAAGACACCGCCGAAGCCCTTATTGCGGAGAAGAAGGATAAGTACCTGCCAAAAATTGCCGAAGTCCGCGGGAAATTAAAGGGCAAACGCGCATACGTTACGGCGGGAGCGGCCCACGGCCACGCGCTGCTGGACGTCCTTGGCGAACTTGGAATGGAAGCGGTCGGCGCGGCGGTTTTTCACCACGACCCATTCTACGACAGCGGCAGGGCGGAAAACGACCAGCTCGCCCAGCGCGTTTGCGACTATGGCGACGTACCAAACTTTAATATTTGTAACAAACAAGAGTTTGAGCTTGTAAACGCTCTGAACAAACTGCGCCCCGACGTGCTTCTTGCGCGCCATGGCGGGATGACGCTGTGGGGGGCGAAGCTGGGGATACCCGCGCTGTTAATCGGCGACGAGCATTACTCAATGGGTTACGAGGGCCTTGTAAACTACGGCGGACGCTTGATTGAGGCTATTGAAAACGACGAGTTTGTCAAGAATCTTGAAAAGCACGCAGTAAACCCGTATACCAAGTGGTGGCTCGCCCAGGACCCCTATACCTTTCTCCAAGGGACGGAACGCCGCCTGCGGGCGGAACGCCGTCTGCGGACGGAACGCTGCCAGCAAGGGGGACAGTGCGCGGGCGGACTAGGTGCGGGCGGATGAATAAATCAGGGTTGATAGAACAGGAGCGCTACACCTGCGCGATAGGCGCGCTGCAGACCGTCGTGGCTATCCCCCGCGCCGTGCCGGTCCTTCACTCCGGCCCAGGCTGCGGGGAAATGATAGCCGGGTTTTTCGAGCGCAGCACAGGCTACGCGGGCGGCAGCACGTCGCCCTGTACCAACTTTTCCGAAAAAGAGGTCGTGTTCGGCGGTATTGACAGGCTGCGCCAGATTATTGAGAACACATACAAGGTCCTTGACACGGATTTGCAGGTCGTGCTTACGGGCTGTACGGCGGGGATTGTCGGCGACGACGCCGGCAGTCTGACGGAGGAGTTCCGTGCCCAAGGCAAGCCGATAGTGTCGGTCGAAACGCCGGGGTTTATGTGTAATAACTTTGAGGCGCACAGTCTTGTCGTAAACGCGATAGTCGGGCAATATGCCGACGGATTTGGCAATGAGCCGCGAAGCAAGGACAACACAGTTAATCTTCTCGCGTCTGTTCCATATCAAGACCCGTTTTGGAAAGGGAACCTGGTGGAATACAAGCGGCTGCTTGCCGGAATCGGGCTGGAAGCGAATATACTGTTCGGGCCTTTTTCCGGCGGCGTTGCGGAGTGGCGGACCATTCCCAGCGCGAATTTTAACATTCTCGTGTCGCCTTGGTACGGCAAACCCATAGCCGACAACCTTGAACAAAAATACGGCCAGCCCTATTTTTGGTACCGTCACATACCGGTTGGCGCCAATCAAACGGAAGAATTTCTCCGCGGCGTGCTCACGTTTTCCCTTGAAAACGGCGCGCAGATTGACGAACCTGCGGCAAGGGCCTTTATTAAGCGGGAAAGCGAGGCTTATTACGAGGAAATTGACAATTTGGCGACATTTTTACTCGAATTTCGATACGGACTGCCGAACCACGTCCACATTTTACACGACGCGGGCTATGTGCTTGGATTGAGCAAGTTCTTGCTCCACGAGACCGGAATAATCCCGAAGGAACAGTTTGTCACCGACAATACGCCGCCGGAGTTTCAAGACGAATTGCGCCGGTATCTCGCGGCGGCTTCCGCCAAGCGCGAGATACCCCTTTACTTCGAGCCGGACGCGGGCGCGGCGCAGGAGATTATCCGGAAGCTGTCCCACGCCGGGCGCGGGTTAATTATCGGAAGCGGGTGGGATAAAGAGCTTGCCATTGAAAAAAATTACGACTACTTGTCAGCCGCGCTCCCGACACCATACAGGCTGGTGATGACGGCGAACTACGCCGGGTTTACGGGCGGGCTGCGTATTATTGAGGATATTTACAACAGCGTACTGGCCACATATAGATGACTTGAGGAAAAAAGGAGGGCTGTCTATGTCTTTTCATATAGAAATTAGTGATGTCCATAAGTCCTTCAACATTTGCGGGCAGCCTTTTGAAGTCCTGAAAGGCGTGAATTTGAATGTTGAGGAAGGTGAGATTTTCGGGATAATCGGTTTTTCAGGCGCGGGGAAGTCCACGCTCGCCCGATGTATTAACCGGCTTGAGGAAGCGGACAGGGGTACGATAATCGTCGGCGGGGTTGACATCCGCTCGCTTAAAACCGACGCCCTGCTGAAGGAACGCCGCAATATCGGCATGATTTTTCAGCAGTTTAACCTGTTTGAGGCGAAAACCGTCTATGAAAATATCGCGTATCCTCTGAAAATCTCAAAAACGCCAAGCCATGAGGTTAGGGCGCGCGTGCACGAAACAGCGGAAGTGGTGGGCCTGACGGACAAACTCGGCGCATACCCGGGCGGGCTTTCGGGCGGTCAGAAACAGCGCGTGGGCATAGCGCGGGCCTTGGTCAACAAGCCGGGAATACTGCTTTCCGACGAGGCCACAAGCGCGCTGGACCCCCAGACCACGCTCCAGATACTCGAACTGCTCAAAGAAATAAACACAAAAACAGGCATCACAATTTTGATGATAACCCACGAGCTTGACGTAATCAAGTATACCTGCGCGCGGATGGCAGTGCTTGAAAACGGCGTTATTATCGAAAGCGGCGGTACAAACGAAGTGTTCGGCAACCCAAAAAGCAAGACTGGGGAGCTGTTCTTCAGGGTATACGCCGAATTTCAGCAAAACAAGAATTTTTCGGGAGGTGATGGTATTTGAGCTTGCTTGACACGCCCCTGTGGGTAGTCGTAAAGGGCAGCTTCGCCCCTGAGGTTTGGGAGCGGATAGCGCCTTCGATACTCGAAACGCTGTACATGACGGCTGTCGCGTCGCTGATAACGCTGGTCTTTGGGCTTGCGCTGGGCATACTTATGACGGCGACTAACCCTGACGGCCTGGTGCCCCTTAAAGCCTTCTATATGGCCGCGGGCTGGTTAATCAACATATTGCGCTCTTTGCCGCAGATGGTGATGATTATCCTGATGATACCTGTGGCGCGGCTGTTTTTCGGCAGAAGCTACGGCACAAACCCCTGTATGATCGCTATTGCCGCCTGCTTGATCCCTATGTACGCCCGTATTGTGGAAAGCAGTATCCTTGAAATCGCGAAGGGTAAAATCGAGGCGGCGAAGTCAATGGGCAGCACAAACACGCAGATTGTTTTCAGGGTGCTTCTGCCGGAAACCCTTCCATCGCTTATCCGCGGCTTTACAGTAGCGGTAATTGCCGTACTGTCAATGACCGCGCTGGCGGGAATGTTCGGCGCGGGCGGCGTGGGCGATATTGCCGTAAGATTCGGCTATCAGCGCTTTCAGCACGACGTACTGTTTGCCGCTGTCTATGTTCTTATTGTCTTGGTGCAGATTATCCAGTTTATTGGGGATTTTGTGTCAAAACAAATACTCAAGAAGCGCAATTTGATTTA
>JAISYE010000167.1 GCA_031297485.1 Clostridiales bacterium
GCATGATATTGCGGGTATGTTACAGATTCTTTTTGTTTATGGTTGTCCGAGCCACTAATGCGTGGAAACAAAAGTTCCAAATTGTTGTGTTGCAAATAGTGACATATTCGTCAGATAAACTAATGACAATAAATGGTACAACAAAAATTTGCTGCACCCTTGTGGGGTGATGTGCTATACAATATAAATATTGTATGCTGAATTTTGGTACAACAAAAATTTGCTGCACCCCCTTCCAAGAATCTTCTTGTAATTTTAGCGCCATCATGTTATCATAAGCATACACAAATAAATATAGGAGGTGCCGCATATGGCAAAATGCGAAATTTGCGAAAAAAGTATTCTGACAGGCCATAAAATCAGCATAACGCGCAGTCACGTTTCCAGACGTTCCAATAGAAAATGGAAGCCCAACGTGAAAAGAATCAGAATAAATGACAACGGCACGGTTCGTTCCATTCATATATGTACGCGCTGTTTGCGTTCAGGAACCGTGACAAGGGCAGTTTGACGCGGCTCGCGATAAAAAGGCTGTCCGCTAAGGACAGCCTTTTTATCAGCTTGCAATTGGGCAAAGGCGCGTTTCGCCAGCCTAAAGCGCAAATCTCAGCATACCCCTGAAGAAATATCGCAGGCAGGGTTTTCTTCTAATTCCTGAGCAGGTTCGTCAGCAGCTTCCGCGTACTCGTCAGGGATCTCGCTCCCGTCTTCCGCGTACTCGTCAGGGACCTCGCTCCCGTCTTCCGCATACTCGCCGGGGACCTCGCTCCCGTCTTCCGCGTACTCGCCTGGGACCTCGCTCCCGCCTTCCGCGTACTCGCCGGGGACCTCGCTCCCGCCTTCCGCGTACTCGCCGGGGAACTCGCTCCCGCCTTCCGCGTACTCGCCGGGGAACTCGCTCCCATCTTCCGCGTCGGCCTCTTTCTTGGACAGACTGACACGGTTATTTTCCAGGTCTATGTCCGTAATTTTGACGCGTATAATTTGCCCAATTTCCAGGACGTTCTCCGGCTTGGCTATGTGGTCACGGGAAATCTGCGAAATGTGCACCAGCCCGTCCACACCTTCGTCTAGTTCGACAAAGGCTCCGAAACTCTTCATTCTTACGACCTTACCCTCCACAATGTCGCCGATTTTATACTTGTGCACAATGCGGTTCCATGGGTTATTGTCCGGGTCCCTCAGAGTCAGCGAAATCTTGCCGCGTTCCTTGTCGAAATCAAGTACAGTCACAGTGACCTTGTCGCCTAAGGCCAAAACGTCCTTAACACGCTTTATATGGCTCCAGGAAAGCTCGGAAATGTGGATAAGGCCATCTATGCCGCCTAAATCCACAAAAGCGCCAAAATCCACAATGCGGCTTACTACTCCCTGCAGTTTCCGCCCCACTTCCAGGGAAGAAAAGACCCGCTCCTTACGCTCCTCCAGTTCCCGCGCAACAAGCGCCTTGCGCCCGGCCACCACGCGGCGCTTGCTGGGGTCGTACTCTAATATTTCAAACATAAACTCCTTGTTTCTAAACTGGGTTAAATCCCCAACATAACGGTTGGAAATCTGCGAGGATGGCACAAATACCCGCTGACCGCTTATAGCCACCAAGAAACCGCCTTTTATAATTTCCATTACCTTGCCGGGCAGGGGGGTTTTGTTCCTGTACGCCTCCTCTATTTCCCGGCGGCCGCGCTGCTGGTCCAGCTTCTTCTTAGACAGAAGTACGTTGCCTTCGCCGTCGTTTACTCGGACGACGTAGACTTCTATCTCGTCTCCCGGTTTCACAACCTCGGCAGGGTCAACGTTTGGTTCGTCGGAAAATTCCACGCGTGGTATTACACCATCGGACTTGTAACGCAGGTTTACGGAAACCTCGCCGTTTGCCACGCTTATTACGGTTCCCTTTACTATGTCGCCGGTATGTAGCGCCACTAGCGACTCGTCCAGCATTTCCTCAAAATCCTTTACATTTTCAACTTCGCTCATCTTACGAACGGCCTCCTTTATTATAGCCGCCGGCGTAGACGCTCCGGCAGTTATACCAATAATATCATCATTTTTAAAAATATTCAACTGCAAATCCTCTATAGATTCAATTAAATATGTGTTTGCGCAGTTTTTTTTACAAATTTCTAATAATTTTACAGTATTGGAACTTCCGGCATCTCCAATTACCAGCATGACGGTTACTTTTTGGGAAATTTCCTCGGCCTCACGCTGCCTGGCGGAGGTTGCGGAGCACACTGTGTCGTAAATTTTTATGTCCCGTGGAAAATTATTTGCGCGTATCTCACTCACCAGGTATTCAAAATTTTCCTTATTAAACGTGGTCTGGGCCACAAGGGCGTATTGCGCGCCGGGTTCCAGCCCCGTCAAATCGCCGTAAGATTCCGCCGTTACGGCGTCCCCGCCCGCGAAACCCTTTATGCCCTTTACCTCCGGGTGCGACGCGTCCCCCGCGATTATTACCCGCCGGCCTTGCTCGTGGTTTTCCCGCGCTATTTCATGTATGCGCCTTACACAGGGGCATGTGCAGTCTATAAACGGCAGGCCCTGTTCGCAAAGGGCGTTATAAACCTCCGGCGGAACGCCATGGGAGCGTATTACCACTGTGCGGCCGCGAGCCTCCCCCACGTCACTTATAACCTCCACGCCGCGCGCCGCCAGCTCCCGCACCAGACCCTTGTTATGGGCTATTGGCCCAAGGGTGGCCATTGGCTTGTCTATATTCTTCATAACCGTCCGTACCGCGCGGGCTACCCCCGCGCAAAACCCCGCGCGCCTGCCGGTTATTATCCGGTTCATCGTGCCTCCAGCAGTTCGTTTACGCGCAGCATAATCTTTTCCGTAGCCTCGGCCAGAGTTTTAGCGTCAAGTTTCCGTTGGGCGGGCGGACACTCCAGACTGACCGGCTCGCCGCAGGTTATTGACACCCTGCCGAACCGTTTATAATCCGACTTTATCGCCACGGGTATAACCTTTACCCGCGACTTTAAGGCGAACAGCGCCACGCCGGACTTGGCGCCACGCGCGTCCAAATCCTTTAACCGATGGCCTTGGGCGAAAATACCTATAAGTCCGCCGGCCTTTAATAGGTTAAGCGCTTCCCTGTAGGCCGTCATGTCAGTCACGGCCCTGTCAACTTTAATTGCGCCCAGCCAGCGCAGCACCGCGGAGAATAATTTGTTGCCGTACAGTTCCTTCTTGGCTATAAAATGCACCTGCCGCTTTATGCATACCCCAAGCAGCACAGGGTCCATGGCGCTGGCATGGTTAGCGCACAGTATCGCGCCGCCTTCCGCGGGTATGTTATCCTTTCCGCAGACCTTTACCCTGTGGAAGGCGAATATATATATGCCTGCCAGGAATTGCGCGAACTTATAAAACATTGCGCGTCACCTCCAAAGAACCCGCCGTTAGGCCGTTTTCGCGAAGCGAAAATTCCGAGCCGCGCCTAAAAAGTTCGATTATTTTTTCCCGCGCTTCCTCGCGGGTTAAATTGCTTGTGTCTAGCACAACCGCGTCGTCAGCCTTGCACAAGGGCGAAGCGTCCCGGGTCATATCTCTGTGGTCACGTTCGCGCAGTTCCCGTTCCACTTCGACGGACTCGGCTTCCCTCCCTTTTTCGCGCAGGTCCTTAAGTCTGCGGGTCACCCGCGTTTTAAGGTCCGCGTCCAAATATATCTTAAGCCTTGCGTTGGGCAGGACATGGGTGCCTATGTCGCGGCCGTCCATGACCACGTCGCAATCCTGAGCCAACTTGCGCTGCAAGGCCACAAGCTTCTCCCTTACCGCCGGTATGACCGAGACCTGGGATGCGCCGGTTCCCACGGCAGAATCTCTTATGGCTTCCGTTACGTCGCCGCCGCACAGGAAAATTTTCTGGGCGCCGTCCACAAACTTTATTTCCAGGTCCATACTGTCCAAAACCGCTTCCACACTCTGCAGACGGCGCGCCAAGAGGGAACCGTCGCTCAGGTCTATTCCCTTGCGCATACAGTAAAGCGCCGCCGCCCTGTACATAGCGCCTGTATCCACATACACAAACCCAAGGGCCTCTGCCACCATTTTCGCCAGGGTGCTCTTGCCCGCGCCGCCCGGTCCGTCTATCGCTATGGCTACCGCGCCCCGGCGCCGGGCGCGCGCAAGGTCCGGCCGCAGCCGCGTCGCTTCCCGCAGATATACATGCTCTATGTCACGCTGGGGCAGGCCGCATTCCGCAGTCACACACGCGCGCACGCACATGGGCAGGCTGCCCTCTACACGCATTTCCTCCGCACACATAAGGGCCGCCGACGTAAAACCAAGCTCCCGCGCCGCGGCGGCGGGATAAACCTTAGTCAGGTCCTTTGTGGCGGTAAATATTATGGAAATAACATCATCATGCTTAAACTGATTGCGCGTGATTATTTCAGACAGCAGTTCCTTTGTGGCGGACAGTATCTCGTCCCCTTCGTCACGCATTACTGTTATGGCGCCGCGCGCGCTTCTTATGCCCATTTTTACAACCTCCCGCTTGATTGTCCGGCCAGCCGGCCGGTTGAAAACGCTATTTGAAGGTTAAAGCCGCCTGTGTAACCGTCTACGTCTATAACCTCGCCCGTAAAGTAAAGGCCTTTTACCAGCTTGGACTCCATTGTGCCGGGGTCCAGCTCCCCGACAGCCACCCCGCCGCAGGTTATTACCGCCTCGGCAAAGCCCGCGTCGCCCCGGAGCGTTACCGGCAGGCTCTTCAACAGCCCCGCCAGGGCCTGGCGTTCTTCCTTTGTAATATCATGCACCTTTTTCTCCGCCTCTATGCCCGATAAATCCACAGCCACGGGTATCAGCTTCCGTGGAAGCAGGTCGTCCAAGCTGTTCTTAAAATTCTTGTTAGGATATTTGGCAAAGTCCCGCAGCAGGCGTTTGTCAAGGGTCTTATAATCCAGAGCCGGTTTTAAGTCAATAAATATCTTAGGCGAACGGCCAAAGGCGCCCAGGAGGTGCCTGCTGGCGCTTAATATAACCGGACCGGACACTCCGTTATGGGTGAACAGCAGTTCGCCGAAGTCTTTGTATACCACTTGGCCGCCTACAGCCGCCCTTATGGCCGCATTTTTAAGGCTCAGGCCCTGCAGCTGGGGCACCCAAGGCTCCTCTGTAAGCAGTGGGACAATGGACGGGTAGAGTTTTGTCACGGTATGGCCGGCCGCCCTGGCGAACTTATAGCCGTCGCCGGTGGAACCTGTGCCGGGATAGGACAGCCCGCCGGTGGATACCACAACCGCGTCCGCTTCCTCAAACCCGCCCCGGGCAGACACGCCTGCCACCTTGCCGCCCTTTATTATTATTTCAGTTACAGGTTCGTTTAAACGCACCGCCACTCCACGGCGCGCAAGCCACTTCGCCAGCGCGTCGCATACCAGGCCCGCGCCGCCCTCGGAAACAGGGTACACCCTGCCGCCGCGCTCTGCCTTGGTAGCCACTCCCAGGCTATTGAAGAATTCTATTGTGTCGCCGCTGTCAAATGTATGGAACGCGCTGTACAAAAAATATGGGTTGCCCGGAATGTTCTCCGACAAATTCCCACGGCGCAGGACCGACGTATTGGTTATATTACACCGGCCTTTGCCCGTTATGCGCAGTTTCTTGCCCAAAACGCTATTCTTTTCACAAAGCGTTACCCTGACGCCCGCCTCGGCCGCTGTCCCGGCGGCCATCATTCCGGACGCGCCGCCGCCTATTACTATTATTTTCTTCATTTTTTTGTTAGGTCTCCAGACTGGTTATGTTATTTTCGTTTAAGTTCGTTTAAAAAAATTGGGGCTTTCAAAATTTGGGTGAGACCAGCGGTCAAATTACCGTTAGGGTCCGGCTCTTGCAATTTTGATGCCATCATGCTATTATAACACGTTATTTGCCATCCGAGTCTCGCTGGGATGTGGATTCTTTTAACGGTGAAGTATGTTCGCAAAGTCATTTGAATTCCCACCCAAATGTGGATTGCAACAAACGAACGACGTGTTTCATATGATGTAAACATATATTATTCCAGTATGCGCAATTTCCGCATTAATTCAGATTTCCAAGACGTTCATGGAAATAAATATTTCTACTGGTTCGCCCTGAAAATGAGAAACACCAATGAACAAAGGGAGTATACCACAACGGGTGTAAGTTCGCAATATTGCATTCCCACATTCCCAGGACAAACACACCCTTTATTTTATATCTCGTTTTTTGTATTATTTCGTCGTTTTTATTTTGTTTTTGGCCGATTTTAAAATATGGCCTTTGTAAATAACAAAGCTCTGAAAGCCCGTCAGATAAGGCTTTTCAGCGATTTGATGCGTTTGTCCTGGCGGCACCCCTGACACCTAAATTTTAGTGTCTATTCAGAGGTGTAAGAAGGGTTAAGGGGATGAGTCCCCATGCGGGACGATGGCAATCCGCCCGATGGCTGTACCTGCGTCAAAAAACGCTGCACTCTCCGCCCTTAAGAAGGGGTCTGGGGATGAAATCCCCAGCGGGGTTTGGGGCAGAGCCCCTAACGGTGAAGTGTCCGTTGGTTTTAATCTTTTGACCTTCCCCATTCCTTAAGTTCGCACCAATGGGGATGAGTCACCAGTGGGGTTTGGGGCAGAACCCCTAACGGTGAAGTGTCCGTTGGTTTTAATCTTTTGACCTTCCCCATTCCTTAAGTTCACACCAATGGGGATGAGTCACCAGTGGGGTTCGGGGCAGAACCCCAAGGTTTTAGTGTTTTGATCTCTGAATAGACACAAATTTTGAAAGACCCAGATTACTAAGGTTCATCATTATAACAGCAGGGTGGCAGCAAGAAAGCAAGTGTCGAACACCAAGAAAACGCACCCAAATTTTGAAAGACCCGATATAATTAACCCACCTTGAGTAAGACTAAAAAGATGAAGGCAGGGAACTCTATGATTACATACAACGCCACAAAATGCACCCATTGCAACACATGCATAAGGGTGTGTCCGGTGCGCTTTGCCAACAGGCACGAGACATACGAGGACGGCACGGCTGGTATATCAATAAACGACGCGCTGTGTATAAAATGCGGGGCCTGCGTGGAGCATTGCGGCCACGGCGCGCGCGGTTTTTCCGACGACACCGCCAGGTTTTTTAATGACGGCAGCCCATCCGGCGACGGCAGCCCGTCCGGCGACGGCAGCCTGTCCGGCGACGGCAGCCCGTCCGGCGGAGCGGGCCGGGTCAAAAAACGCGCGCTGATAGTGTCGTCCGCGATAAAATTCGCCTTTGACGGCAAATGGCGGCATATACTAAACTGGCTTCGCGGACATGGCGCGGCATATATTTATGACGCGGGTTTTGGCGCGGATATTTGCACATGGGCACATTTGGAATATATAAAGGCAAACCCAGGACAAAAAATAATTACGCAACCCTGTGCCGCCATAGTCAATTATATTCAAAAATGCGCGCCGCACTTAATTCCGCATTTGTCGCCAATCCACAGCCCGATACTTTGCATGGCGGTATATATACGAAGGAAACTAGGCCCGGATGTGGCGCTGGCGGCGCTGACGCCCTGCATAGCGCAAAAAACCGAATTCGAGCAGACGGGCATAATCGAATACAATATTACGTTTGCCAAGTTAAAAGACTATTTAGCAAAAACTAACGCGCATATAGATACGGGAAGCGTATCCAATTTTTCCTTTGACGACAGCCAAGGGCTGCTGGGTTCTATTTACCCGAGGCCCGGCGGGCTAAAGGAGAATCTCAAGTATTTCGTGCCGTCGCTAAATGTAATAACCACGGAGGGGGTTGACGTTGTTTACGGTGTGTTGGATAAGTATGCCGGAGAAGCCGCCGCGGTGCTGCCCGACGTGTTTGACGTGCTTTCCTGCGGCAGGGGCTGCAACAGCGGCCCGGCTGTTGGTGTGGAATACAATGTTTTCCGCATGGAGAAGGTTATGCATTCAGTGGAAGGCTATGTCAAGGAACGAATGCGCGAGCAGACAGCCGCGGGTAAAAACGAACTGTTCGCTAAACTAAACCGCGAATTTGTTTGGGCGGATTTCAGACGCACCTACAGGAAGGACGCGGATATTCCGGACGACCCGCCGGAAGCCCGGCTAAATGAAGTATACCGCATAATGGAAAAGGATACGCCTCTGGCGAGGAAATTTGACTGCCGCGCCTGCGGGTACAATTCGTGCCACGACATGGCAGTGGCCATATACAATGGGATAGACGTGCCGGAACGGTGCCTGCCCTATACTAACACGCTTGCCCGCCGCCGGATAGATAAAATAAACGAGATGTTAAAACGCTTTAACGAAATAAAGGAGGAACTCAGCGGCGTGGTGCTCAGCTTAAACGGGAATGTGGATGAAGTCCGGCAAAGTTCGGACAACATAGGTGCCGCGGGCAGGGTATGTTTGTCTGACATGTCGGAAATAACAGCCAGCATAGGCGCGCTGGAAAAATTATCGGGCAGTATAGGCGAGGCAATGATAGTACTGCGCAAAAGCATACAAGGTTATGAGGACATGACGGCTGCGGTAAACAAGATAGCCAGCCAGACGAACCTGCTTTCGATAAACGCGCGTATAGAGGCCGCCCACGCGGGCAGCGCGGGCAAAGGATTCGCGGTTGTGGCCGGCGAGGTCGCCCGCCTGGCTGGCAATTCCAAAAAGTCCGTAACTGCCTCCGAAGCCTGCAACGCTCAAATTTCCGCTTCCATTAACAATCTCAACTCGGTTGTAGACACTATTACTTCTACTGTCGCGCTTATATTATGCTCCATTAACAAAATGAGAACGAGCATTGACGCCACCATTAATTTTGGCAGTGACATTAATGTGCACCTGCTGGCTTTGCAAAAACTTTCAGCCGCTATTTCCGTGCTTTCCGCTGAATCCTTCAGGATTTCTCTCCCTCCTGCCAACCATCATACCAACTAATCTGCCTTTGACTTGCCGCATTCGGGTTTTTATTCCTTGTCTGCGGCTTCTCTTTTGCTTAAATCTCCCATTACAGGGAAAATACAATTATCACATTTTTTAAAATTTTTATTGACAATATGATGATAGCGAACCATATTGCAATCATCGCAAATATGAGAGCAACACAGAATAATAACCATGCCTTACGCAGATTCCACGGTGGACGCGGAAGAGGTGAAGGACGCTACGGACGTCATAATAACGGCGGAGGTGGTGGAAAGAATAGACGGCGACGGCTTGGCCAGCCCTGTGGAAACCGAATTAATAGAGGTCGAGACCAGGGATTACATAATCAACTAATCCCAGTAAAAAACCATTCATTCCCACGAATGAACATGAATACAAATTATTCATAAACTATTTGTGGGAATGAATGTCCATTAGTGTTCATTCATGGTTTATTAACAATTGACTCTACTGCAAAAGTAATATTTATTCATTTGTATGAATATTTTAAACGCAGATTCTAAGGCGTGTTTGAAAATTCCTAAAAGCGCGAAATTTCGAATGAAACCGTTGCAATGATAGTCGAGCTTGCTCGACGCTTCGCGCTGGAATCTAGTTTTCAAACACGTCCTAAGTTCTTCGCGGATACTATTCATTTAGAATGCATAATTATGCAAAAAAGAATTTTTGCAGTAGAATCATAATTTATTAAAAAGGAGAAAACAACTGCCATGAAATATTTATCACCTTCCATGCTCCGATATCTGCAAATCCTCATAACGGTCTCCGGAGGTTTCGCAGGCTGGTTTTTAGGGGATTTTAACGGCTTCCTATACACGTTGGTAGTGTTCACCGCCCTTGATTACATAACCGGTGTAATCCAGGCGATATTCACGAAAACACTTTCCAGCGAAGTTGGTCTAAAAGGCATAATAAGGAAGCTGTTAATATTTATTTTAGTGGGCGTGGGTCACATAATCGACACCCAGCTGCTAGGTGAAGCCGGCCACCCTGTACGCACGCTAATCATATTCTTCTTCATAGGAAATGAAGGTATCTCGTTACTGGAGAATATAGAAAAGCTAGGTATACCCATACCGGAAAAGCTGAAAAGCATTTTAGCGCAATTCAAGAACAGGGGCTGAAAAGGCCGTGAGGAATAATTCAAGGCTTTAAGGTTTTGACCTTCCCAAAGCCTTAAGTTCGCGCCCATGGGGTTCCGCCCCATAAGCGCGAACTTAAGAAAAAAATAAACAGTCCATTTTATTAAGGCGTGTTTGAAAATTCCTTAAAGCGCGAAATTTCTAATGAAACCGCTGCAATGATAGTCGAGCTTGCTCGACGCTTCGCGCTGGAATCCAGTTTTCAAATACGTCCTAGAAAATTGTATTCTGCATAAGAATGCTGCACTAGCCGCCCTTAAGAAGGGGGCCAAGTGGCGAAGTCCCA
>JAISYE010000168.1 GCA_031297485.1 Clostridiales bacterium
GAATTCCGCTGTGTGCGTTTGCTTCATCTGCTTTTCCTGCTCTTTTTGGTTCAATTTTTTTTGGCCATTATACCTCAGCTCAACCAACAGTTTATTGCCAACTGCGCCGGCGGCTGATACAATAATTTCACACAGTAAAATACAACAAAATACAGTAAAACGTCGAGCAAGCTCGACTATCACCGTAATGAATCTAACGGCGAGGTGAAGGAATTGCAGCCAGGCGGCATAGGTTCATATATTAAGAAAATGCGCAAGTCAAAGGGCATGACGCAGCTGAATGTCGCCGAAGGGCTGCATGTGTCGCCGCAGGCGGTTTCAAAGTGGGAGCGCGGGGAGAGCCTGCCGGACATAGCGCTGCTGCCTGACTTGGCGGGTATGCTTGACGTGTCGGTGGGCGAAATGCTTAACGCCGGCGCGGAAGCCGTTCCGGATATTCAGGAGACCTTAAACAGGCTAAGCAGGTTTGTAAACGCGGAACTGTACGCGGGTATATTACGCGCCGCGCGGGAGGCTAACAGCGCGCGGGACCTGGCCGTCCCTTTCGACCTGCTCCTGCTGCTTAGCGGCCGGCAGAAGGACGCTGTGGCGGAGGCGCTGCTGCTGCTCCGAGACTATGAACTGGTAATGGAGGAAGTGTTTCCATACATGGGGCCTGTTCAGCGGCGGAAGATAGTGCGCGTTATTATAGAGCGCCGTAATTTTCCGCTGCTAGTAGACCTGGCGCCGTTCATGGACGCGCATACCCGACTGGAGACGCTGCTGCGCGCGGTAGAGCACGGCGACTTCAGTTCGGCGGAGAGTTTGTTCCCTTTTCTGACACGTGAACAGAAAGACTGGTTCAGAGAAATGTGTTCGGGTATAATAGGATCATGAGGAGGCTTATTTAATGGGAGAGGAACATTTAAAAGTTTTGCAGATGTTAAGCGACGGGAAGCTTGACGTGCGGGAAGCGGATAAGCTGCTTAGGCAGCTGCCGCCGGACGGCGGGCAGGAAGGGATGTACGGGCGGCATCACAATCGCCATGGTGGGTATTGGCACAGGGAATTTTTGGGGCAGGATTTTGTTGAGAATATTATTGAGAATATCGTTGGCGAGACCGCAGGCTTCGGACGCCAATTTCACGCGGTGTTTTCAAGCGAGCCCGTGGCAGGGCCTATAAACAGGCTGCAGCTGGCCGGTAAGAACGATTCTGTGGATGTCTACGGTTATAGTGGTGACTGCATAAAGCTGGACGTGACTTATAAGCTTAAGCGCGGCGTGGACCCCATGTTCGCCTTTAAGGAGGATAACGGCGGTTACAGGCTTTTATACGACGAAGGCGCGGTAAGCAGTGTGAAAATAGTGGCTGAGGTGCCGCGGGTTCATGTAGGCCAGCTTTTCGTGGAAAGCAAGAACGCCTCGGTCACCTTAAGGGGTCTTGAGGCTGATAATTGCGACCTGCGCACGAAGAACGCGGGCATTAACGCGCGGGATGTTAAGTGCGGCGAGTTGTCGGCGCAAACCAGCAACGCCTCTATAGACGCCGAGCGGGTTGACGCGCCCAAGATAACGATTACCACATCCAACGCGGGTGTGAAGCTGGAACAGTCCCGGGCGGACATGGCGCGGCTCTCCACCTCCAACGCGTCTGTTCAAACCCGGGGGAACGATGTGCGGCAGCTGTACATCAATACGTCTAACGCTGGTATTAGGCTGGAAGACGGTCCCTTTAACGGTCAGTATCCTCTTTACAGTGTGGACGCCCATACCTCCAACGGCAACATAACCGCGCAAAATATCAGAGTACCCATAATGCTTCGGGCGTCTACATCCTTTGGCCATATAGATTTGGACTTGCCGGATTTTAAAGAGTTCCGGCACGCCGGAGGCCATGTAGAACTTAAATCGCCGGGTTATGACGACGCGCGGCAGAAACTGGATATTGCGCTTTATACAAGCAATGGTTCCATAAAAGTAATGTAAGCCGTAAACTTTATTTAAAAGCTTACGTATATAGTGATAGTAAAATAATCAAAGTAAAGGAGAAAAAAATTATGAAACGCGAACGTGAAAAAATCCTCGAAATGGTAGAGGAAGGAAAAATTACCGCTGACGACGCGGTGAAACTGCTGGAGGCGCTTGCGAAGTCGCGCCAGGGTTGGGACTGGAACGAGTATATTGACAAGGAAGACGTGGACGATAAGTTGCAGAGGCTCTCCAGCGCCGCTAAGGAATTTGGGGATAAGATGTCCGCGGCCTTTAAGGATGTGGAGCCGAAGCTCAAGCAGACTACCCGCAAGGTGGTTGAAAAGACCGTGGATATTGTTGACGAGCTTTCCAGGTCTCTTAGCGATTACTTGAAAAACCTCGAAACCAGCGAAGATGATTCTTGTTGCGACTGCAAACCCTGCGAAGACAAAGATGCGGATTCGAGCGACGGCAAGCCGGACGACACCCCAAAGCCGAATTAAAACCTTGATGCGCAAGATATTAAGGGCATCGGGATTTCGCCAGGATGTGGGCTGAAATTAAATTGTACAAAAAAGACAGGGCGTGTATATGCTCTGTCTTTTTTACGCCCTTTTTCGCAGACGGCATGGCAGTACTTAGTTCGCACCCTGCGGTAGGGGCGAAACCATTGGCGCGAACTTAAGGTTTGGGAAGGTCAAAAGATTAAGACCAACGGACACTTCACCGTTAGGGGCTCTGCCCCAAACCCCGCTGGGGACTTCGTCCCCGATAGCCGAGCTTGCTCGGCGCAGGCCCCTTCTTAAGGGCGGCGGGTGTAGCGCTTTTTGATGAAGGTACAGCCTTTTTTAAGAAAAGGGATTGTTTATTTTTTTTAGTTCGCGCTTATGGGGCCTAACGATGATTTGTTCGTTGGCCCCAAACCCCGCTGGGGACTTCGCCCCCGATAGCCGAGCTTGCTCGGCGCAGACCCCTTCTTAAGGGCGGCGAGTACAGCGCTTTTGATGCAGGTACAGAAGCCATCGGGCGGATTGCCATCCGCCCCTACGATATTGCGTGTATCGTAGGGGACGATGGCAATCCGCCCGAAAACCAAAGGATTGTTTATTTTTTTTAAATTCGCGCTTATGGGGGCGAACGCTAACGGCGGTTTGTCCGTTGCGGCGGTTTGTCCGTCGGTTCGCCCGCGCTATGCGTTAAATCGGGGTGTCCGCGAGGTCAAGGGCTGTCCGGCATATCCGTCTCCAGATTACTTCCTATATAGCCCATTTGCTTCATGGCGGCGTTAGCCGCGTGTAAAGATACGCCGCGCCGCAGCAGATATTGCAGGCATTGCTGGACGCTTGAGGGCCGCCGGTCCCCATACTTATATTCAAGACGCTTAATCGCCGCTTCTAACTCGTCGTCCTCATCAAAAGGCCGCAGAGCATCACTTATAATATTTTCCGGCACGCCGCGCCGGAAAAGCTCGTACTTGATGCGCCGCCTGCCATAGCCCTTTACGCGCAGCAGTTCCTCGGCGTAGTCCGCCGCGAATGCCCCGTCGTTTATATAATTGTATTTAAGCAGAATTTCTATTACTTCGTCTATTACTTGGCCGCTAAACCCTCCGCGCCGCAGTCTGTCCTCCACCTCGCGGCGTGTGCGGGCGCGGTACGCTAAAAAACGCGTCGCCACATCCCGCGCCGCTTCATAATCCATTCCCATGCTCATGCCGCTAGTCCTCAAATGTTATTTCGTCAGGCAGATCATCGCCCCAAGGGGGTTCCGTATCGGAACTTTCGGAATTTTCGGAGCTTTCGGAGCTTTGGGTTCCGGCGTTTTCAGCAAGAGCTTCGGCGGATTCCGCAGCCGGCGCCGCGCTCTTGGCTTTTTTCCGGCTCTTGGCTTTTTTCTCCGATTCCGGCGGAAGCTCGGCCGGTGCCGCGCTTTCCGCCGGCGCGGAAGCCGAGTCAGGCAAGTCGTAATGCTTACGCACAAGCATGTCTATTTCCGAAAGAATCGCAGGGTTTTCTTTTAAATAATTTTTCGCGTTCTCACGCCCCTGCCCCAAGCGCAAATCTTTATAAGAAAACCAGGCGCCGCTTTTCGTCACAATATCAAGTTGCGTGGCTAAATCCAGAACGTCCCCTTCCTTTGATATTCCCTGCCCATACATAATGTCAAACTCGCACACCTTGAAGGGCGGCGCGACCTTGTTCTTGGCGATTTTTACCTTTGTCCGGTTGCCTACGGCACTATCGCCCGCCTTCAAGGTTTCTATCTTGCGAATGTCAATTCGTACAGACGCGTAAAATTTCAGGGCGCGTCCTCCCGTAGTGGTTTCCTGCGGACCAAACCCAGGCATGCCGCCTATTTTGTCACGCAGCTGGTTGATAAACAGTACCGTGCAGTTTGTCCTGCCTGTAATGGCCGTCAGTTTCCGCAGGGCTTGGGACATAAGCCGCGCATGAAGGCCCATGTGACTTTCCCCCATATGCCCTTCTATTTCCGAGCGGGGTGTAAGGGCGGCTACAGAATCCACAACAACAATGTCTATCGCGCACGAACGCACCATCGCTTCCGCTATCTCCAGCGCCTGCTCGCCGTCGTCGGGCTGCGATATGTACAGGTCGTCTATTTTTACGCCCAAGTTTCTGGCATATATAGGGTCCAAGGCATGTTCGGCGTCAATGTATCCCGCTATACCGCCTTTTTTTTGCGCCTCCGCCACAATGTGCAGGGCAAGCGTAGTCTTGCCGGAAGATTCCGGCCCGTAAATTTCTATTATGCGGCCCTTTGGCACCCCGCCTACACCCAGGGCTATGTCCACGCTTAAAGCGCCGGTATTGTGCACGGGTATGTTATCAGACCGTTTTTCACCTAATTTAATTACCGCGCCCTTGCCAAAATCTTTTTCAATTTTCGCTAGAGTGGTTTCCAGTACCCGCTGCTTATCGGCTTCGTTATTAATTTCCGGCATAACGAAGCGTTCAGCCCTTTTGCCCGACTTTTTTTGAGAGGTTTCTTCCATTTATAACCCTCCTAAGGTTTAAGTTTGATAAAACTATGGCCGCGAAGATAAGGACGCAGCCCAGGACCATTTTCGCGCTGAAAATTTCTTTATAAATAATGGCTGAAAGCAGCGCGCCAAAAACAGACTCCGTGGAAAAAATAATAGCGGCTTGAGTGCCTGTGGTATATTTTTGGCCAATGCTTTGCGCAAAGAACGCGATTAATGTACAAAACAACGCCAAGTACGCCAGTACGGCCGCCGCCTGTGGGGGAAAAACCGGAAGCTGACGCGCCGCGGCGCCGGACGCTAAGAAACGGTCAAGTTGATATTCCAATACTGTTAAGGCAATTGCGGCCAGGGCCATCACGTTAAGCATCACTGCCGTAAGCGCCGCAGGACTGTGGGTTTTAGTAAAAATGCCCGTACAGCTGACCTGGAATGCGTAAAACACAGCGCTTGCCAGGGTCAGAAGCGCGCCCGCGCTGATACTGAAGTCGCCGTTAACGGAGATAAGGGCGACACCGGCCAAGGTCACCGCGGAACAAACCATGAGCCAGGGGCCGGGCTTTTTCTTCAAAAGCAGCCAATCAATAAATGGTACCATCATCACATAAGAGGATGTAACAAAGGCACAAACCGACGGTGTGGATTTATCCTGCCCAACTGTCTGGAAAAAGAATCCGCCAAACATAAAAAAGGCCAGCAGGCTTCCTAGTTTGACTTCAGCCTTATTAACGGCGCGCAGTTTTTTAAAGCAGACTAGATCGAACACCAGGGCGGCCATGACGAAACGGACTGTTAGAATGCGCAGGGGCGCATAGCCATAATCCAGCGCCATTTGTACGCCTATAAAGCCCGTTCCCCAGATAAACGTCGTCAGCAAAAGCATTAATACCGCTTTATGCGTTGTCATGCAATCTCCTTCTGATAAGGTCCAGCGCGGCGACTACCGCGCGCTCGCGGACTTTATCCCGGCTGCCCTTAATTATAAGGCGCTCGGCGCTGCTCTTGCCGCGCAGGTACAACCCAATGAAAACCAGGCCCGCGGGTTTTTCCTCCGTGCCGCCGTCCGGACCCGCAATGCCCGTGGTGGAGACACCAAGGTCGGCGCCCGCGGTAACGGCCGCGCCGCAAGCCATTTCAAGCGCGGTTTCCTCGCTTACGGCGCCGTATTGGAGAAGCGTGCCCTTGTCTATGTTCAGCCGGGCTATTTTGGCCGCGTTGGAATACGTTACCAGCCCCTCGTTAAGTACGCTGGAAACACCGGGCACATTCACAAGCCGCGAGACAAGCATACCGCCTGTGCAGGATTCCGCCACGGCGATTTTCAGCTGTTGTTTAATCAGCAGGCTGACGACAGCCTCCTCAAGGGTTACTTCGTCCTCGCCGTATATATGCGCGCCAAGTCGTCGGTAAATTTCATCCACCGCGGGCTCCATAAGCGCGGCGGCTTCTGCTTCTGAAGCCGCGCAGGCGGTAAGGCGGAAATGCACTTCCCCTAATTTGGCATAGGGTGCGATGGATGGGTTGGTCTGGCTGTCGATTATATCCTTTAAGACTTGTTCCGCCGCGCTTTCCCCTATGCCGCAGACGCGCAGAGTGCGGGAAAAAAAGGTTTGAGACGTTTTTGCGCGCAGGTATGGAACCGCCTGGGCTTCAAACATTGGGACCATTTCCGACGGCGGGCCTGGCAGCATTAAGAGGGCCTTGCCGTTTTCCTCTATTATACAGCCGGGCGCGGTCCCGTTGGCGTTGGGCATTATTATTGCCCCCTGCGGAATGTACGCCTGTTTCTTGTTACTTTCCGTAATTTTGTAATTTTGTGTTTTGAAGTAAGTCTCTATCTCCCGCCATGAATTTTCATCCAAAATCAGTTCCCTGTTGAAGTATTCCGCGCCGGTTTCCTTTGTCAAATCGTCCGCCGTGGGGCCAAGGCCGCCTGTGGCTATTACAATGTCCGCCCGGCTGAACGCCAGGCGATAGGCTTCCAGCAAACGCCGGCGGTTATCGCCCACTACGGTTTGATAATAAACCGGTATGCCCAGCGCGGCCAAGCGCATGGATATATATTGCGCGTTGGTATTTACAATATTGCCGAGGAGCAGTTCTGTGCCGACGGCTAAAATTTCCGCGTTCATAATAATCCCCTTAATTGTAAAATTCAAATTCTATACTGCCGAGCAGAACCGTGTCGCCGTCCTGGACGCCCAGCTGCAGCAGCCGTTTGTTTATGGCCCTGTCCTGTAGAAATTTTTGAAAAAAGTCATTGCCCTTTTCAGTGTCTAGGTTAGTATAACCCAACATTCGGTCAATGCCAATCCCGGAAACAACAAAATAATGCTCGCGCTTTTTCTCTACTATTATCGGCTCGGGCTCCTTGCCGGCGTATTCTTGGTAGTCTTCGCTGAAGGTAATTGTGCCGGGGCATTGGCGCAGCAATTGCGCGGCAGCCGCCAGCAGCCCGTCTATACCCTCGCCGGTGGCCGCCGATACGGCGAAAACCCTCACGCCCTGCGGCTCGTATTGCCGCTTTATGCGCTGGTAGTTTTCACGCGCACCGGTTAAGTCAATTTTATTCGCCGCGATAATCCTTGGCCGCGCGACAAGCTCCGGGCCGTACAGCCGCAGCTCGCCGTTTATTGTTTCTATCCCTTCAAGCACGTCGCCGCCTTCTTGACCAGAGGCGTCTACTACATGGATTAAAACCTTGGTGCGCTCTATGTGGCGCAAAAACTTGTGGCCTAATCCCGCCCCTTCGCTGGCGCCTTCCACAAGGCCCGGTATGTCCGCCAGCACAAAGTCCTCAGCGCCGGCGCCCGGCCCGCGTACTACGCCTAAGTTGGGGGTCAGGGTAGTAAAGTGATAATTGGCGATTTTGGGGTTGGCGTTGGTAGCCATTGACAGCAGGGATGACTTGCCGACATTGGGCAGCCCGATTAACCCAACGTCGGCTATAAGTTTAAGTTCTAAGATAAGGTCACGCTCGCCTGCCTGCCTGCCGCGCTCCGCGAAGCGCGGCGCCTGGCGCGCGGCTGTGGCAAAATGCTGGTTGCCCTTGCCGCCCTTGCCGCCCTTTATTATTATACGCCTGTCCCCTGCCGCGGCCAGGTCGGCCATGATTTTCCCGCTGGCCGCGTCACGGACTATTGTGCCTGCCGGCACTTTGATTACCACATCGGCGCCGTCCCTGCCAGTACAGTTGCGAGTACCTCCGTCCTGGCCGTTTTCCGCGGCGAACGCGCGCTTATAATGAAAATCCATAAGTGTGGACAGGCCGCCGGCCGCCTCTATTATAATACTGCCGCCCCTGCCGCCGTCCCCTCCGTCCGGGCCTCCGCTGGGCACGTACTTGGCTCGGTGGAACGATACGCGGCCGTTGCCTCCGCTGCCGCCCTTTATGTGTATTCTAGCTTGGTCTACAAACATTTTTTCACCATTTTTCATATTCGTCGAGCAAGCTCGACTATCTCAAAGAAAAGAGGCTGTGACATATTTATAATCACAGCCCACTTAAATTAAACGTTATTGAGCCAGTTCTACCGGATATACGGAAACTTGCTTTTTGCTGCGGCCTTTGCGCTCGTATCTGACACGGCCTGATACAAGGGCGAACAGCGTGTCGTTCGAGCCGCGGCCTACATTTATGCCGGGGTGTATTTTCGTGCCGCGCTGGGTATACAATATATTACCGGCCTTGACAACCTGCCCGTCGGTGCGCTTGACACCCAGGCGCTTGGACGCCGAGTCGCGGCCGTTCTTAGTGGAACCCACACCTTTTTTATGGGCAAAAAACTGAAGATTCATTTTTATCATGGATAATACCTCCTTTACAATATTTGCAGCTGCTTGGAATATTGGCGCTGTATGTCGTCCAAACCCAGTTCCATAGCATTAAGCAGCAGCCGCGCGTCATGGGAGTCCGACTCCCGGTCCGCAAGCGAGAATGAAATGTGGCCGCCCTTTTTGTCGTAGTCGCATGTGTACTTTTCGGCCGTAAGGGCGGATATACTGTTTACTGTATTCAGAATAAGCGCGGAAACCGCCGCGCACACATAACTCTTGCCGTGGTTATCGGCGTCAAAGGCGTAAATGCCGCCTTGAGAATTCCGATATAGTTTTACGGTAATCATAAACTTATTTTGTCAATACGAACCGTTGTGAACGGCTGTCTGTGGCCTTTTTTCTTATGAAAACCTTTCTTAGACTTATACTTATAGACTATGACCTTTTTCTCCTTGCCGTCCCCAAGTATGGACGCCGACACCGACGCTCCGCTTATATACGGCGTGCCGCAAGTTACCGCGTCTCCGTCCGTAACCAGCATTACATTATTGAAATCATAGGCGTCGCCCGCGGCTGCGCCCAGTTTCTCGACTTTTATTATGTCGCCTTCGCTGACCTTAAATTGCTTGCCGCCTGTTTCTATAATCGCGTACATTTCTATGTTACACCTCCCTATTAAAAAACTCGCCGGGGATAGTCGAGCTTGCTCGACGTGTTGGTATGGCAGCCAGCCATTTTAAACCATCTGCCCGTGCGGTTGAATAAGACAGTAGGATAATAGCATATGCGCTTATGTATGTCAATTTTTCCAGACAAGTTTCAGAATTTTCATTTGTGTCTATTTAGGGGTGAAAGGTTTATGCTCATACACGAATGCATCTTCCTCGGAATTTTCGTTTTACGAAAACAGCGGCTTATTCGTCGGATTCTTTGATGAGCGCGCGCGAAGCGCAAGAAGGAGTCTGGGGACGAAGTTCCCAGCGGAGTTTGGGGTGGAACCCCATAAACGCGAACTTAAGAAAAAATAACCAGTCCCTTTTGTTAAAAAGCCTGTACCTGCATCAAAAAGCGCCGCGCTCGCCGCCCTTGAGAAGGGGTCTGGGGGCGAAGTCCCCAGCGGGGTTTGGGGCAGAGCCCCAAGGTCTTAGGGTTTTGACCTTCCCCATACCTTAAGTCCGCGCATATGGGATGAAGTCCCCAGCGGGGTTTGAGGCCAACGAACAAATCATCGTTAGGCCCCATAAACGCGAACTTAAGCCCCCCCCCCACCAGTCCCTTTTGTTAAAAAGCCTGTACCTGCCAAAAAGCGCCGCGCTCGCCGCCCTTGAGAAGGGGTCTGGGGATG
>JAISYE010000169.1 GCA_031297485.1 Clostridiales bacterium
GCGAAGCGTCGAGCAAGCTCGACTATCATTGCAGCGGTTTAATTCGAAATTTGGTGGCGGGCGAATTATGTTGAATCAACTTTCACAGCCCGCTATTCACAAGGCTCGATTTTACTTCATCAACACGTTTTTCACATGACCAAAATTTCACGCTTTGAGGAGTTTTCAAACACGCCTTAGCTGCCAGCTTAGCTGCACGGCTCTTGCAATTTTGCTGCCATTCTACTATTATAATCAAGTATGTGGTCATCCGTGTCCCGCCGGGATGTGGATTCTTAACGGCGGTGTCTATCAGTTGCGGTCAAAAGTGAAGCCTTTTGACGTTCATAATGTGGATTGAAACGAAAAAAACAGCAATACCAACAGGAGGTCAAAAATGCAAATAACGGAAATGTCTGATTATAACAAAATGAGCGAAGCGGCGGCGGAAATTATGATAAACCGCGTAAAGGAAAAGCCGGACGCGTGTTTTTGCCTTGCCACGGGAGACTCGCCGGCGCTCGCGTATAAGTTGTTCGTCAAGCGCGTACTGGAGGAAGGTGTTGACGTAAGCCGTCTGCGCGTCGTTAAGCTCGACGAGTGGAGAGGCCTGCCCAAAAGTTCCGCCGCGACTTGCGAATACTATTTAAGGGAGCAAATATTAACGCCGCTGGGCGTGGCGGAAGAACGGTATATTTCCTTTGACCCTGAAGCGGAGGACGCGGAAACAGAGTGCGAACGGGTGTCCGCCCTTATAGAGGAATGTGGAGGAATATCCCTTTGCGTCACAGGTCTCGGCAAAAACGGCCATTTGGGGCTTAACGAGCCATACGGCGGCCCTTTTGCCCGAGTGTCTGTTTTAAGCGCCAAAACAAAGGGGCATTCAATGCTTGCCGCTGCCGAAAACGCGGAAGTTTCGGAAGGTTTTACTTTAAGCGTAAAAGATATTTTAGCCAGTAAAGAAATTTTGCTTTTGGCAGCAGGCAAGGGCAAGACACAAGCGTATAAAAACCTCAAAAAGAAGACCCTTTCGCCCCAATATCCCGCCAATTATTTATGGCTGCACAAAAACGCGGTTTGTTTGGCGGATATGTCGTCCTTAAGCGGTATTATTAATTATGACGAAAATATTTATTTCAACGCCGAGCTTTTGCCTGCCGAAGCCTTTTATAAACAGGAGCGCAATTTAGAGTATCTGCTTGGGCTTGACGTTGAGAACCTTTTGTTTCACTTCCGTTTTGAGGCGGGAACAGTCGGCTCGCGGAATTTTAACGACAAGCGGCTTCACGGCGGGTGGGATTCGCCCACAAGCCACATCCGCGGCACTTTTACGGGGCATTATTTAAGCGCGGCGGCCTTGCTGTGCAAAAACGGCAAGAACGGAATGCTCCGCGCAAAAGCCGATTATATAGTCGATGAAATACGCAAGTGCCAAACTGCAAACGGAGGGCAATGGGCTTTCCCAATACCCGAAAAATATATTTATCAGGTAAAAAAAGGGGGTTGGTTTTGGGCGCCGTTCTATGTGTGCCATAAAGTTATGATGGGCTTGCTTGACATGTACAGACTTTTGGGCAGCGAAACGGCTTTCGCGATTTTGACCGATTGCGCCAAATGGTTTACCGCGTTTATGGAGCAGGTGTCCTCCGCCGAACTTGAAAAAATGATGGATTTTCAGGAAACGGGCGGCATGATGGAATTTTGGGCGGATTTTTACGCGCTGACGGGCGAGGAGGAACACCTCGGCTTAATGCGGCGCTTTGAACGCGTTAAATTATTCGACGCGCTTCTCGAAGGGAAAGACGTTCTGACGAATATGCACGCCAACACGACGATACCCGAAATTCACGGCGCGGCGCGGGCTTACGAAGTGACTGGCGAGGAACGCTACCTCAACGCGGTGAAAAATTATTGGGATTTGACCGTGACAAAACGCGGAATGTACGCCACGGGCGGGCAAACGAGCGGCGAGGTTTGGACGCCCCTTATGCGCCAGTCCGCAAGACTCGGCGACCAAAACCAAGAACACTGCGTTGTCTATAATATGATACGGTTGGCTGACTATCTTTTCAAATTCACAAAAGAAGCCCAATACGGCGACTATATCGAGCGCAATATCGTAAACGGCGTCTTCGCGCAGGGCTTTTACACGCCGCGTATGCTGGAGACACGCGGCGAGAGCGTTTACGCGGAAACGGGAATAGTCTCCTATTATCTTCCTCTTACGGCGGGCAGCCATAAGGTTTTCAGCGGCAAAACCGAGGATTTTTGGTGCTGTCACTGCACGGTGGTACAGGCAAACGCCAGACTTTGGGAATATATTTATTACTTGGAAAAGGACCGGCTGATTATAAGCCAGTACTTGCCTTCGACGTTAAAAACGGAACTAAACGGCGCTTCGGTTGAAATAAGCCTTACCGCCGAGGACCCGAAGGAAGACTGCCTGGGCGTGGACATATCTGCTTCAGGCGCTCAAGAAAAGCCTAAACGCGACACTTACACAATTAAGCTGAAAACGTCCAAACAGGCGGATTTCGCTGTTTCCCTCAGGGTGCCTTGGTGGATTACGGGAAAGGCTTTATGTTACATCGACGGCAAGGAACAGGATACAGAAGCGGAAAACGGATATTTTACGCTGCGGCGGCGCTGGGATGAAAATCAGATAAAGGTCGTTTTCCCGAGAGGGCTTCACACATGGTCTTTGGCGGACGCGCCCGATACTGTGGCGTTTTTGGACGGACCGGCTGTTTTGGCGGGAATTGTGGCGGAAGAACGTACGCTGCGCGGCGATAAAAACGCCCCGGAGTCAATGCTCGCGCCCAGCAACGAGCGCGTTTGGGGCAATTGGACAAAACAGTACAAAACGATTAACCAGCCTAATGGGTTTTATTTCAAGCCTTTAAATGAAATCGGTGAGGAGACGTACACCGTTTATTTCCCCGTTGAAAAATGTTAGAGTAATGGACTATGGAGGGTTAATATGGATAACATAAAGATATTCCGCTCTAAAAAGGGCGGCAAATGGTTGGAGGAACTTCCGTCCGTGCCTTTTACCGACGACGCGGACAATCGGGAAACGAACCTCATAGTCATTTACGACGACATAACTTACCAGACAATTCACGGCTTCGGCGGCGCGCTGACGGAAGCTTCCGCAATGGTTTGGTCGGATATGACCGCGGAGAACAGGAAAAAGCTCATGGAGTATATTTTTTCGGAAAAGGGACTCAACTATAACTGCGTCCGAAACTCCATAGGTGCGTGTGACTTTTCACGCGGGCAATATTCTTACTGTGACGAAAAAGACGAGACTTTGTCTGGTTTCAGCATTGCGGAAGACCGTAAATATACGCTCCCCTTTATTAAACAGGCTCAAACGGCGGCGGGCGGCAAACTGACGGTTATGTCGTCGCCATGGAGTCCTCCCGCTTGGATGAAAACAAACGGGAATATGTTAAGAGGCGGCAAGTTAAAGCGGGAATATTACCCTGTTTGGGCGGATTATTTTGTGAAATATATTAACGCCTGCGAAACGGAAGGTATAGCGGTTGATTACGTCACACCGCAAAACGAGCCGCAAGCGACGCAAACATGGGAATCGTGCGTTTATTCCGATGAGGAGGAAAAGATTTTCGTCAGGGATTTTTTGGCCCCCGCGCTTAAAGCCGCGGGGCTGCTGTCTGTCAAAATCGCCATTTGGGACCATAACAAAGAGCGCGCCTTTGAACGGGCACGGCACATTTTTGCCGACGAAAAGGCGCGGGATGCCGTTTCCGCCATAGCTTTCCACTGGTACAGCGGCGACCATTTTGAAAACCTCGCGCTGTGCCGGCAGATGTTCCCTGAAAAAGAACTGATTTCCTCGGAAAGCTGCCTTGGGGTTAACGCCATGTCTGCAGATATGGCGGCGCGGGCGGGCGGCGCCGCTGTTAAAGGCGAAAACGGCGTGTCGCCTTACGAGTACGGCGAATTTTACGCCCACGACATTATCGGCGGCTTAAACGCCGGCACGAACCGCTATTTGGACTGGAACGTAATTTTGGACCGGCGCGGCGGTCCAAACCACGTCGGTAACTTTTGCTGCGCTCCGATTATCTGCGACACTGAAAACCAAAATATACTTTTGCAGCCCGCTTTTTACTTCATTTCCCATTTCAGCCGCTTTATCACGCCCGGCTCGAAACGGGCAGCGTTCTCAAAATTCAGCGCGGAGCTTGAAACAACCGCCTTTATTACGAAGGATGGGAAACGCGTCGCCGTAATAATGAATTCAAGCGGCAAGGATATTCCTTTCACGTTTAAAGCCAGCGGCGCGAAAAAAATCGCCGATTGTACGGCGGAGGCTAAGTCGATTTATACTTTTATATATTGATACCCGATGTCAACAGGTTGTGCGGGCGAACGCAGCCCGCCCCTACAACACATTCCACGCTTCGCTGTGATTGTTTTCGCGTATTAATCAGGCCGGCGAACCAGCTCTAAAAGGTAAATTTTACGAGAGTGCCAAAATAGCCGCATTTAAGGCAAAATTAGTGCGAAAAGTGTCAAACAAAATTTATTTTTCGCACTAATTTCAGCGTAGATAAGGTGAAAATGGTTTTATTCAGCCATTTGTTGAGGCTGTTTACCTTTCGTGGCTGCCGGCGAACACAGGTTACCATTTTATAAAATTAATGATTAGTAAGGCGTTAATCTTAAACATAATGCAACAGCAAGAACAACGCGCATTGTTTATAATTTCTTGATTTTAGGATGTGGGTCAAGTATAGCTTAAGAAGGGGTCTGGGGGTGAAATCCCATTCCTTAAAGTTCTTAAATAAAATTTGTGCCTGTTCGCAGTCCGCCGGCTACGTCAGTATACGTCCTTGCGAGTTCCTCCAGCCGTTCGAACCGGCCTTCCCGTATCAGCTCCGGTTCGGCTATCGCGGACCCGATTCCGAAGCCGCACGCGCCCGCTTGAAGGAAGTCAGTGATATTATCAAGGCTGACGCCTCCCACGGCAATCAGCCGCACGTGGGGAACGGGCGCTCTTAAAGCCTTTATATAGGCCGCCCCCATGATTCCTGCCGGGAAAAGTTTGACGAAATGCGCGCCGGCTCGGTGGGCGGATAAAATTTCGGTCGGCGTCAGCGCCCCTGGAATAGAGACTAACCCTAGTTCACGTGTTCTGGAGATTACGGACTCGTCCGTGTTTGGGGAAATGATGTATTCCGCTCCGGCCTTAGCCGCAAGCTCAACCTGTTCAGCAGATATGACCGTTCCCGCGCCGAAGGAGATTTTATTGTCAAAGCGGCCGCGCAGCCTGTCAATAACCTTGGCCGTCTCCCCCATGTCCCCGGCCTGGTCGAAAGTTAACTCCACAAGGCGGATACCGCCCCGGTACAGGGTCTCAGCCAACGGCAGGCATTTATCCTCAGGCACGCGCCGCAGAATTACGATTATCTTGTGCTTATCCAACAGCTCCAGTGTATTTGCCATAATCGCCCTCTGACTATCCGGCGTAAAATTCTTTTATCGCTTCCTTCACGGCATAGTATGCGGGTTTGGGCTTGCAGTCCTGGTCCACGATGCCCCAGAAACATTCGGACGGGCACAGTTCCCGGCCGCAGTGGTAGCAGTATTTCGCGTCCTTCCAGCAGAACAGGAACGAAGCTATTACATGCGGGCTTTGCGCGAAAATTTCAAACCCCCGGCGGAGATAGGCGGCTTGAACTTCCGGAGTATGCCCGCCTTCCACTTCATGATGCCAGCCGAAAACATGGCACACGCTGTTAAGACCCGGCGGGATGTCATCCTCTGACTCGGGCTTGGGCACCACCACGCCGCCCGAGGAATAGCCCCATTCGTTAGCCACTACCGGCAGTTTATAACGCTCGTGCAGTTTCTCTATGACGGTATTCCACATCTCCACGTCATGACCCTGCCAGGAGCCGAAGTATTGGTCGTCGCCGATATATCCGAAACTGTGCCCGGAACGGTAAGCCATATCGGCTGTGGCAATGGCGTCCTCGTAGTACCGGGACAGGTTGATGCCGCAAATCGCTTTAGGGTCCGCGGACACCACCCCGGCGGCCGATTGAAACGCGGTCTCCGCCGCAATCTCCAGGGAATAGTCGCCGTGGAAGGTTTCGATATCAATCTCGTTCATATGGCACCACAAGGGGCCGGCATATTCAGCCAGGTCTTCCGCAATCCACGCGCAGGTTTTCCGCACGTTTTCATAAAATTCAGGGGTGCCTTTGATGCCCGCGAAATCCGGAAACTCGTCGTGCCACAGAGTGGTCTGCGTATCCTTATTAAAAAAGTAGGCGCCAAGCCCCGGTGTGTTGACCATGATGGAAAAGCCGTAGGACTTCGCCAGCCGGATCAAATCCTTGGAACTGCGGTAGCGTTCCGTCAGCGTTCCGTACAGTTTGTCCCCCCACGGGAACGGGACCATAAGGCGCAGGGCGTTAAACCCGCAGTCGCGTACCATTTGCAGCTCGTTTAAGTCGTCAGAATGAAAGCAGAGCCCTATAAGTTTTTTGGATTTATCCATTGCTATTCCCTTTCTGTATTAAAAATTTTATCCCTTCACAGAGCCAATAGTCAGGCCCTTGATGAAGAACCGCTGTATAAACGGATAGACGAAGATAATCGGTCCGGTGACGACAATGGTCATAGCCATTTTCATAGCCTCGGTCGGCAGCACCGGCACGACAATCCCTGATTTTTCCGCGACAATGCGCAGATTTTCTATGCTGTTCAGCATCTCCTGTAGGAAGTATTGAAGCGTGTACAGGTCTTTGTCGTCGATAAACAACATGCAGTTGTACCAATCGTTCCAAAAGCCCAGCGCGGAAAAGAGCCCCAAAGTCGCCAGCAGCGGCTTGGCCAGGGGCAGGATCAGGCTCAGGAAAATACGGAATTCACCGGCTCCGTCCATTTTCGCTGATTCATGAATCTCCGGCGGTATAGTACGCATAAAATTTTTCGCGATAATCATATTCCAAACCGAGAAAGCCGACGGCAGTATCAACGCGTAAAATTTATTTTTAAAGCCCAAGTAGCGTGTGCACAGAATGTAGTAGGGCGTCAGGCCGCCGCTGAACAGCGTGGTGAAGTAAAAGAACATCATGATCTTATTGCGCCAGGGAAAAGAGCGCTGCTGCAGCACATACCCGCACATCGTAACCATGAACACGGAAACAACCGTGCCCGTCACCGTAACCGTGACGGTATTCAGATACGCCCGGGCGATGGTCGCCGGGTTATTAAGGATAATCTCATACCCCTCAAGCGAAAAATCCCGGACCAGCAGGCTGAAACCTTCCCGCATAATCGCTTCCTCGCTGGTCAGGGAGGCCACGATTACAAGATAGAACGGGATAACGCACAGGAGGGCGAACACTCCCAGCACCAGGTACGCAACCGCGTTAAAGATAATCCTGTCCTTTCCGGTGCGTATCCCTCTGTTTGTATACTCCATGATCGCGCCTCCTCAGAATAGAGCGTAGTCCGGGTCAATCTTCGTAACAACAAAGTTGGCCAGCATAACGGTAATAAAACAGAGTACAGACTGAAACAAACCGGAGGCCGCCGACATGCCCACGTCGGAGGAGGAGAGCAGAGCGCGGAAAACAAAGGTGTCGATAATATCCGTGTAGGGCAGCAGCGTTCCATTGTTCCTGATGATTTGATAGAACATCCCGAAGTCGCCGCGGAACATGCCGCCCATTGCTAAAAGGAACAGGATGACCATGGTGGGCCGCAGATGCTGCAGGGTAATGGCCGATGTTTTCTGCCAGATATTCGCGCCGTCTATGTCCGCAGCCTCATAGATTTCAGGGTCTATACTTGTGATATTGGCAAGGTAGATGATACATCCGTACCCCGCGCCCTTCCAAATCCGCAGAAACACAAGAATAAAGGGCCAGGCCTTAGGCAGGGCGTAAAGATTAACCGGCTCTCCCCCAACGCCGGCGAGCAGGTTATTTATCAGGCCGTATTCATAAGAGAGTACGCTGTAGACAATAGAGGACACCACAACCCAGCTGATGAAAAATGGAAGCAGCATCATGGACTGGGCGATTTTCTTAAAGTATCGGTTCCGAATCTCACTCAAGACAATGGCGAAAAACACTTCTATGATCATGCCAGCGGTAATAAACGCCATATTATACAGAAGCGTGTTCCGGATTACCCTTCCAGCCGCGCCCGAAATAAAGAAGTAGCGGAAATTATTTAAGCCTACCCACGGGCTGCCGAAGATGCCCAGGCGGTATTTGTAGTCCTTAAACGCCAAAATTATACCGCCCATGGGAATATAGCTGAAAACAATAACATACAGAATCGGGATTGCCACCATAATCAAAAATGTCCGATTTTGCGCCACTTGCTGAAAGAATGTTTTTTTTCTGGCTGCTGGGTTTATTTGCGTTGCGAACCTTGCGGACATCCCTATCCCTCACTTTTTGGGTCATACGTCGAGCTTGTTCGGCTATTGTATTGAACAAGCTCGACTATCGCGTCAAGTTTGTTCGGGTATTTTATTGAACAAGCTCGACTATTGTGTCAAGTAAACTCGACTATCAAGTATGGCGCGGCGCTGAACGCAGGGTAACGCCGCATAAGCGCGAACTTAAGAAAAAAATAAACAATCCCTTTTACGTCGAGCAAGCTCGACTATCGGGGATGAAATCCCCGGCGGGGTTTGGGGCCAACGAACAAACCATCGTTAGGCCCCTAACGGTGAACTGTCCGTTGGTTTTAAGGTTTTGACCTTTCCCAAGCCTTAAGTTCGCGCCAATGGGGTAACGCCGTGCCATACGCAGGATTATTTCAATGTGGCTTTCCAGGCGTTGTACTGTTTCTCAAACTCAGCCTCTATTACGGGCAGCCCGGCCGCTTCGGTCTTAGCCTTCCATTCCGCGACCGTGCCACGGATGTCGGGGACCATGCCTAAGTGGAACATGTCCACATATTCGTCGGCTATTGCCTCAACAGCGGCCATTTCATTCTTAACAGGCTCTCTGTCGAAGCGGAAGCCCAACACGTCAGGGGCAAGAAACAGCTTTTTCTGCCCTTCCTCAAAGGCCGCCTGCTCCGCCGTCATACTGGCATCCCTTGGCAGCATGGCGTCATTCCAGCGGAACCCCCAAGTGCCAGAGTCCCAAGGATATTTGTCGGCTTCAGGCCCAAGCAGCCGGCTGCCGTCCTCGTCCAGGACATAGTGCTTGCCCTCTATGCCGCCCACCAGGCACAGATAGACATCCAAGTCGGATTTTATCAAGTCGATGAGCATGGCTGTCCGCTCGGGTTTTTTCGAAGCGTCCGCAATGGCCATGCAATCGCCGGTATACATGGATGGATGGCGGTTTGTGCCGGGGCATACGTCCAACACCTCGTAGGTCCACTCCGGATTATTGTTGCTTAGGTTCCGTCCGGCAGTGTACAAAGTGCCGGGGTTTTGCCCAAGGGAAGCGGATTTCCCGTTTTCAAAAGCGTCTCGCGTGGCTTCTGTGTTCGAAATGGCGTTTTTCGACCAGAAACCCCATTCCGCCCATTGCTTCATGCGCTCGTAATAGGGGATTATATCCTCCCGGAACCAGGTGTATTCTAATTCGCTAAACTCCGGCGCTTCCGTGGACGCGGCCGAATATGAATATCCCGGCCCCGCTCCGTAGATGGAATTGGGCTGCAGGTACGCCTCCATGTAGAACCCGCCCGCGTCGTAATTGGCCGCGTAAGGCAGGATGCCGCTCTCGTTGGCAAGCACTGCCTTAAAATATTCCTCCAGTTTTTCCAGGCTGTCGATGGTACCCATGCCGTATTTTTCGCGTAAATCCTTGCGGATCATTACATAGCTTTCGCCTTCCAGCCCGGTATTGTTCTTGGGGATGGCGTAAAGTTTGCCGTTGATTCTGGCCTGGTTAAGGCTTTCGGGCGCTTGAGTCTTTAGAACGTTGGGCATATACAGCTCCATGAATTCGTCCGTTAACTCGTAAAACGCGCCTTTGGCGGCTTCGGTAGGATAAAACGCCCAGTCGGAGGTATATATCAGGTCCACATCCTGCCCGCTGGCCAGTATAAGCGAATACTTTGTCATGTAGTCGCCCCAGGACAGGTACTTGGTGGTCAGCGTCACGTTCAGTTTCTCGTTGAGTTGTTTATTCAGTTCCGCCTGTACAAGTTCCTGATCTGCCGGAACGTCGCCCAGCAGGTACATGGTCAGGTCCACATGCTGGGAAATGCCCGGCGCGCCTTCGGCGGGGGTCTCCGAAGTCTGCGCTTCCCCGCAGCTTGCCATTGACATCAAGATAAGAACCAGCGCTATTGCGCGCGCCCATTGAAGTTTCAACATCTTAATTAGCTCCTTCCCATTGTATTATTCAATTTTCTGGGGTCTGCCGTGAAACTCAATCATGTATGCGCCTGCCGGAATATTGCCGGATACCGCGCGGATAAATACGCGGGCATACCGTTTGAGAACCGGTTCCGCCAGATACACGGGAACATAGGACTGTCCGGAAGCGTGTCCGGAACTGACGGTGTCCCAGTTCTCCCCATTGTCGGAAACCTGAATGTCATAGTCGTACCAAAGCCCGTCCTGCTGCCAAAATACCGTAGCGCCATAAAACCAGGCAGGGGCTTCAAAATCACAGGCCCACCACTGAGGCATGGCTGTGCAGGAGGCGACCCAGGGTTCCGCGACAACTCCTTTGGCAGCGTTTTCCGGAGGATACCCCGCGGCGTAAGAGGAAGCCGATACAGGCCGCCCGGCCGCCAGGTTCAGCTTGTACCAGGATTCGGCGCGAAGCTGGTGGGGTATGGAAAACCGCTCGCAGCGGTCGCAAGTGTACTCCGGGGGAACAACAGGAGGCGGCTGTGCAGGGCCTTCCAATTCCCGGACAGTGTTTTCCGACAGTGTCAGGGTGATTTCCGCTGGCACAAGCCCTTCCGCTTCCGCACGCAGGGTTACCGTCCACGGAACGCGCCCTGCCCGGAGCAGCGCGCCGGCGGCGCCTGCCTCCAGGCGTACAGGGTTTGCGGCCACACGCGCGTCGCTGCCCACTATTTCAGCGCCATGGGAAATGGAAAACAGCACTTCCCGTTCATCCCAAGGCGCGGTTGTTCCCTGGGCATCTGCCGCGAATACGTGGACCATCAGTAAATCAGAGCCGTCGGCAATCCATTCCTCCAGCCCTTCCCAATGAGGCCGCAGCACCAGCCCCGCGGCCGCGCCCGGCGTGCGGACGGTATGGCTGGCGGCAGGCCGGCCCTGTATCAGAGCTTCGGCGGTCAATTCCCCTGGTTCGAAGGGGATATTTGGAAATGTAATGGGCGGGTGCACGCCTTCCGGGATAAAATCGTGGGAAACTTTCCGGCCGCGCATACGCCAGGAATAGGCCGCGCCCGCATAGATAGGCGTATTAGCCCAGCCTTCCGCAGTGGTCAGAGTTGCCAGCGTCCGTCCGTTTAAGCTGAGCCGCACGGCCTCGCAGTTGGTATACACTGTTACGTCGCGCGGCGAATCCGGCGTCCAATAATTGGCGATGAAGCACATGGGGCCGGCCACAGATACATCTTGCTGCGCCATGTACAGGTACAGCGAAAATTTCGGCAGTCGGAATAAATCCAACATCCCCGCGGGCGCCTCGTTCTCGTCATAGCCCCGGTTGTGGTCAACGCCCGTCCACATAGTCGCTCCGTTCAGCCCTGGCACGGCGCGGAGCAGATAATAATCCTCGAAACGTTCCTGGGCCGAACGCAGCATAGCCTGTTCCCCGCCCAGGTAGAAGCCTGTGTCCGCGCCGCGCCTGACCCTCCGTAGCGTACCGGAAGGGCCGAACTGTTCCGTGAAATTGTCGCCGTATTCCCTCACAAATAGGGGACGGCCTGTTTCAAGGTCCATTATGCTGTAATTTACGGGATAATGCTCCGCATAGGCGTAGTGGCTGTCGCAGGCGCACCAGCCGTCTTCTGTTTCCTCACGGACAATCTCCAGCTGTTTCCGCGCGAAATATTCGGGGTAATCCGTTTCATTAAGGATCGGCTCCCACAGCGCGGCGCTGGGATGGTTCCGGTTATAGCGGATAAGCCGCCGCGTATTTTCATAACTCAGCAGGTCAAACTTTACGCTTTGAGGGTGAATCTGCCAGCCAGGCGTGGGGATAACGCATAAAATCCCAAGTTCGTCGCAGGCGTCCATAAACGCCTTGTCTTGGGGATAATGCCCTGTTCTGACGGCTATTATGCCGGCACGCCTCAGGGCGGCCGCGTCCCGCTTTTGGAGAGCGTCCGGCAGGGCGAAGCCGATATAGGGATAATCCTGATGCCGGTTTGCCCCGGACAAAAACAGGGGTTCGCCGTTTATAAAGAATCCCTTTGCCGTGAACTGAACAGAGCGGATACCAATCCGTTCCGACAATTCATCCAGTGTTTCGCCCTCACTGCTGACCAAGGTGGCGGTAAGGCTGTAGAGACAGGGATGAAAGGGATGCCAAAGCCTGGGCTGCTTTACGGCGAATGTAATGGATACCTCCGTATCGCCGCCAGAGGGGATTGTAACGGTTTCGCTTTCCGCTTCGGCCGCGGGGCCGGAATCCGGCGCGGCCAGCGAAAGCCTGACACGTGCCCGCGCCGCCTGTTCCGCGTGGTTCAGCATATGGGCTTTAACGCGCACCAGCGCTTCTTCGGCGGACACCTTGGGATATGTGACATACAGCCCTCCGGAGCCCGTCTTGCCTTCGTGAACCGCGTAAGAGAACCGGGTTTTGCCCGCGGCTTTAAGCCAGGCATCCCGATACAGGCCGCCGAAATAACAAAAATCCAGCGCGTTCTGGGGCTTGCCCGGCGGCACGTCCGGCAAATCGCTGTTATCCACCCGTATCGCCAGTACATGCTGGACTCCTGCCGTGATTTTCCCGGTCAAGTCAAAGGCAGCCGGCAAAAAGCCGCCCTCGGCAAACCCTAACGGCGCCCCGTCCAGCCAGACATCCGCCCGCTGCATGACGCCTTCCATCTCGAAAAGCAGGTCCATCCGCTCCAGTTCTTCCGGAATTTCAAACCGGCGGCGATACCATGCCTCGCCTTGATAATTAAGCCCGCCCGAGGCTATCAGCCGCTCCTCCCGAACTGTGTGGGGCAGTGCCGCCACTTCCCACCAGGAATCGTCATAGTCACGGTCAAACGGAAATTTCGCGTCCGAACGCGCTACAGAATCCTCACGGCCCGAGGGCGGCGCGCCTCTGTAAAAGCGCCAGCCGCTGTTGGCGGACAATTCCAGACGTTTCAAGTTGTTATCCTCCTTTCAGCTAAACGTATTTTCCGCCGCCACCGGCAGCAGCGCGCCGCCGTCCATGTACAGGCAGGCTCCGGTAATATACCCGGCGCCTTCCCCTGCCAGGAACACGCTTGCCCTGCCGATTTCCCAGGGTTCACATACTCTGCCCAGGGGCAGGCGTTGATGCAGGGTCAGGAATTTTTCCCACTGTTCCGGCGGAAACCCTGGCGGCGGTTTTTTTGGAAATTCACGGGTTTTAGTGTATCCGGGGGCTATGGATACGGCCCTGATACCATAAGGCGCCAGTTCTAGGGCAATATTTTCCGTCAGTTTGTTTACCGCCGCTTTTGAGGCGGCGTATACATTGGCGATAGGCCAACAGCCTTTCTGATGATTAGACGTGATATTGATTATCACGCCGCGGATACCCTTGTCCGTCATAATACGCGCCGCTTGTTGGGCGCAGAAGAAGGTCCCGCGGAAATCCGTGTTAATCAGTTCCTCGAATAATTCCGGCCGCACATCCAGGAAGGGTGAAAATTTTGTGACGCCGGCGTTATTCACCATCACATCCAACCTGTCATAGGAACGGCTGAACTCGCCGAACAGGCGGTCTATGTCCTCCAGCACGCTGATATCCCCTTGCAGGATAACCGCGCGCGCGCCCAACGCCGCGGCCTGTTCCTTGACCGAAAGCGCCGCTGTTTCCGAATTCCGGTGGTGCAGCGCCAAGTCATAGCCCGCCTTGGCGAATTCCAGAGCCACAGCCGCGCCAATCCCCCTGCTTGAACCGGTTACAAAAGCTACAGGTTTCTTGTTCTCTCCTGGCATAGTCATCCCTACCATTCCGTGAACGAGCCGTCGTCGTTATAAATCCTGGGCGTGTCCCAGTCGCCGGGATATGCCATTTCCCGCAGGTATTCCTCGCTGACCTCAATACCAAGGCCGGGTTTTACGGGAATATCAATATGGCCGTCCCGTATAACAAACGGTTCTTTTAAATACCCTTCGCCCAAGGTCGCCTGTTCCTGGCACAGGAAATTCGGGATAGAGGCCGCCACCTGAAGTCCGGCAGCCAGAGACACCGGGCCCAAGGGGTTATGAGGAGCGATTTGGGCGTAATAAACCTCCGCCATAGCCGCAATCTTCCGCACTTCCGTAATGCCGCCGGCGTGGCATAAGTCCGGCTGCAGAACAAACGCGGCCTGCTTTTCCAGCACCTCGCGGAAGCCCCAGCGGGTGAAAAGCCGTTCCCCTGTCGCAATGGGTACGCAAGTAGAACGCGCCACTGTCGCCAGCGCGTCCACGTTCTCGCACTGGACAGGTTCCTCCACAAACATCGGACGGAATTGTTCCAATTCCTTAATCAGCCGGATGGACATGGCGGGGGTGAAGCGTCCGTGAAAATCCAAGGCCAAGTCGCAGTTTTTGGGGAGCGCTTCCCGGATGGTTCCTACACGGGCAACGCCTTTTTCCATGGTTTCCGCAGTGTCCAAGGGGCGTATCGGGCCGTCAACGGCAAAGGTTTTAAAGAGAGTAAAGCCATTGTCCACGGCTTTTTTAAGATTCTCCAGGGTTTCCTCCATTGTGCGGCCAAAAACATGGGCGTAAGTCCGGACGCGCTGACGAGTGGGGCCGCCCAACAGAACATAGGCGGGAACGCCGAAATACTTGCCCTTTATATCCCACAGCGCTTGGTCTATACCGGATAAGGCAGAAACCAGAATCGGCCCGCCGCGGTAGAAGGTGCCCCTGTACACTTCGGTCCAAATTTTTTCGGTACATAACGGGTCCGTACCAATCAGCACAGGCTCCAGTTCTTTTACCGCCATGGCGACAGTACGAGCGCGGCCTTCCACAATAGGCTCTCCCCAACCTTCGCAGCCGTCGTCTGTTGTGATTTTAATAAAATGCAGCCGAGGTTTTACAAAAAATGATTCGATTTTGGCGATTTTCATAAAGGACTCCTTCCTGAAAAACAGCCCGAAAGTTCCGGCTCCGGCGAATTATACCTCATACGCGCGAATTTAAGAAAAAGATAAACAATCCGTTTTCTTGAAAGCGGGCAAACACAATTCACCCCTACAGAAAACGCTGTACCTGCCGCACTTGAAGAAGGGGTCTGGGGATGAAGTCCCCAGCGGGGTTTGGGGCCTAACGATGATTTGTTCGTTGGCCCCAAGGTTTTAATGTTCTGTACCCGCGCCAGAAAGCGCTGTACTCGCCGCCCTTAAGAAGGGGTCTGGGGGCGAGTCCCCAGCGGGGTTTGGGGCCTAACGATGGTTTGTTCGTTGGCCCCAATGTTTTAATGTTTTAATGTTTTAATGTTTTAATGTTTTGACCTCTGAACAGACATATGGCTGCCTTGACCTTGTAGACGCTAAGTGTTGTATCTTTGGCAAATAAAAAAAGACATCCGGGAAGAATTCCTCGGATGCCGTTGGTTGCTTGCCGTCAGACGTCATTCTTTAGGCGAATCATTCTTAAGCCGTTCATTCAGTTTGCGTGTAAATTCCGATACAACGTTAAGACTCGCGTCAGATTCCCGCGGCATGTTATAGGAACCGTCCGGCGGCAGCGCCGGCGACACGAGACTCGAACCAGATTCCTCCGGCACGTTGTAGGCGTTGTCCGGCGGCAGTTCCGGCGATACGTTCAGGGTATTGGGCGGCGGCACAACGTATACATAGCCGCTGGGCAGCGTGGCGTATACGGTTACGCCTGTCGAGACCTTGTTGTTGTTTATCAGCCTTGGGGATATGCTGGAGACATCTCCGCTGACAAATTCAGCTAGGTTAAGGGAATCGCGCGGTACCGAACTCAGGCTGTACAAACGGAATTCCGCGCAGTCTGCAGGATTGCCCTGCAAGTCTATGTTCCGCGCGCGGCCCACAAGCAGCCATATAAATTCTGGGAAACCGTTCGACATAATAAACACGCCGTTTTCGATGGGCTTAAAATCCGGCGCGTACAGCAGTTCCTCTTGGACAACTTTGTAATATTCCTCAAAGCCCTCCTGCACAATAGAGTCCCCGCGCTGGAAGCCTATGGACGACAAATATTCCCCATAGGCGTACAGCGCGGATTCCGGCACATTAAGGAAATCATACACGCCGGAACGGTAAATATAGCCCTGCTCCGGGTTTTCGTAATAGTAAAAGCGCTCCTCCATCGTGGGGTACATGATATAGGCGGCCTTGCCGTACAGGTTGGCATAGGAGACTATATCAGGTATCTTGGGAAAATCCGTATAAAACATTACGCCCTTGGTAAAGCCGCGGTCCGTGAGAAACGCCGGCGGAAGGATTTCCTCCTTAGCCGGCTCGGGCACGTTGGCCGGCACGGGAACAATGTCCTGTACGGGCGACGGGTCGCTAAAAACCGGAGGCGCGGCCAGCGCGGCCTGGGTCAGCAGTGCGCAGCACAATGCGCAGCTGACGAAATATGTTAAGGTCTTCACAGACGTCACTCCTAGTAAGGCATAGTCCGCCAGCCGGCCAAGACGGCGCTGTGGGGAACAATTTCAAAGTCGTAGGTTTTTATTTCAACGGTATCGTTTATATACGCGGTAAGCGCTTTGTTGTACGCCGCTTCCGTTGTGGCCGCGGAATTAACCTGAAAAACCGTTTTCGACGCGTCACTGTTTGGATAAACAGACATTAACTGGGTTTTCGACAGCGCGTTGTCCCTGTAGGACATTCTGTTGGCGCTCTGATAGCCGAACTGGTCCGATACAGGGTCAAAGGCGAAGATGTCGCGGGAATTCGGGAACTTAGACATATACTTGGAATAACTGTCAAAAGACCCCATAAACTTTACTTCGCCCCCGACATAGCGGTATACGTCGAAGCTGATTTGCGTGCCGTGGTTTACGCCTATTAGCAGTTCCGGCACGCCGTTGCCGGTAATGTCGTACAACGCGTAACGGGTGTACGTAGCTGGGGCGCGGGGGTACTCAGGCTCGTAAAATTCGTACTTGGTGTCAGTGGGGCCGTCAGGGTAGTTCTCCAGGTATTCAAAATATTTTGACTGCCACGTGTTAAGCGTAATATTGCTTTTAAGCTTTTGCGTGTTCAGCAGCGCCAGAGGCTGGGGCTGCCAGGAATACACGCACGCCATAATCACGGAGCGGCTGAATATGTCGTGCACAATAAGCTCGTCATAGGAGCCGAGATAATTATACAGTTCCTCCTCATACTGCTGTTTTGATATTAACAGCGGGCCTTTTAAAAAGGTGTTGCCGCTGCTGTACAGCACGGAATTCTTTTGAACGGTGGCGTTGTGTATATAGAAATTGTTTAATTCGACCGTAACGCCGGTGTCGTCAGATGTAGAATACATGCCGAGTATTGCCCTTGAAAATTTATCTTTTACTAAGTACCGGCTGGTGCTTATTTTGCCTATGTGGCCGAATTTGCCGTTTTCATACTTATAAACGTCATAGGCGACGAATTTTGGCGCGTTTGACAGCGCGATGCCCAGCAGCACCTCGGGTATGCCATCGCCGTCAAAGTCGTGAAGCGTAAAACGGTTGTATTCGTTATACTCCTCGGTATGCGAACCAGCGATGTAGGAATAATACAGCGAACGCAAGTTAGCGTTAAACCCTTCCGCCGCGCGGACGGACACCGCAGGCGGGCATACAGCCCCCACTATTGCTATGACTAGCATACTCGCGCAAAACTTTTTAAACATATGAACCCTCCTCATTTAATAAAGAATAAATATTTTTTGTTTATACCTTACTTTTTATATTATGCCATTTTTTTTGTTTTACGCAATACCCTGAAGCAAGATTTTTTGTTTTATTTTTGCCGCTGCGGGAGTTTTTTTTACCCATATTCGCTATTTATTGGAGTTGTCAGTTTCTTTCTCCAGAACTTTCACAGAACTTTCAAAATTTGGGAGGGAACGGATGTCCGGCTCTTGCCGCCCTGCCGCCATACTGCCATTATAATGACGCGAACCTTGAAAACCGCGTGTTAAGGCGGTTGTGTCAAGTACCTTCTGCCTGTAAAATAAGCGGAGGCGATGAATGAAGCACAGGTATATTAGAAGAAAAGGAGTGCGGGAAAGTGAACGGATGTAAGCACACTGATTTTTGGACGGCTCTTGACACGCTAATCGCTGATTCGGAGATTGTGATAGACCGCCCAAAAGGCTCAAA